>CAYHRT010000218.1:0-6538 GCA_964359085.1 uncultured Bdellovibrio sp. | reverse complement strand
CCGAAATTTTTTCATATTCCGGAGAGGCGAGGCGGTTCTCTTATGGGTTTAAACGTACGTTGATGGCTCTGCCAAAAGCCTTAAGTTGGAACCCCGAAGCAAGGATAATGAAAAAATGAGGAAAGAGGTGCGAAAGAAAGCAAAATGAGAGTTGAATGGGGGAGAAGTGCTTGTTGATACCTCTAGGTGAAATTAGGGGGTTTAACAAAAAGGGTGTAAATTTACTACGTAAGTAAACAGTATTAAGAAAATCAGAGAATTTAGATGTTTTTCACGACTTCTATTTTCTTTTCTCCTTCTTTTAATAAAGTTGGTCTTAACAAATCTTGCATCATCCCATATTTGAGCATGGTCTCGACACTGGCTAAAGCCAATCTTATATTTGCTGCCAACAACGGCACATCAGCAACGGTTATAACTAAATCAGCGTTTAGAATGACTCCTTTATTCAGAGTCCGGTCAATTAATTCTACGATTCCGATTTTATTAGTTTCCATTTTATACAAAAGAGTAGGGCGCAAAAGGGCCGGCTACTTGGAAGGGAAAATCCCCTGCTTTTCTCTCTAACAATTCTTTAATTTCATTGATTTCTTTTTCTTCTATCAAAACTGATAAGCTTACGAGTAAATCTTTTTCTTCCTCCAGAGAAATTCGGGAAGGATTGTTTACTACATCTTCAGTTATTTTTTTAATACATTCAAAAAATTCCAGTTTTAGTTGATTAACTTTTTCCTGAAAAATCTCTTGAGTTTTAGACTTCGCTTTGCCTTGTAAAAGGTAACTTAAACCTTCACTTTTTCCCTCTAAATTCTTTTCAATAGTTTTTACTTCTTTATGGGTGGAAGCTTCTAGGAGAAGTTTTTCCTTTTCATAATAAACCCTTAAACCATATTCTTTTTTCCTTTCAATTTTATTCCAGATTCCTTCTAATCTTTCTTGGTCATCATGTAACCACTTTTTAAGATTAGCATGAGCAGAATCTGTCCCTTTCCGGATAATAGTATTAAAAGATAAAGGAAGCACTCCCAAAAAATCTTCCATGGCCCGGTCTAATATTTTGTTATGGGAAAGTATCATTTCCTTAATTTCTTCTGGATTTTCTAAAGCATAGGCCTTATCTTCACCATCGTGCACTAAAGCACTAAAATTACCTTCGCTAATCATATAAACATTTTGTCCCTTTATGCCCTCTTCCTGCCAATCTAAATCCATTCCAAACTTAACTATCCCATAAACATAAAGAGCATCATTGGACATTTTTTGCCTCCAGTAATAAAGGATCAACTAATTTCGATATAGAATCATCAACTAAATGGTCTAAATCTGCCCTGATTTTGCCGGCAGTTTTTTCCAAATTATTTTCTTTTTTGATTGTTGCTAGAGTTTCATCCAACTTCTTAAAAGCTAAGCCCAGTTTTTCCGCTTCTTCTTCTCTTAAAGAACCACCTTCCAATCGCTGAATGGCCTGTTTCTCTAAAACTTCTTTAATGATTTCTACTAGAGCGATTACTAAACCTAATAAACCTTCTTTCAAGTTGTCACTTTCTACTTTAATGGTCATTTTGTTAATTCCAGAACCAAAATTCCGTCTTGATATTGTTTCTTTTTAATTTCTACATAATTATCTGGCAGCTTGATCTTCTTTTTGAAATTTTCTACGGTGATAAGCAGGTTTTTACTTTCTATTTTCCAATTAACATCCTCTTGAGGAACCCTCACCGCCAAGGTTAGTTTATTTCCCTTTCTTCCATAAAAATAAGTTTCATGTAAAGAGAGCTCAGATGTTTCTTTTTTAACCTCATTAAAAATTGGTCTCACTGAAATATTGGCCGCAAATCCCCATCTTTTCTTTTCTCCTTTTTTGAGATTTTCTTTGATTTGTTCATCTACTTCTTTAAATCGTTTTTGAAAGGTTTCCGTCTTCCCTAATTCCTTAAAAAAGTTTCCCAATAAAGGCACACTTCCAAGAAAACTTCCCACTATACTCTTTTCTTTATCTTCTTCTTTATTTTTTTTCTTTTTCATCTTTTCTTCCCAAGTTTCAAAGTATCAAACGACTTTCCGGAAATAGTTGTTATCAGTCCACCAAAAAATGACCCATTTTCAATTTTTCCTTCTGCTGCTTTTTCAGTTTTTAATGCGGTTTCAATTGGAATTCTATCTTCCTTAATCTTTCTGAAAAAGTAACCTAAAACGGGTATTTTTGTTAACCAGCTTTCTTGGTAAGTTCTTCGGTTAAGTCTTGGTCTGGCCACGGGTCTCCTTTTCTCGCTTTACGGATTGAATCTCATAGTTTAATACAGCAACTGCCGCCAAGTTTTCTTACGTCCACTTCTTTTCCTTTCCAGGTATGTAAATTATCCCGGACATTATATTTTTGGTCTAAGCTAATATATTTCTTAACAAACTGGAGCAGGTTTTGCTGTCTTTTGTCACTGGCGCGAGTCATACTTCTGCCTAAAGTTCCGTCTGCCTTTAACCGGCAGTAAAAATCTTCATCATAGGTCTTCCCTTCTTCCGTTTTCAGGGTTACAATAACCACATCAGTATCGCTGAACCCTAAACCCTGCGGTTTATGTTTTTTCCAAACGTCATCAATTCTTCTTAATTCTACTTTCTGGACTATAGCTTTCACGGTGGGCCACCTCCATCTGTTCATTCCCTTTAATAAGAAGTGTTTTCTTCCAACCACAGTGACAAGCGTGTTCTTGTTTGGTGAACATCTGATTGCCGCATTGAGGACAGCATTGACTTTCTATGCCTAACGCCTTCCAAGCCGGAGCATTTAAATTCGTGCCGGATGGAAATGCTAATCCAAATTTAGCCGCAGTTTCAAAACTCGCTAAAGCGGCTCTTATTTTAATTCCTAAAATTTCTGTTCCCGCTAAATCTATTTTAATATCCGCATTTATCACCAGACCCTTATCTAAAATGAGGGCAATCAGGTCTGGTAAAGCAGTATTGTGCGGAGTAGTACTCATTTCAATCTGCCCTCTTTCTCAAATCTTTTCCATCTATTGCCATAAATTCTCTCTGCAGGCTTAACAATAGAATATTTTGGTTTTGCCGGTACAGTGGAATGAGTGAGAGCAAACTTCCTTGATTTAGGCATTAGTCCGTCTTCATTTAGCTTGCTAAGGCAGCTGCTAGGATTTAAGTTAGGCAGCTTACCTGCTTTTTTGGCTTTCATTAAAGCTTGGTTGCTTTCCACCAGACGTTGATATCTCCTTCTTTGCTGGAATAAGTTTATTCTTGCTTTATCCCGCCATATTTCCGCTTTTCGGATGGTCCTTAATAAATAATTCTTTCTTTTTCTGCCTACCATCGCGCTTTTCCCTATCGGAAACTTGCCAATTGAATCAACCATCTTAACACACCTCTTTAAAGTTCTTGGATTGTCATATCCTGGGATAAATTAGCCATTATTTCTTCAGCTTCTTTACGCCGCTCGAGCAGCAATTCATTTTTTTCTTGGTATTCTTTTTCGCTAAGCTCGCCAATTTCAAATAATAACCGGTTTTCTTTGAGCTGGCCATTAACTTCTTTCAAACTGTACTTTTCCTTCAGCGCATAATTTCTCAGCAGTTCCATCATCCAAATCATATCAAAGGGTTTTAAGGAAATCCCTACAATCTTCAACAGCACATCATCGATAATGAACATACTAGCCCACCTGAATATTGATATTGACAAAGGAGTACGCTGGCCAAGGTCCGGTGTACATAAACTTTAAATCGGAATATTTCCCTTCTAGCTCGGCTATTTTATTGGAAAATGTGGAGAATTTTTTTTTATCAACTAAGAAAAAATGATTTAATAAAAGACGATCACTAAATTTATCCCCAGCCAGGCTTTTCACACTTAAGGTATTCAATTCTTTTAAGATTTTTTTATTTGTTTCCCCGGGAACATCTTCATTTTCTTTTTTAATCACTTTAACTCCTAATTCGATTTTACCTTTTACTAATCCTAAAGTTTTTTTAATTGCAGGATAAGCCTTGGTCAGAACGGTTTCTAAGATTTTCTGCTCTTTAAAGACCGTGCCAAAAGCCATAGGAATAATTGCAGTTTTGAGCGTTAGTTTATTTAATATCTGGGCATGATGCATCGCTTCACTTTCTTCTGCTGCCGGATGTAAATCGGGATAGAAACTAATTAAAGCTGAGATATCCTCAAAATCAATTTTTTGGATCGGCTGGTTCTTTAATCCTTTAATATCTAATTTAAAACTTCCTCGATTAATTATGCCATAGACGTAGAAATATTTTTCTCCAGTTTTCTCTGTAGCAATCTCTTGTTGTTTTTCTTGGTTATTCTTTACCTTTGGGTTTTTCATTTTAAACCGGCAGCAAAAGTTCTGACAATAAGGAATTTGCTTTGACGTGATTTTTAAGTAAGAGTTCTGCCTTTTCTTTTTCTTTGATATGATAAACCTTATTTTTTAATTTACATTCATAGGTCAATAATCCTTCTTTTTCTAAGTCATGTAAAGTGGGATAAAGCTGTCCTGGAGAAATAAACACTTTATATTTCTGATACAGCAGCTTAACCAAATCCGTGCCGCACATCGGCTGGACCAGCAGTAGGGAAACTAAAAAATTCCTTAATCCGTTTTTAACCATATTTTCCACCATTTCCGAGCCCAGATCATTTATCTCCTTTTCAACATTTTTATCGGAAAGCACCCGTAGTTTATTCACCGAAAGAATCATTTTATCGTGAATATCAACCAGATTTTTTAGTATAGCCTGATCTATCTCATCAATATTATAAATACAAATTACCTGAGCCTGTTTTTTCCATTTCTCTTCCCATATCGAAAAATCCTGTCCCAAAGAAGTTGCGTCCACCACAATTCTTTCACCGGGTTTAACCGCTCCCGGTCTTTTGATACGGCAGGAAATATAGTGGTCCTTAAATTTTTTCTCCCAGAAGGAGGTATTAGTGGTTACAAAAACACCTGCATCCATCACTGAAGAAAAGACAATTTCCTCCATGTTTAAATTAGTACATAAATGCAAGCAATGGTGAGCCAAACTCATTATTTTATTAATTTCCATACCAACAACCTGTTTAACCTATATCTCCTCTACGAATTTTTCTGAGCTGCTTAAAGCGGACAATTCGGCATTCTTTATCAACGATAAACTCAAATACTTTTAAGATATCATAAGTTTCTGGCACGGACTTTTTTTCCAAAACATCACATACTACCGTCCAACCTTCATTATTCTTTTCGAGAGACGAAATACCTTCCGGCTCCTTTTTCAACAGTTCAGTTATCTGCGGGATAACTTTGTTTTGTACTTCCAGTAAGTTCATGTTACAACTTTCCGATAATTTTCATTTGCTCTTTAAAATGTGACAGGCTTTTAGTTTTGGAAGTAAGCACTTCTCCTAACAATTGCTTGATGACAGATTTATCAAAACTTTTGGTAAGACTTACTGCTTGAGCTACCATGACCCCTGCTCTCGTTCCCAGGCCGCTTTCCTCAGGAAGTTTTTCTCGTAAAGACTGAAGCAGGGTAGTGATTACGCGCGCTTCTTCCTCTTTGATACCGGCTTGGCTGGCAATAATCTTTGTTTCTGTTTCCTGATTGTAGTAATCCATATAAATTCCTACCATCCGATCGAGTAACGCATCCTGAGCCCGGTGCACCCCGGCATATTCCAGCGAATTGGAAGTAAAAATTGCCCTGAACTGAGGATGAACCTTGACATAACGCTCTTCACCAAATTGAGTGGGAAGCTCTAATATTCCTTCACTAAAAATAGAAAGTAGGATATTGTTCGCTACCGCTTTTGATCGGCTAAACTCATTATAAATTAGAGTATAGCCGTATTTACAGGCTAAGGTTAAGGGATTATCTACCCAATCAGCCTTTAAAATATCCTTATCCTTGTACACATTATGAATATACTTATCCCGGACACTAGTAGTTTCTACCTGGGAATAGCCTCCAATTAAATCAGTAGTAGTTATACTTTCGTCGCCATTAATCCAGACGACTGGCCGACCTAACTCTTTGGCTGCCTGTAACGCCATGATGGTTTTGCCACAACCGGTTGGTCCGATTAAATGAACTGGATAATGTAAAGAAAGCCATTTTTTTACTCTATCTTTAGTTGCTTTAACAGTATCTGTTTCCACCCAGTTTTTTATTTCCGGTACTAACTGTTCTGATTCCACTTTTTTCCTTTCCATCTCTGTTTTCGTTTCTGACCGTGAATCATTAGTGTGGATTAATTCTTGTTCCTTCTGAATTTTCTTTCTTTTTTCTCCTAAAGTATCATGTACTTGCTTACCTAAGGATGCTCTTTTATGTTTTGCTGTGTAAACCATGTAAAAATCACCTCAATGGGAATTGATTAAAACAAGCCATTATAATATTTTTGTTCTATCATTTGTTTCGGAAACCGAAATAAAAACCCCGTAGCAAGCGATGCGGTATACACTTCAAGAATAAAAACTACCTCCTTCTCGATGCTGTTCAAAGAACGAATGATTTAAACTAAAGTTCCTCTTTCTTACTGAAAA
>CAYHRT010000217.1:0-6604 GCA_964359085.1 uncultured Bdellovibrio sp. | reverse complement strand
GTCATCGACCGCACGGCCCGCGCAGAATATAAAGTCGAACCCCGCCAGTTTGACGGCCGCCCGCTTTATCATTTGGGAAAAGATGCGAACAAGGCAACAGATCTGTATTTGGAAATTTATCTCACCAACTATGCTCCTGAGAATCGCATTGGCCTCTACCGCAATGGAACGCGCGTTCTTGAAAATATTTCTGAATTAGAGCATCTGAATAAACCTCCATGGAATAGTGGTCATCTACAAGGGATCATTGACGTCCCCTATTTGAATTTGACTCCCGGCACTCGCCTCGGGATTATTCAGGACAACTCACTCGAACGTTTCTTTGATGAACTCGCGCCCATTGAATGTGAACTGCAACAAATCATAGAAAATCAAAAGAAGGCAGAAGAAGAGCGGGCCAGCAAAGATGTGCTCAAGAAAATTCAAAGCGCCCTTAAAGAGGCCCTCTTGTCACTACCCTCGGAAGAATACGATTGGTTTAATATTCACGCGCTCTCTCATCGTCCTAAACATGACCCGTTGGCGGACAATAATAGGAACGATGTTAACGTAAATAGTGAGAATGAAAGATTGCCAGATCAAGAGCAAGATGAAGGTGAAGATGAAAAGGCACGGGCGCCTCAGTTGGATTTCTTTGATCATGTCGGCCCATTATTTTCAGTCAGAATCGCGCCCGCCTCTAGCGTTACAAAAATTAATTCCGAACGAAAGTTACGGGCAATCGCAAGAGATAAAAAGCGTCGTCAGATCGATGAGCGCCTAGTATTTCGATGGGAAATAGTGGAAGGTTCTGGAACACTTTCTGACATTGACAACGAAATTGCGACCTTTCACGCACCAGAAGAACCCTGCTTAAGTCGAATCAAAGTCACCGTGAAGCAAGATAATATCGCTTGTGAGGCCGAAGCATTGATCACTGTTACCGATTCACTTATCAAGGAAAGCAGTACTAGCAGTGACCAAAAACAAGGAATTCCTGGATACACCTATCAAAAAGCACCGGGGCAACTTTGGCGCTCGCGTTTTGATTCAGAAAAAAATCTTATCGTGATTAACAATGGCCATCGCGATTTCGTTTTTTCTTCTCAAAATAAAATTCTCAAATTGCGTTATATTTTGCGCCTATACTCCAAAGAATTAGTCCTCAAAAATTTCGTAGGCCTTTCATCCGATCACCTTTTAGAACGCATGATTGAGCTGACTTTGTATACTGAGGAAAATTTGAAATAGAGCTATCTCCCATTATCCATATAAATAGCCATATATATCCATATTTCTTGATTTTATGGCCATTTATGGATATGGAATTGCACGAAAATGAAATCAACATCAGCCCAAAAATGCTCAGACTCATCGCTGAAATTGATGAGTTCAAAGGGAGCTGGCTCTCCTTAGTGTCCGTTCCTACTCAAAAGCAGCCGCAACGTTCAAACTGCGGCGATGGAGTTGAGTGAGATTCTTCACTATAAAATTAATAATTTCACAATTGATAAACTGCTAACCACCTCAATATTCTTGCTGAACATTCCGCGAAAATTAGAGCACATTTACTTTTTTTGGAAGAGGCCATGAATACTCCTGTGATGTCAGTAGAGACCTCAAGAAAAATGACAAAAGGCATAAGAAAAGTTTCTCATCCAAACTCACATATGAGTAGATTAACCGTTGGTTATGTTTCGTAAGTTCCTGCCCGGCTACGGCCAGATCACATGAGTTTGGCCTCGCTGTAAAATGACGAGAGCATAATTGTCGAAAGTGTGCCCAATATGGTGAGGGAAATCTATTCTTCCGACGTTACGCTTGGGACAGGTTTAACGCGCAAGCTTGCTTAATCATGCATAATTATAGTATAATTATGCATGATTAAGTTCGAGTGGGATCACATTAAGGCCAAAATCAATCTAAAAAAGCACGGCGTCTCTTTTAAAGAAGCCACAACGGTTTTCTTAAGCGACCAAATCAGGGTGTTTTTAGATGAGGAACATTCAGTGAGAGACGAAGAACGATTGATTGCCGTTGGATACAGTCAGCATGATCGCATCCTCACTGTAGTTCATTGTTACCGTGAAAATGATGAAATAATTAGGATTATTTCCGCCCGAAGAGCATCACGACAGGAAAAAGATTTTTTCGAGGGAGAATGACTATGAAAAAAAATTATGATTTTTCCAAAATGAAGGAAGTTAAACCGAGCTATTTAAAAAAGCTCAAGCAACAAGTCACCATCAAGCTTGATAAACAAGTGGTGGAATACTTCAAAATGATGGCCAAAAAGTTGGAAGTTCCTTACCAAACTCTCATCAATCTTTACCTGAAAGATTGCGCGGAATCTAAGAAAACACTCAAACTCAACTGGTATAAGACTGTCTAGGGACTGAATCAGCACCCTGGCCTGGGCGGCGATTTTTTTCGTCCGAGTTGAGAATTGGTTGATTTCTTCCCATTATAGATATTCTTAAAAGTCTCATAACTTTTTGGTATTGCAATCTAATCGTTATTCAAAAATTGAGTGATGCCACTTTTTTAGAACATTTCATAAAATATTAACGCATTTATTCACTCATTATCATCTAGACTTGCTAAAAGAATTTCCCTGCATCGCCGAATCCAGCGCGCCCGATCCCGCTTGCCTTGAATCCGTTTAATAAGTGAAGAAATGACTGGAATTTTGTAAATCAATTTGTCTTTGTACTTGGCCACACCATCACTGGCACCACGGGCGAAGTGGCAGCAGAAAATTTTGTCACGGACGCCGGGCAAATAATATTCCGCACACAAAATATCTTTAAATGACCCTTGGTGATAGGTTCTCGTATTTTCAACGTCAAGCACTGCGGCCTTGTATCCATTTTTAAAAAACAGCTCTCTTACTTGATACCCGGTGTCTTTGCCTTGGCCTTCATTTCCAGCTTGAGGCAAAAACTTGCATTGAAGTTTCTTAAATGTGGCCGTCTCATATAAGGCCGCGTAGGGGGCCGGAAAGTCCACGTGTTTGAGTCTGCCCCCGACAATAGGGGTTCCAGTACCCTTCACCACTTCATTCAATTGAGAAAGCAAATGCTGATCCCAATTCTTGCGAAGGAACACCGCATCGGAATCCATCACCAAAAAATAGGGTGTCTGGACTTTTTCAATCAGCAGATCCATGGCCTCACCATGCCCAACACTTCCTGGTTTAGATTGCTGCCTGAAAATCATGCGCACGTTGTCATACCGCTTACAGCTCTGAATCAAGCGCAACTGGTCTTTTGGTCTTGAACCATTGTCACAAATCCACACGACATAATTGGCTGAAGTTAATTGGTGGAAAGATTCCAAGAGAAGATCGATAAAATCGCTGGTATTGAAATTGATGGTTAAGACGGTAAGAGTGGGAACAACTTTTTCAGACGTGTTCATAAATTCTTTCCACAGGAACAAGCTTCGCAGTGAATATCTTGATCAATCTTTTTATTATCATTGCTTAAACTTAGCTTCCATCAGCTCCTTATAAAGGCGAACATAGTCTTCTATCAAAACATCCCAATCATAGCGCCCTACCGTTTTAAATCCATGATTAACAAGTCTTGATCGTACGTCCACATTGGTCAGGACAGTCACAGATTTTGCCACTAATCCTTGCACATCATCAACAGGAACGATAAAGGCATTTTCCCCATCAATAATCATATCGGGGGCCATCCCTACATTAGTGGAGACTAAAGGAACACCAGATGCCATTGACTCCATAAGCGACATCGGCCCCCCTTCCTCTCGCGCGGTTACCAGGTAGAGATCAAGACAACGATACAATGTCACAATTTCAGAAAAATCTTTGGCCATAATATGGGTGAAGCTGATGTTGTTTTTGTGTAACTCATTTTTTACATAACCCCGTGCTGGACCACTAAGGAGGCAATGAACCTTAAACTTTTTTGATAATTCACATACAGACTTCACAAAGACGTCTGGACCTTTGATAAGTTTAGGTTCATTCCCATCTCCCCAGTCATTGCCGTCTTTTTGAAAAGACCCAATGCAAATCGCATCGGTGGGAATCTGGTATTTTTGACGAATCTCTGCCCTATTTAAATCACGACTTTTGATAAATGGTTCGATTTCAAAACCAATCGGAATGATGACCAGTTTCTCGGGTGGAATGCCCCAGCTAATCATGCGTCTTTTCATTTCCGTGGTAGAAACAATAATCTTATCGAGTCGCAGGTGGTTTCTTATAATCATCTTAATGTTGTTATCCATCTGTTTATTGATGCCAAAGTTCCCATGATACATGGTTGCCACTAAAATATTGGACCGATCCGACATCCTGGCCTTTTTTTCAGTAAAGGTATTAATGCTTCCGAAATGAATTAGTTTGTTCGAATGAAAAAGGGGAAGAGTATCAAGTTCACACTGATAATCGTGTTTAGCAAATCTTTTCTTAAGCTCAACTCCTATGCGCTTAATCACCCAATCCCGTTCCTCAACAATTTCGACAATGCTTCGTTTTTTAGGTGCCTGCAGGCAGAACAGTTTATGCGCCAAGAATGTTGGCAATCGGATGCCTACACTTAAATTGACCTTCATCGCATCCTACTCTTACACAGTTCAAGATCATGTTCGACCATTTCTTTAACAAGTGCTTCGAAACTGACCTTGAAATCAATTCCCAATTTCTTTTTGGCCTTGCTGGCATCGCCCTGGAGCACATTGACTTCTGCGGGGCGATAAAATTTGGGGTTCACCTTAACCACTTTTCGATAATCCAGTCCCATATGAGTGCAGGCAATCTCCACAAATTCACGAACCGAATGGGATTCACCCGTAGCGACTACATAATCATCGGGCGTGTCTTGCTGTAGCATGAGCCACATTGCTTGGACGTATTCTTTGGCATGACCCCAATCACGTTTGGCATCCAAATTTCCAAGTTCGAGATGATCAGCCAGACCTAATTTAATTTTGGCGACATGAGAGGTAATTTTTCGGGTAACAAATTCGAGTCCTCGGCGCGGGGACTCGTGGTTAAATAAAATCCCGCTGCAGGCAAACATATTGTAACCTTCGCGATAATTTCTGGTGAGTTCGAACCCCGCCACCTTCGAGATACCGTAGGGAGACCTGGGATGAAAGGGAGTATCTTCATTTTGTGGTACGACTTTGACTTGTCCAAACTGTTCACTGGAGGCGGCGAAATAAAACTTCACTTTGGGAACTAGATTTTTACAAGCAGATAAAATATAGTGCGTGCCATTGATATTTGAATTCAAGGTTGAGAATTCATCCTCGAAGCTGTAGCTAACATAGCTTTGAGCGGCCAGGTGATAAACCTCGTCGGGTGAAACATCAGCAATGGCCTTATAAATACTGGGAAAGCTTTCTAGAGAACCAGGAATTAAATGCAACTTGTCTTTAATGTGTATTAATCGCCCCATCCGGTTCATTTCATCTTCAAAGGCCACTCGGCGAACCAATCCATAAACTTCATAACCCTTTTCAAGTAAAAGCTCCGAGAGATAAGAACCATCTTGTCCAGTAATTCCTGTAATGAAGGCCTTCTTTGCCATGGGCAGTCCTTTGCTTAGCTACATTTCCAATAAAATTGCATCAAGTGTTTTGCGTGTCGAGTCTCCGGGCGGGCCATTAAAATATTTGTGACTGAATTCACTCACTTTGGAGGCCATGACTCTGAAATCATCCAATTGTTTTGTTTTAATCTTGTTTAAAAAGCTGACTGAATCACAAATCTCATTGAGCCCGTCAATTTCCAAATCAAAAATAAAACCAAATCCAAAAATTTTGCACAAACTCTTCTTCATAAACGCCCAAGTGGGGCCTATCTTAACATTAATATTGTATACCCCTTGATGGGCCAGTTCAAAAGACATGCTGGAAAAATGAGTGATGGCCAAGTCTGAAATCTTAATTAGCTCTATGATGGTCGAAGGATAAAAATCTTCGTCGTAGAAAACGTAATCAGCGACCTTATTGATATACTCGCTAATGGGCTTTTTTACACGCCCTTTAACAATAAGAACTGCATTTTCACGATCGCAGAATTCGCGAATAGCATCGACTATGTTGCGCTCAGAAACACGCCAGTCCTGTGGAATAAAGCTCAACTTTGCAAAATAATTCTGAAGGCGGATGAAGCGTTTCGAATAGAAGAATGCCTTCAGCCAAAAACGTCTTGCTCTGGAATCTGGAATATTCATTCCAACTGGCGCATAGAGGACAACCCTTTTCTCGGGGGCAATGCCATATTTCAATCGAATTTTTTCTCTATCAAGATATTTACCAATATCATGGTAAGGGCACCCTGTAATAACGATCTGTGAATGTGCTTCGAGACTGGCGGGAAAGATCTTCTTGCCATGATCCGAGTCTACAAAATTTTTCCACCACTCGCGGGAATAAATCTGAAGAATGTCACAATCTAAAATCTTTTCTCGGTCAGTTTGAAAATTATCGCCCCAATGCTGTAATGTGACCCAGCGGACACTTGGCATTGTTTTAACATCAAGCCCATAGAATGATCGTGAGGCCAAGGAAATAACGAGGTTTATTTTAAGTTTTTGAATTAAATTTAATAACTCATCATTATTGCGATAAATATATTTTTGGA
>CAYHRT010000216.1:0-6617 GCA_964359085.1 uncultured Bdellovibrio sp. | reverse complement strand
ATGCACCAATTATTATAAAACCCTGGCTTCGGCCGGGGTTTTTTTATGCCTAAAAAGCCGAAATAGCGCAGCGTGCAGTGCAATAATAACGGGGGGTTAATATTACCAGGTGGATTTATTTGCAGAGAGCATTAGAATAGGTGCTATGCCTCAAAAATTATTTAAAATTCATGTGTTCTTCATGGCGATTGTTGGAATATTGTCACTTGCAGCATATCTCTTTTATGATGGGCTTTCAGACCACATGCTATCCATCTCTTCTGACAATCATTTTAATCTCATTAATTACGTGAGCAGTTCCTTTTTATCCCTTCTGAAATTTTTAGTAGGGCCGTGGATATTTTTTACCGTTGTGTTACTTATTTTTTGTCTTCCCCTGAGACAAAAAAGGGCCATTGATTATTTTGATGTGTTTGCGATTTATCTGATTGCTTTATCTACACTCTTCTTTTTCTATGCTGTAGCTCCGGCATTTCTTGGAAATGCTCTTCAATTTTATTTTCGCAACATACCTAAATGGTTTGCCGTATGTGTGGGTATGGCCGCAGCGTTTCTATACGGACAGGCAGTATGGAGAAAAAAATTTATAGAATTCGTGCTGAAATCAATTGCGCAAGTGAAAGGAACTCTGGTTATTCTTCAAAATCTGTGGGGTAGATTTAGAAAGAAAACAATGGCTCAACCAGTACACCATTTGGTGAAGCCTGTTATTGGTGAGCAACGGAGAGTAGCAGAACCTCAGAGTGTTCATCCCATACTTCCAGGGATAGTGACATCTGTGCAGACCGACATTCGCACAAGTAATCTAAGCGCCGACAAGGGCACGAGTGAGCGTTCTAGAAAAAAAACATCTGGTGGTAATTTTTCTGATGAAAAATACTATGCTGTTTTCAACGAATTTAATCCTAAATCACAGAGTGGTCGCCAGACACATCCTGAACAAGGTTATTTTTCTGACATTATTGGCCGCATTGAAGAGAAGTTCAATGAATTCAAAATTGATGGAAAGATCATTGATATTTTAAAAGGTCCAGTTGTTGACACCTTCGAATTGGAATTAGGGCCTGGAGTTAAAGTTTCCAAAGTAACCTCTATCGCTGAAGATCTTGGTTTGGCGCTTTTTGGGGCCCCGATCCGCATTGTTTATCCTATGAAAGGGAGAACAACTGTGGGAATTGAGGTTCCACGCAATCCAAGGGAGCTAATCTATCTCAATGAGATTTTAGAGAGCCAAGAATATAAGAGTAATACGGGCGCTTTGCCGCTTGCTATGGGGAAAGACGCCTTTGGGCGACCCTTTATCGTGGACCTTGCCACCATGCCTCACATGCTCGTGGCAGGTTCAACGGGAGCAGGCAAATCTGTTTTTATTAATACTATTCTGGTTTCGCTGCTGGTGAAAAAATCTCCTCGGCAAATGAAACTTCTTTTGATTGATCCAAAGCAGTTGGAATTGGCCTTGTATTCCCGCTTGCCACATTTAATCATGCCTGTCATGACCGAACCCAAGATGGCCTCTGTCGCCTTGCTGTGGGCCGTTCAAGAAATGGAACGGCGATACTCTATTTTGAAAGAATTTGGAGTGCGAAGTATTGACGGCTTTAATTCTAAATTAAAGCAAGCTGGAACAGAACTTATTGCCAAAATCCAAACCTACTATAAGACTGAAAGTGATGGCTACGAGCTTCCTCATATCGTAATAATTGTGGATGAATTTGCAGATTTGATACTTACCAAATCAGGCAAGGAAATTGAAAATAATGTATGTCGTCTAGCGGCCAAGGCACGTGCGGCTGGACTTCATTTAATTGTCGCCACTCAACGACCGTCAGTGGATGTCATTACCGGACTCATCAAGGCCAATTTTGCGACTCGAGTTTCCTTTCGCGTGACCTCGGCCGTCGATTCGCGAACTATTTTGAATCAGATGGGCGCTGAGAAATTGTTAGGGAAAGGGGATATGCTTTATAAGCAAGGGGTAGATACCATAAGGGTGCATAGCTCCTATGTTGACGAAAATGAAATTGAAGCACTTTCGGAACGTCTCTCTACCTTTCAAACACAGTATGATCCTGCCGTATTAGATTTTATAGAAAATGCCGATGAGTCATCAGATAAATCAGGCGTAATGAGCGGATTAACATCTCACGAAGATGGCGATGATGACCTGTTTGAACAGGCCGTTCAAGTTGTTATGGAACATCGGATGGCCAGCGCATCCATGCTTCAGCGTAGATTGAAGATAGGATATAATAGAGCGGCAAATTTAGTTGAAGAAATGGAAGCCAAGGGTATTGTAGGTCCTGCTCAAGGTTCGCGCCCTCGGAAAGTTCTATCTTCGATTAGTTAATTAATGCACGTGGCTAGGGCATCATCTTCTTGCCTTGTTGAGGCCAGCTGTGTTAATCATCATTCCCAAATATTAACAGTCACCTGCAGCGATTTGAGGTCCTTAATCGTTTTGTTAAGGCACGGGTGATCAGATTAACCTCAAAGGAGAATTTATGTCTGAATTGTCATTGAAAGGTCTTTTGGAGGCCGGCGCCCACTTTGGCCATCAAACGCACAAATGGAATCCCAAAATGAAGAAGTATGTCTACGGTGAACGTAATGGGATTTACATCATTGATCTGGCCAAAACTATTCCAATGGCCAAAAAAGCTTTTGATTTTATCAAGAAAACGGCTTCCGAAGGTCGTCCAGTTCTCTTTGTCGGTACCAAGCGACAGGCCGCTGTCATTATTCAGGAGGCCGCCGCAAAATGTGGTGCTTTCCATGTTACGAACAGATGGCTGGGTGGCATGTTGACCAATTTTAAAACCATTGCGCTATCAATTGATAAAATTCGCAAAGTTGAAAAGATGAAAGAGACGGGAGATTTTGAACTCTTGACGAAAAAAGAAAGATCAAAGATCGATAAAGATATTATTAAACTCGAGAAAAACTTAGGTGGTATCAAGGATATGCGAAAAGTGCCTGGAGCTGTTTTTGTGGTTGATCCTACCAAGGAACACATTGCTGTTTTAGAAGCGCGATCTTTGGGAATTCCAGTTATCGCAATTGCAGATACAAACTGCGATCCCTCAGGGATTGATTACATTGTTCCCGGTAACGATGATGCGGTTAAATCGGTTGCCATGTTTACTGAATACTTTGCTCAATCAGTCTTAGAAGGAAATGCTCAAGCTTCCAAGAACGCAAAGCTCACCAAACCAGAGAAAGATATGGCGCTTGAAAAAGAAATTATTACCAAATTTGAGAAGGATATTGATTTAATTGGTGAAGATGATTTTGATACTACTGAGTCAGAGTCCGAATCGGAGGAAGCTGCAGGTGAGACTGTAGAGTAATCTTTAACCTACAAAAAACGAGATTGATATGAGTTTTACAAGTGAAGACGTTAAACGTTTGAGAGAGCAAACAGGTGCTGGCATGATGAGTTGTAAGGACGCCTTAACACAATGTTCTGGCAACTTTGAAAAGGCCATAGATCATCTGCGAAAAAAAGGCTTGGCTGCTGCCGAAAAAAAACAGGGCAGAATTGCTGCGGAGGGATTGGTTGGCTCGTACATCCATAATGGGAAGATTGGAGTTATGGTAGAAGTTAACTGTGAAACGGACTTTGTGGCCAAAAGTTCGGATTTTCAAAGTTTTGTTAAAGATGTGGCCATGCAAGTTGCTGCTACTTCCCCAAAGTTTGTAAGAGCGGAAGACATTGATGAGGAATTTAAAAGGAAGGAAGCAGAAATCTATGCTGCTCAGCTAAAAAATGAAGGCAAGCCTGAACACATGATTGCAAAAATTGTTGAAGGCAAAATTAAAAAGATGGCGAGTGAAGTTTGCCTCATGGAGCAACCCTTTATCAAAAATACTGATGTAACGGTGAAGGATCTACTCAATGAATTAACCCTAAAGCTTGGGGAAAAAATCCAGATTCGTCGCTTTACGAAATTTGTTTTAGGTGAAGGCATAGAAAAACGTCAGGAGAATTTTGCAAATGAGATTGCCAAAATGACGGGGCAACAGTAGAGAAAATTTTTTACTTTCTTAAGGGGGACACTGTCCCCCTTTTTTATGCACAGGACGTGTGGTATGCCGACGTGAGCAGGAGCGATCGTCGGCGCTCACATTCAAGAGGCCAAAATGAAATATAAAAGAGTCTTGCTTAAACTTTCAGGTGAAGCCTTATCAGGAAATCAGGGACATGGTGTAAGCGAGGAAATCTTAGATACCCTTTCTCTAGAGGTAAAAGACCTCAATCAGAAAGGAGTCGAAGTTGCTATTGTCATCGGTGGAGGGAATATTCATCGTGGAGTGGCGGGTGCCACTAAAGGCATGGATAGAACAACATCTGATCATATGGGGATGTTGGCAACCGTGATTAATTCATTGGCATTGCAGGATTCTCTTGAAAGAAAAGGGGTTAAGACTCGGGTTTTAACTGCGATTGAAATGAAAGAAATTGCCGAGCCCTATATTCGCAGAAGGGCCATGAGACATTTAGAAAAAGGACGGGTGGTGATTTTTGCCGCTGGTACCGGGAACCCTTATTTCACGACTGATACTGCTGCTGCTTTGAGGGCCAATGAAATTGATGCCGATGTTATTTTGAAGGCCACCAAGGTTAATGGCGTCTATGACATGGACCCAATGACTCACAAAGAAGCCAAGAAATATGAAACGATAAGTTATATCACTGCAATTAATCAGGGACTTAAGGTGATGGATTCCACGGCATTAAGTTTAAGTATGGATAATAATATTGATATTATCGTCTTTAATGTTTTTGAACGTGGGAATATTATGAAAGTCATTATGGGCGAAAAATTAGGAACACGAATTACCAGAGACGTTTAACATAATTATTTGCGGAGGCTTCTATGTTGAATGAAGTAAAGAAAACGCTTGAAGATTCCATGAAGAAAACTTTGGAGGCATTTAAATATCAACTGACCAAGATAAGAACAGGGCGGGCGAGTCCTTCAGTCTTAGATGGGATTTTAGTAGATTATTATGGCACACCAACTCCGATTAAGCAGGTTGGGCAAGTCAGCACACCAGAGGCGCGTCTCTTACAAATTCAGCCTTTTGATAAAACGCTTATTCCCTCCATCGAAAAGGCCATACTAGGGGCCAATATTGGATTCACCCCCGCCAATGACGGTAACTTAATACGTATTCCTTTTCCCGCCTTGACTGAAGAGAGACGAAAAGAACAAGTTAAAGAGATAAAGAAATTTGGTGAAGAGGCAAAAGTGGCATTACGCAATCTACGACGTGATCAAAACGAAAAAGTTAAGAAGTTGGAAAAGGATAAAAAAATTACAGAAGATGAAGCCAAGCGATTTCAAACTGAAATTCAAACGATTACTGATCGTTTCAGTAAAGATGTCGATACTTTAATTAGTGGTAAAGAAAAAGAAGTTATGACGATTTAAAAATTTTGATTGCGCCCGGGATTAGCATGTCGGAACAGATCAAGCATATTGCGATAATAATGGATGGTAATGGCCGTTGGGCCACGATGAGGGGGCGTCCACGCGTTTGGGGCCATATTAGGGGGTCATCAAGAGTAGCTTCAATTGTAGAAGAGGCAGATCGCTTAGGTGTAAAGGCATTAACTTTGTATGCATTTTCTAGTGAGAATTGGAGTCGTCCTTTTAGTGAAGTACGCGTGTTATTTGCTCTCCTAAAGAAATTCATTAATAATGAGCGAAATCGAATTATAAAGAATAGAATCCGCTTCAAAATCATCGGAGATCTATCTGAATTGCCTCAAGGAACTCAAGATTTAATTTGTAGCTTAGAAAAAAATACAGCGCAACATGAAGGCCTAAAGTTGACCTTTGCATTCGGTTACGGTGGACGGGCCGAGCTTGTTCACGCTGTAAATCAATATATCACTCACAATCCTGGACAGAAAATTAGTGAAAAAGACTTAAATAATTGCCTTTATTGCCCAGATTTAGGCGATGTAGATCTGCTGATTAGAACAGGCGGAGATTGTCGCATTTCGAATTTCTTACTTTGGCAGCTAGCTTATTCCGAGTTGTTCTTCACCGAAACAAAATGGCCGGATTTTTCACCCGTGGAATTTGCCAGAATTGTTGATTTTGTTACCCGCCGTGAACGGCGATTTGGTACAATTGGAGAGGTTTCTGATCTCAATGAAGCTCAAAAATTGGCCGAGAAAAATAGGGTAACTATTAACCAACAGCTGGGAACGCATTAATGTCTAACACTTCTAAGCGGTTTATTTCTGCCGCGATTCTTGTCTTCATAGTAGGATTGAGTTTTATTGTTGGCCCATGGGCTTCCCTGTCAATCATTTTACTGCTCGGAGTGTTGGTGTTTGATGAAATTGAAACCAATTTTTTTAAGCATAGTCGCAACGTGATTTATTACTTTTCGCAAGCAATTTTAATTGGCATTTTTTTATGTTTTTTTTGGCAATATAAACCAGCGTTTGCATCAGTATTCTGGATAGCGTCAATAGTCTTGAACCTTGCGCTGCTTTATTATTTATTTTTTACTAATATGGGAACTAGTACTTTTTTGAAGATGGGGAGAATTCCTTTAGTGGGTTTGTTATATACTCTGTTGAATTTTGTCAATCT
>CAYHRT010000215.1:0-6688 GCA_964359085.1 uncultured Bdellovibrio sp. | reverse complement strand
AAAGATGGCCGGAAGATGAGATGCCAGAACGAGCATTTATTGTTTGACGGTCCCTAACCCAACCCTCTGTGCTTTTTGTAGTCTTTGATCATCTTGCTGAATTTTACTAAACGCTCAGGCGAAATATTCTTTGGGTCCGCTTCGAGATCGTCAATAATATTATGTTGCCTCAAAATTTCAACAGAGTCTTTCAAACGGCCGCAAAGAGTTTTTAAGATCTCCGACACCCATTCGGGACATGTATTAAGCATCTTTCTAATTTCATTTTTTTTGATAAGGATCACTTCCGAATCTTCAACAACTATAGCGGAGGCACTTCTTGGTGCATCATCAAAAAGGCTCAGTTCACCGACAAAATCTTGGGACTTCAATACAGAAATAGGAATCACCGTATCTCTATCTTCTTTCACAATTTGTATTTTACCTCTCTTGACAATATACATATAGGCGGAAGGTTCCCCCTCACAAAAAAGCACGGTATTGGCCTTTAGCGCTGTAATATCCTCACTAGAACCTTTTGATGACATACTCTTCCTCGATAGTTCCGGCCATAAGTGTACCATGCCTTAAGCCGAATGTAGAAATTTCAAATGTCTCCACTCCCAATTGTTGCCCAATTGCAATTCCAACCTTAAGACCTGCACGGATAGTTTCTGCGCGCTTCCCCAAGAAGGGAAACTGTGCAAGAAGCTGGGGGATTTTTAATCTTTGGGTTTGTTCGTATAATTTAACTAAATCACTAAAGGAGAGAACATGCCTTTGAACTAATTCATCACTATACGCAGTCAACTTTTTAAGCATAGCGCCAATGGCCGTCATGCTGCCTGCCACACAAACAAGATGTTTAGTTTTATATCTGGAAACATCATATGATTTAAAAACCTGCGCAATATTTGCTTCAAACTGCCCCTCACGCATCCAGTCCGTCCCCCTTACAGAACCTATGGGCAAACTCATCGAATTACAGACCTTAAACTGCGGTTCTGTTTCGACCTGCATGAGTTCTGTTGAAGCACCACCAATATCTAAAATAGTCAAACTCGACGGCATATTCACAGATGCAGCGCTAACAACGCCAAGGGCAGTATAATAGGCTTCGCCATTAGAGTTAATTAATATCGTATCGAAACCAAATCTTGCTTTAGCAGATGAAAAAAACTCATCCGCATTGGTAACTACACGAGAAGCTTCAGTAGCAGTCACCACAACATTCTGGGGGGTGATTAGATTTTTCTTTAAGATCGCTGAGTAATCTTCAAAAGCTGCGAATGACAATTTCATTGGCCCAGACGCAAAGCTTTTCGTTTTATCAATATCTTTCCCTAAACCAGTCACATGACAATAAGTTGTGTTTGAAATCCAACGTTTGTCGTACTCCCCCACTAGTAATAAAATGGTATTTGAACCAACGTCTATCGATGCCCTTTTCACTCAAACTCACTTCTGCAGGATAGGTTCCATGACCCTTTGGGACTCACGGCGCCGCTTTGCGGCTGCGGTGAGTCCCAAAGGGGTCATGGAACCTATCCTGCATCCCAAGTTTTTCCAAAGTATAGTCATAATCCAAAGTTGGCCAAAGCCCCCTACCGAAAAAACGCATGGGTAATGCCGAAATATCATAGTGCTTTTTAAGCTTGACGTCTGACAAAACCAAAAAAAACTCCCCATCTTTAGTGACATGCTGATCATACATGATGCCATTGGATTTTACTGAAACTCGTTTTGGTCCACCTGAAAAATTGAACTTATTAATTTTATATTCAGAGTCAGTAAGATCACCTTTCAATTCTAAAGAATCAAAGTGCTGATCTAAGTCAGCAAGGTCTGATAATTTATTTGTCGTCTTTCCCTTAGCCTCTTCCCATTTCTTCAAAATTGGAAAGATTTTTTCCTTTAAATTTAGTCCCCTAACCTCGCCATTTTTTGCAGTAATATCGGTAGCAATGTTATATGCCCACTTCCTTCCGGTAGAAAACTTGGCATTGATCTTACCATTAATAACACCCGAGATACCGTCGATGAATTTTGGGAAAAAAGGATATAACCCTTGCACATTAAATGTCTGAAAATCGGCCCTTAACTTCCCTGAGATCTTTTGATTACTTCCTGAACTTATATTCGCTCTTAAAATCAGTGCGGCTTTGTCATCACCGGTATATTTTACAACAGCATGTGTGACCTCAAGTGATTCTGACTTAACACTTATACGCGCCTCCATGTTTAGGGGAGTTACCCCTGTCATGATCTCTTGCAAGCTTACAAAAATTTCCCCTGGAGGAAATTTAAGGGTCTCTTTTTGTTCCTGAATCACTAAATCTGACTTATCAATCTCCTCAGATTCTTTATAAAGTAGCTTGCGAAAGGTTTCTTTTGTTAGAAGTAATTTATTTGCGACGACCGTAAGAATAAAAGGCCGGTATTTCTCTGCTTTATTAGGGAGGTGGTTTACATCCAGCATTCCTTTTAGGTTTGCAGTAATATTTCCGGCAAGTGTCTCTACTCTGCTTGTGAGATCGTACTCTCCATCTTGAAACATCCCCGCCAAAGATAGACTGGCTTGCAATGATTCATTTTTGTAGATAATAGGCGTCGATAAACCGAACTTTAATCGTGGAAAGAATTTTTCATTTTGTATATTCAATTTTCCATCAACATGTATCCTGCTCGAACCAAATGTAAATTGATCATGCTTTAGCATCATCATATTCGTAAGATCATCCACTAACAAATCAATCGTTAGTGACTCAAATGTAGGATTTTCAAGAGTCCCCTTAATATTTGCACTCATGGCACTGCCACCAAAATTCACCAGAATCGGCCCATGCATATTATTATTTTTGTCCAATACAAGATCAATCTCAGCCTTAATTTCTGGGATTTGGACAGTGCCTTGTGGCAAATTAAAATTCTTCAGATGTGCAATCGCTTTTGTATTGAGTACCGAATTAAAAAGAATTTCCGCTAGATTAAACTGACCAATTGCAAGCAAATCAAATTGTGTTTTGCCCTGATTGCCTAGCCCCACGCTAACATTCGATGCCAGCTCAAAAGCGGTATTACTCTCAAGATTCAACCCTTTGACAATAAATTTTTCAATATGAAATTTCCCAGATTGATTGTTGGGCAAACTATAAACGATATGTAAATCCCCCATTTTAATATTTACACTCAATCGCTTTAAAATTTTTGAAATAAATTTAAATTGCGGCTTATCTCCTACCTTCACTCCCTCTCTCGCCGATGTTATGGCCACAACGCTGGAATCTCCTAATTTTGACTGGGGAGGTTGATGTAATGCAACCATCCAGTTATTTGCTTCACTACTACCAACATAATACGCTTGTGGTTTATCAACCAATACTTCCACTGCCCCTTGCCCAGTCAAAATGGCCCAAAGTGGGAGCTTCATTATGCAAGAATGCACATCAAATAATTCAATATTCTTTTCTTTCGTTCGCAGTGAAACATCTGCAAGGTGCACATAAATATTAATACCGAAATTAAGTTGCAGATTCCCTATTGTGACTTCAGCTCCTGGAAGGGCCTCGTTCACCGCTTGCAGAACCCAGGTGCGAACAACGGTTGGCCGGAAGCGATTTTTTACAAAAATCAACGCCCCCGTTATAAACAAGAAACATATCGTGATTCCAACAAATACCGCAGCCTTCGACTTTGACATAGGAATAGACCAACGACCTCTAATTTTGCTCAGACATAATTGGGGCAAATTTAACCAAAAATCTCTTTTTAGCGCCATCTGGAAATATTATTATAACTTTTTCTTCCGCGCCAAAACCCTCCGTATCAACCACCGTACCTTTTCCGTATACTGAATGAATAATCCTACTTCCTTTTTGAAATTTTCCAGCGGGAGCGGGAGCAATTCTACTTTCATGGATCACATAACGTTCTTGCTCTACCTTCTGAGAAAAATCATAATTATCAAAGGCACCAGACTTATCAGAGGAAGCGCTGGTTTTAATGTTAGACCAAGCTGTATTTTCTTTAGGGATTTCAAAGAGAAATCTTGAAGGGCCATTGAATTTTAATTGCCCCCACAGAAAGCGACCACGCACAAATGTAATATGTAATTTCTTCATTGCGCGAGTCATGGCAACATAAAACAACCTTCTTTCTTCTTCTACTGAATTTTGTCCGGCCTCCAAACTCTTCGAGGAAGGAAAGATGCCCTCTTCGGATCCTACCACAAATACAAAGGGAAACTCGAGGCCTTTGGCCCCATGAATTGTCATCAGCGATATTTCGCCCAATTGATTATCAGAATCTTTTGCTTGAGTTGTATCTAGAGTTACCGATTCAATGAAGTCTGCTAGTGTCGCTCCTGAGCTGGCCTTTTGAAATTCATCTATCGCACGACCAAGTTCTTCAATGTTTTCAATTCGAGCGGCAGACTCATAATCACGCATGGCCCTTAGCTCGTCGAGATAACCAGACTCGTGAACAACTTTCTCAAAGATGATTTTAGGAGCAATATTTTTCTCGCATAGATAGATACACTCCGAGAGAAATGAAGCAAAGTTCTTCAAGGCCAATTTTATTTTAGGAGTCAGACGAATTCCAAAATCTTTCCCTTCACATCCTTCGAGCAGCTTCCCGATCCCTCCCCAAAGCGAGATATTTAATTGACTGGCCAAATCCTCTAGCTTTCGAAGTGTGGTTGCGCCAATTCCGCGTGTGGGAACATTGATAATGCGAGAAAGTGCGAGTGAGTCTTGAGCATTTACGATCAAACGTAGATATCCTAATACATCCTTGATTTCTTTACGCTCATAAAATTTGATTCCACCAACAATGCGGTAGGGAATATTATTTTGCCTTAAGACATCTTCAAACGGTCTTGATTGAAAATTATTTCGATAAAAAACGGCAAAATCATTATATTTTTCTTGATTGGATTCCCTCAACTTCCCTATTGCTCTAATAACAAAATTAGCTTCGTCCTTTTCCGTCTCTAACTCAGCGATCGTTATTTTTTCCCCTTCGCTGTTATTGGTCCACAATTTTTTGCCCTTTCTAAGCACATTATTTGCAATCACCGCTGAGGCCGCATTAATAATATGGGAAGAGGATCGATAGTTTTGCTCTAACTTTACAACTTTAACGTTGGTAAAATACTTCTCAAAATCGAGAATATTATTTATATCAGCACCTCTCCAAGAATAAATTGACTGATCCTCGTCTCCTACAACACAGATTTTCTTATGCTCACTTGCCAGCAACTTAAGAAGTTCAAATTGAGCTTTATTTGTATCTTGATATTCATCGACCAAAATGAACTGATAGCGGTCTTGAAGACGTTTCAGGATTTGAGGGTGTCGCGCCAACAAAGACAACACAGAAGTAATTAAACCACCAAAATCTAATGCGTTGGAGCGATGAAGTTCGTGCTCATATTCGTAAAAATATTTTAAGAACGGATCATTCAGATCAATGCCTAGCTGATCTAAATTTTGACGGTCGGTATAGACTCCCTTATTCTTCAGATCATCAATGTAACTTAATACTACATGGGGCGAAATTTCTTTAGGCGAGATGCCATATTTTCCCAAGATGCCTTTGACAATCGCCTTCGACTCATCTTCATCATAAATGGAAAAATTTTTTGATAACCCAAAGTATTCAAACTCAGATCGGAGCAATCGTGCACAAAAAGAGTGAAAGGTCGTTACCGCAAGGGCATACCCGTTTATTCCACACAATCGCGATACCCTCTCTCTCATTTCATGCGCTGCTTTGTTGGAAAATGTAAGAGCAAGAATTTTATACGGACCAATATTTTTTACTTCCAGAAGATGGGCCATCTTGGCCACCAACATTCTGGTTTTGCCAGAACCGGCACCGGCCAGCACCATCATTGGTCCGTCAAAATATTCAACTGCATTTTTTTGCGCACTATTGAGATCGCAATGCTCTACCATGAAATACCTATTCTACTGTGACAGATTTGGCCAAATTTCTCGGCTTATCGATATCGGTACCCTTACATTTCGCAACATAATAAGCAAAGAGCTGATTGACTATGTTCAGTAAAATTGGGGACAACTCATCCAATCCTTGTAAGTTTAACAAAATAGCGTAATCACTAATCTTTTTAAGTTCTCTCTGATGAGACTCTGGTCCAATCACCACAATAATTCCCTTTCTGGCCTTTATTTCTTGAACATTGGAAATACTTTTCTCAAAAAGATCTTCACCCATAACCGCAATATTCACCATTTCATGATCAATTAAGGCAATGGGGCCATGCTTTAATTCACCGGCCGCATATCCCTCTGCATGCACATAGGCGATTTCTTTTAGTTTTAAAGCACCTTCAAGGGCTATTGGAAAATAAGGTCCGCGACCAGTAAAGAAAAACCCTTTTTTATCGTAGAGCCGCTGTGCCATTTCCTGAATGGCCGAAGAATTCAACAACAACTCATCAACTCTTTCTGCCAGAGTATTAATTTTATAAATAAGCGCATGGATTTCTTCTTGGTTCTCCAGGTGTCCGGCCAAAATATGCGATAGAATACGTCCTGTTAGCACCTGTTGGGTAAAGGCCTTAGTACTAGCAACTCCAACTTCAATTCCGGCACGAATAAGCAGATTATGGTTGCATTGCCTATAGAGACTGGAGCCTTCCACGTTGACAACACTTAGAGTGTCCACCTTTAATTCTTTGCAT
>CAYHRT010000214.1:0-6813 GCA_964359085.1 uncultured Bdellovibrio sp. | reverse complement strand
CTATAACACACCCGTGAGATTGATTTATGATAATCCCTTTGTTGATCGTAAGTTCGTGCAAAAGAAGATAGTTCATTTCTCGAAAACACTTGATGCCTTGGATTTTATACTTCCCAATGTGCAAAAGAGCATGCGTATCTTCATTCCCTATCTGACACTCTCTGAACGCATGATTAAAACTCTTCAGACCGCGGCCAAGCGACTCAAGGTTCAAATTATCACAAACTCGCTCAAGAGCCACGACCTTGGAAAATTTAATTACTATGCGGCACTTCCAACCATTCAACGCTTGGTGGATGCGGGGATAGAAGTCTATGCCTGGCAAGGGCATACAGACTTAATTGAGTTTGAAAAAAAGAACGATTGCAAGATTGATAACTACTGGCCGGGACGTACCTTGCACACCAAAGCAGTTATTCTCGATCGCTCAGTGGCCCTTTTGGGCTCTAATAATATGAATGTGCGCAGTGAAAAACATAATTCAGAAATAATGGCGCTGATTCGTGATCGCGAAATTGCCAAACAATTGGATGATGTTTTCGAATATGATTTGGATCAATCACAAGATCGGACCCTAAGTTGTAATGGTAAAATCGTGGCCGGTCGCCCCCCACGTGTTTTGCCCATCACAAAAGAATATTTAGATAAGACGGTTAGAGGTTTAAAGTTTAAAATATATCCAGGCCTCTACGACTTTCTGTAAACTTCCTGCTACAATAGACTATTATGCAGACGAAAAAAACCGGGTATAATCGGCAAGTTCCTTTATTTCTCTTTGTTCTTATTCTTGCTTATTTGGGGAAACTCTATTTTTTTCCCAGTGAGTTTGAGACTGCCAAGGCCCATATCGCAACTCTCACCAAAGTGGCCAGTTTTCAAGCGCCCTTAGCTCCGCTGCAAATATTTTCGAGACTTAATGCCATCAAAACGGCAGTAGCATCGGATTTGGTGGTTGATATCTCTGAGTTCGTGTCAAGTTCCCATAACCAAAATATCGATAAGACAGTTTATTCCCTAAAAGATCTTGAAGCTTTCGTTCCTCTGTATTTTAAATCTATCGAAAGTATCGAAGTTCTCACCAGAGATATCAAAAGGATTACGGCGCGACAGTACCAAATAGTGATGATTGGACGGGGTAGGACTGTGGCGAAAAATTTTGATGATGCTTATATGTTAGTGGTAAATTTTAATCAGGAGTGGAAACTCACAGAGATAAAAGTGATGGCACCTCCTAAACATTAAAGAATCTGTACATGAAAAAAGTATTAATCTTAGGTGCGACCGGGTTAGTTGGACGGAATTTGGTGAAAATTTGCTGTGCCTCTGAATCTATTGATGTGGTTAAAATCTTTATCCGTAGAAAACTCTCAGACGAAGAAAAAGTGAAGTTGTTTGGAGCAGTAGAGAAACTTGAGGTTCACATCATTGACTTCGATTTGTTATCCAATGATGAAGAACATATTCGTGGTGACATTCTCTTCAGTGCTCTGGGTACAACCATGAAAAAGGCCAAAACCAAGGAACACTTTTTTCATATCGATCATGATTATAATGTTTCGTTTGCCAAGTTGGCACACAGAAACGGTGTTCCTGTGATGGGAATTGTTTCTGCCGTGGGTGCCCACTCACACAGCCATAGTTTTTATTTAAGAACCAAAGGTTTGATCGAACATGATTTGTCGGAGATGAATTTCAAAAGATTCATCGCTGTTCGTCCATCATTTCTAATTGGGGAGAGAGAGCATCATCGCTTAGGGGAAAAAATCGGTATTGGTGTTTTAGAGAGTCTAAGACCAGTAATGCTCGGTGGTCTTAAAAAGTATGCACCCATTGGCGCCTTTGAGGTGGCCCAAACCTTGGTTGATTTATGCTTAGGCGATCGGATTCCAACCAATGGGCCAGATTTTGTGCAAAAAGGTGCTGGCCAAACTGAGTAATTCTTACTGGATGCCGACGCCTCTCAAGGCCTCACTGATTTTCTGCGCATTATAATTCCAAAGTCCGCCTTGGATGCCACCGAAAGGCCCACGACTCCAGAATTCCCTCATAAAAGAATCCTTGTCGGTGGGTGGCGCGCTCATAGCGCTACTTGAATCATTGGAGAACCAGTCGATAATGGGAATGCGGCGCCTAGTGTTGCCTGACCATTTTCGGAGAAGCTCAGGCGGATATTGAGGAGCTGTTACGGAACTCACCAAACGGGATACGCAGTCATATGCGGCGAGTTTTTGTTTGTCGTTCGTGCCTAACGCCCCAGGAAAAGTTCTGCGTTTTCGTTTGTCGTACTCCGAATATACACCGAACGTTCCAGCGCCGGCGAAGCGCTCGAGTGTGTTCAAATTTTGTTGGCAAAGCCCCCTGGTTGTCCACTCGGGGTTTTCCATTCTTAGAAACGCCTTATTACAATCAGAGACTAGTGGAGAACTTCTACTTTGCCCTCTGTTGCATGCTGGATCTCTGCTGGAAGTCTGGCATTTGACATGCATTGTTCGCGTCATTCGATCCATATAGAATTTTTTTCCATCTGCCCAGACCCATGCTCCCTTGTAATAAGTTCCCGGCCTTCCTTGCTCGTGGAGTGAGGCCGCTTTTTCCGCTCCGTTGCTATCCAATTTCACCCATTCAAACTCGATTCGGTCGATTTTTATTTTTTGTGGTGGAATATAGTGAAGCGTAAAGTTGATATTTGAGTATTTACCCTTGCAGGCCTTGTCCTGGTGCTGAGACTGCCCGTAGTATTGTTCGAGTTCCTCTTGGGCCCTTCTTCTTCTTGCGGCATGAGCGGCCAATTGAGCGTCTGTTTCTTCTAGAGTACAGACAGCATTTCCTAGTCTTGTGGCGCAATCGCCATGACACACTTCTGCCTGCGTGCTTTCACATGCTATCAGCAAAATGGTGAGAAGAAGCAATTGGCCCTGGCTTCGGCACAAATTTTTCATGTGGCGTACCTAATCCCGAACTCAGGTTGATTTAATCACAGGTATTTGATCCACCACTGCGAACGTAGCTGTTCGCTTCCGCACCTGTCCCAGCTGTGGTGCTGGCACAATCAATCTTGACATTGGCAGCATCATTATCATTGAGAACGCCTTTGCAATTAAAGATGCCATAGCCCTCGGTGTAGCCGGCAAGGACTTCAAAATAGAAATTGTAGATCCCATCAGAAACCTTTTTAAATCGCAATAACACTTCCCGTTTTGGTGTTGTGCCATCGTTATTGGTACTTCCTTCCTGGGTGATCAAAGTCTTGTATGTAAGATCGATAGAGGTAGCACCACCGCCAACGTCATACGTTTTGGTTGTGGCATCAACAGAAAGATTGCAACTTCTCGTTACGCTCGCCGAACCCCCATATGTGTGGACTTCGGTGTATGCCGCATTATCCCCTATAGTCAAACAATTAGTTTTGGCGTTGAGAAAGGCATCCTTGGCCTTGTTGACCATACTGTCTGAATCAGCGCAAACGGCAAATGCCTTATCTGCAAACAAAAAAATACTGAAAAAAGTTAATAAAGAAAATATCCTATTATAATTTTTCACTTTGCTTCTCCGTTTTATGTTTTGGTTAAAATGAAAGAGTACTTGCCGTTGGATATTCAGTTGCTTCTATCGTCGTAGCACTGCTGGCCGCCGGTGTAGTACTATCATCGCCACAACTATAAAGGACCAATAAGGTGGCCATCGTTAGGATAATAAAATAAATTTGGCGTTTACGGTTCATAAATTAATATCTCCTTGTTTTAAGAAAGATAGGTCTCCATTATTTTTTGTAATTTTCGGAGATTTTCTTTTATTTCTTGAGGACTGAGTGAGAACTGGGGGCCAGAAATCTGATCAAATTCCTAGGACGTCCTAGCAATGTCTAGAATATGTATGGGTTTTACTTAGAGGAATCTGCTACAAAGGCTTCGAAAAAGTGTTATTCTCTAGTAAAGCAAAACAAAACAATGGGAGTTTTATGGCGAATATCACCTTGAAAGGCAACAAAATATCAACTCTGGGTAATCTACCGGCCGTGGGAAGCAAGGTCCCTGATTTCAAATTGACCAAGACTGATTTGACCGACGTAACTCTAGAGGCCTACAAGGGGAAACGAAAAGTTTTAAATATTTTCCCCAGCGTGGATACCCCCACCTGTGCGACCTCGGTGAGGAAGTTCAATGTTGAAGCGGCCTCCTTGCCCAATACTATGGTTCTTTGCATTTCGGCCGATTTGCCGTTTGCACTCAAGCGCTTCTGTGGCGCAGAAGGCATTAACAACGTCGAGGCCCTGAGCACCTTTAGAAGCACCTTCGCCAAAGATTATAAGTTGCAAATTACCGAATCAGGTTTGGCCGGACTTTGTTCCCGCGCAGTTTTGGTTTTGGATGAAAATGACAAAGTTCTTTATGCCGAGCAAGTTCCTGAAATTGCCCAAGAGCCAGACTACACTAAGGCCGTTCAAACGCTGAAATAAGGGGGCGGCAGTATCGCTGGCCTCTTGGACTATCTTGTAGACTATCTTGGTAGCTGATGGTGGAAGATATTTCTGACTGTCGATTCCCCTGACGATTGATATTAAAAAAAGTCAAACTCTTGCTTCGTTCCAAGTACTGGGCCGTTTTGAATTTTCGTGAAGTCGCCCGAAAGATTTCTTCTCCGGCGTTTCTTGAGACGCGCAGATAGGAAAATTCCTGTCCGGAAGAGAGTACCCGTACAATCATACTTTGAGGAGTTTCCAAGAAAGCAAGATCAGTCTTGATTAATCCGCAGAATCTTCGATTTCCGATCTGAATCCATTGCGCTTGTTCACTCCCATCCGCGAGATAAAGAGCTTTTTCTATCCCTGTATTATTGATGTAAAAGTTGGTCTTTAAAACGCCCGACTGCTGTGAGTATGAATAAATGCGATTGATTCTCCTCTGCTCCAGCTCGCTGTCAATCTTTTGATTTTCTTCTTGGCATTTAGGCCGCGACTTTTCTTTGGAAAAAAAGGTAATACCCTCGCCAAGATCGAAGCTCTTGGCCCATTCGCGGCACTGTGATTTGGCCTTCAAATAGGCGGTGAGTGCGAGGTGACGATCAACGCTCATGCAATCGGAAGTTTTTAAAAACGCATGATAATAATCTTGACCTAAAGACGAAAACCATCCATCGCTCTTGCAAAAAAAATGAAATTCTTTGGCCTGGAGACGAGGCGAAACGAGACAGACCAGGCAAAACAGGCAGAACAGAGTTGGGACAGTTATTGTTTTGATAGTGCTCTCTCCTTTTAAAAATTATTTTTGGTAGTCGCTCCATGGAGGGGCCGGAGGTTTTGGTGTGTTATTGAACATACTCCAATGGCAGATGGCGCAGAGGGCGCCTTTGTAGGGAGTTTTCATCGAATAGTCGTAGCGAAAAAGCTTCTGCATTTTGGTGCTATGAGGACTGTGGCAGGAAACACAAGAGAATTTTCTTTTTGGATAAATGGGGTCTTTCGGCCCGCTTAAAGGATGGCCTTGGACGGGATGTCCCTCATTGGCAATCCCATCATGGCACATTAAGCATAACTTATTGGGTTCTTCGATTAAACGGAAGGGTCTGCCAGTATTTACGGTGTGGTCAGGATTATGACAAAAGGTACAACCATCCGATGCCGGTCCGTGCTTGATGGGATTTTCCAGTTGTTCATGACATTCGGTGCAGTCTTCGGCTTTAGCATGCGAAACCTGTGACCAAAGGCCTAAACCGATAATAATACCGAAGATCATAGTTATCTTAATCATTATGACATCCATCACATTGTAGAGGGGCATTGGGATTTTGCGAATCGGAGTGACAACGCCAACAAATGGTATGGGCCTTATCTCTCGCTGGAACATGATCGTTAAAATATCTGGGAAACATATCGGCGGCATGACACTTATTACAGTCACCAAGGATAGTATAGGATGGTCCGGTCACATGCATTTCATGATTGAAGTGCACCTCTCCGTTGCCATTGGTGAAAATCAGATACTCAGCCGTTGTCACCTGTGAGCCAGGGAATGTTTCAGCTTTAATTTCCTCGAGATTGCTCTTGCCATCTTTATCAGAATCGAGCGCTTCAATGGCCTTGAAATTGAGCTTCTTACCCTTGTCGCGCAGATCGAGAGCATAAGAGTTTAAAAAATCAGCTTTAATAGGGGAGTGGCAAGTAGCACAACTCTCAAGCTGAGTACCGCGAACCATAGGATAGACGGAAGTAAAAGCGCTCAGGTAGCTTTGAGTGGCAAAAACCTGACGTAAGGGACAGACACAGAGACCGACAAAAAGAACGATGGCCATTTTCATGAATATTCCCCATCCATACCACGGGTTAACGAACAAAGTGCCTTTCATATCAAAAGAAGTGGAACCTGGCACAAAAAAAATAGCTCTTTTTTATCAGTTGGGCGTAGCACATTTCGTGTAAGGCCTTTAGCTTATTTTCGATTCGTGAAAATATTTCACACTACATATTGGTGCATTTACATCATGAGAATGCGGTTTCATATTGCGCCTATCATATCCACTTATTTAGGAGATGTTATGAAAACAATGTTGCTTCTTTTTTCGTTAGTATTATTCTCGGGATTTAAGAGCGTGAATGCCACAAGCATTATTTCTGCTCAGACTGCTGATTTTTATCGCATTGATTATCCTTCCGTTTCTGGCGAAAAGTTTGTGAGTGGTACTGTCACACTCGATTATATTCGCGGAAATATCAATGTTCTCTTGGTGGGCAAAAATAGTTGTCCACCCAATGCCTTGTGCATTAGAGGTCACATAATGGAAAGGTTGACCGCCACCATGGTTTCGCGCGAACGTTTG
>CAYHRT010000213.1:0-6869 GCA_964359085.1 uncultured Bdellovibrio sp. | reverse complement strand
ACAATGAATCCAAGAAACACATTGAGGCCTTGCGCGGTGGATATATCGTCAAAATGAAAGAAATTAAAAGATGCTATTTTATTCCATCCGCCTTTAATCAAGTCGGATGGTGGAGTTCACTTGAGGATCAAAATGGCGATAAATTCGTTTTTTTTCCTTATTTTGACCCAGCTCTAAGTATTGATTTGGCCATCATGAATGACCACCAAAATAGGCCCAATGATCTTGATCCTTTTTTGATTTTTAAATCACTGGGAGATGCCACACGTTTTGCCATCATTAAAATGATTGCTGAGTGTCCCATGTCCGCTACCAATATTTCCCACAAGTTAAGTTTAACCAAGGCCACCGTCTCACATCACGTCTCATTGTTAAGACAGGCCGGTCTGCTTGATGAAAATTACTCGGATGGGCAGGTCTTGCTGGGAGTGAAGAAAGATACTTTCGACAAAATATCAGAGTTAACGTGCAGCTATTTAAAAATAAACCAACCCAAACCAGGAGTTTTATATGGTAGTAAAAGCATCTAGTTCCAAGAAGAAAACATTTTGTGCTTGCTGTCCCAAATGGGAAATCAAAAGACCGGCACAATGTTCAAACACCAAAACTTATAAGGCCACAAAATACTATTTCTGTACAAGAAAGTGCAAAGAGCGCTTTGAGAAAACCCCCGAAAAATTCCTCTAATTGGAGGCGAGGCCCAAGCAAGGCAAGCATAGGGTTAACTTTAAAACCTTCGGTAGTTTGATCTAGTGAGTTGCGGGTAATAGCCTTTTTCATGATCGCTAGATGGCCCATGAAATTTCATATCATCTTCTCATACTGACAGAAACGCGCAAAGGAAGTGCATATGATGCCTTCCTGAATTTGCCGTTCACTTTCTTTGAGTGAAACTTGATAGAATACAGGAATATTCGTCCGCTCTTTGAAATACAAAACATGGGGAGAAACCGAACGCTCACTCAGCTTGCATTCAACTGCAAAAAGCGGTTTCCTATTTTTAATAAGCACAAAGTCAACTTCTCTTCTGTCAGTGTCCCTGATGTACCTAAGTTCCATTTTGTCTCCATTCACATCTTCATGAAAATGACAAAACTTTAAAAGTTGGCAGGCTATCATATTCTCAAACCGCGTCCCCTGCTCCTCAATCTGGCTCCAGTCCCAAAGATACAACTTCTGCTCCTTTTTAACGGCACGAATTTTCGGCGATCCATAGGGAGATATTTGAAAACAATAATAAAGGGAATCAAGAATACTTATCCAACGCTTGATCGTCTTAGAATCGACCGCAAGGTCTTCAGCGATGGATTTTACGGAGAGCGGAGACCCTACTCGTCTAGGAAGTTCTTCGGCCAGGAGTTCAACCTTATCCAGATCTTTAACCGTTTCCAAATCACGTAAATCAGATTTGACGAGCTTACTAAGTCGTCCTGTGTGCCATCTCTTCAGGGTACGCTCATCTTTTTCCAGTAGAGGCTCAGGAAATCCTCCATAGAGCATAAGGTTTTGCAGGTTCTCGTTGTCTAATCCAAGCTCTGGAAGTGAGAAAGGGTGAAGTCGATAGTAAAAATACCTTCCAAGAAGGGAATCTCCCCCCTTTCTAAAATGATCAAGCCGGGCCGATCCAGTAATCAGAAAAGTATGGGTATTTTTCAAAGTATCATAAAGCCCCTTAACGAAGTTTCTCCATCCTTTGAATTTATGAATTTCATCCAAAACAATAAGTCTTTCCTTTTTTGGCCACTCGCGGTTTCGAATTTTACTTCTATCTATATCTGAATCCCAGTTCAAGTAGGCCGGATGTTCATCCTGATAGTCTTTGATGAGGGATTGTGCCAATGTCGTTTTGCCAACCTGACGGGGCCCTCCAAGAAAAACCATCTTCTTTTTGAGATCCGCTCGGATAAGGGAATCTAGATACCTGATTGGTAATTTAGACATGACTCCATTTTACTCATGACTAAAAAGGAGTCAAGTCCAAAAAACTCATTCAAGCTTGCGAATGCACTATATGACCAAAATGCAAAACGAAAAAGAAATGAACATTCGTCTTCATTGTCCTCGCTGGTCCTAGAATTTTTGCTCGATGGTGAATGTGTGCATCGAACCTGGCGCGTGAAGCTTGACCTACACCCGCGTCAATGCTATCAATAATTTTGATATACAGGAGGTTCATTATGAATAAACGTATGCTTGCCGTAGCCACATTATGCGTCGCTATGCTTATACTAAATCAGGGATGCTTAAAAGGTCCTTGCCCCGAAAACCGTGATTCCAACTGGTGCCGAGAGCACGGATATTCGGGCGGTGGCGTGCGTGGGCTGATCGAACTTGAGGGTTATGCCCATGATTTAGAACTCATGGCAAGCCTAATGGAGAGACAAGAAATCTCGACCTTAAGTGATAGCATTGTCGCGAAATTTGGTCTCAGCGAAACTCGCTCTTTTGAATTGGCAAAATTTGCGACTCAATGGCAAAAACTATCCCATACTCGTCAGATGAGTGCCGGTGATCGGGCAGCCTTTGAAGTCAAAGTTCTTGGCACGACAGTGAGTACTCTAGAGAAAGCATATAAAAAATCAATCGAAGGGGAACCCGCAGAATTGAATCGACTCATTGAAAATGCTGCCAAGGTCAATGGCATTTCACCTGAGCACGTCAATGGAATTTTAGCGGAACTTTTCTTTAATTAAGAGGGAGCCAAAGTATGTACAAAATATTATCAAGCATCATGCTTGCGACTCTCGTAGTCTCCTGCATTCCCACAAAAATTTGTATGACTGAACCCTGTGAACCAGACCGCGACGTAATTACGGGAAGTGGCAGTGGCGGCGACCTTATCGCACATGAAGTTAGCCATCCAGTGCAGACGAGGCAGTCGGATTCAGACGGTGAACAAGCGCCGAGAGATCTTGAAAGATTGGCGGCCCTTAACGAACAACAAATTCTTGCCGCGAGGGCCGAACGCATTGCCGCCCAGTTTGGTTTGAGTACTGAGCGAAGCGTAGAACTGGCACGCATTTATACCGTCTGGAGCAAGAAGTCCTCCAGGCGAACTTTAAGTCCGGTAGAGCAAGAGCAATTCGCGCTTCGCACTGTTGGGACCGATTTTACCACACTCCGCGCAGCCGCAAAGCGGGCCAATGAAGGCGACTCTAGCCTCCTCAATCAGGTGGCCGACAGGGCCGCAATCCTCAACGGAACAAGCCCTGAGCAAATGCGAGAAATTTTGCATAACATGCTCGTGGACTAACAGGCTGTTGAAAAAGGCGGAAACCGTGCTTAGGCACGCTTTCCGTCTGCCGCGTTCTCGTCTTCAAATCGCCCTCGACGTACTCTTCAAGTACGCCTCAGACGATTTGAAAGCCTCGGCCTTGCATCTGCACCTTTTTGAACGGCCTGAAATTGTCTTTTTCAACATCCTGCTAATTTTGTGAGATTTCATCGCGTCCGATGAAATACAAATTTTTTATAAGAAGAATGTTCCCAATTTATCCGCCTTACATGAAAGAGAATTTTCGTCCCATTGGCCGTTTATCTGACGAGTCCTAAATGTTGCGGTCTCTGTTTTTCGACAGGTGTACTTGATCGTAACTTTTTTTGTAATGGCATCATAGCTTGCATGGTTCACTATAATCGTCGCGATGGGTACTTCGACAACTGGCGCTTGTGCTCTCTCCATCCCAAGAAGCACTGGCCCGGCAGAACCATAAAAATAAGGGGTATACCATTCATGTGTCACTTTGGTGTCCTTGTAGCCGTTGTAAATTTCGAATAGGTCACTCGAATTATCATGAAACAATACCGCTCGTGCCAAAAGGTGTGCGACGGTGGCACCGCCACCATAGAATTGGTTATCAATCGGTTCTAAGACATTTCCATTCATCCAATCGGGATGCATTTGTGGCATGATTTCATATTCAATTTTTTTCAATCGATCCTCGAAGCCGAAATCGCGATAAAAAGAATATTGGGCAGAGTTATCAAAGAAAAGAAAATTTGCAGTCTGCCAGTGTGATTTAAATTCTAAAGTGGCGGAACCGAAATCTTCAACCCAAGCATCAATGGCCCCGCGAGTTTCAATTTGATCTGCTGGAAGCTTCTGCACAGAAAAATGAGCAATTCCATAATCAATCTTTTGATTCCATTCGGCCTGATACCAAGTCGCAAACAGGGCCAACTGCTGTCGCGCAGAACGATAGGCCGCATCTTCATAGGTTGTGTGATCACCCAAGAGTTTGGCCATACGTGCGACACCTAACATTCCTTCCCAAGCAAAGTGCATACCATCGGCAAGTTCATTATATCCATAGACTGAAGAAGTTACCGATCCTGTCACCCAATCAAAAAAAATTTGATTATAACGATAAAGCTCACGGATTTTGCTCCAGTACTGTTTTGCCAGCTGGAGGTCTAAATATTCTGAACATCGAGTCATGGCAGCAAGCTTACGACCAGTGTACCACTCTCGATCAAAAGGTTCTGCTTCAAATTTATGTTTGCCCGGTGAGCGATATTGTTGGTTAGTGACTGGCTCTGTAGAAAATGGGACTCTATCATCGGCAAAACTCCCACTCAGAAGCAGTGGAACTAATGTCTGGATTTTATTTTGTAATGATCCATTCGGGGTTAAAGTCGGAAAAACATCACACATCAGTGCGGCCGCAATATCGTCATTATGAACATAATAATTGGATGGCCCAGAGGGCATCTTATCCGTCAGAATTTTTTCTAACTGTTCTCGAATAGGGGCGGTTGTAGGCGAATTGATCATGCGGAGGGGAATTGGAAGTCGTTTCAAAGCATTGGGCAAGGGAATGGTATAGGAAGAGGAGCTTCCAGGAACAAAACTAAAAGGGCCGTAAAAAGTTGCTACCGATGTTATCACCGGAACTTGCTCAGGATATTGCACGGGATAGTTTTTACTACCGGCGCGAACAACGACTGGAGGCAAGGGAGCAATTGGTGTGGGAGTAGTTCCCCAGTCATCTTTGATCTCTCTGTAAAGATATTTATCGGTGATCCGCACGCTCTTCTTATCCGCGCTCAAAACAAAGGTTTCTTTCATGCCGACGGGAAAGGCCGCCAATTTTTCAACCCACGAGCGACTTTCGATAATAATATTGTCAGGCAATACATCATCCCAAGCTTCGGTTACCGCAACTTCAAAACGTTCAAGGCCTTTCAGGGGCATAACATTGACAACCCCCACGCGTGAGGCGAAAGAAAATTTAATTCCATCAATATCTCCTGTCGCGAACTGCGGTTTCTTTTCGAACGTTATGAGTAGTGGTACATCAAAATGCCATCCTTTTTGTTTTCCGGCCCACAGAAGAATCCACGGTTCGCTCATTGCTCGAAGATCAATGGTATGCAATTGTGACAAATCAAAATTTGTAATCCTTCCGTTCAAGACAACAGCAAAATGGTTCATGGGACTGCGGCCATCAAGCGCCGTCGCAATTTTGAATGAGGCTGTGCCAGAGTCATATTGAACAGCAGGGATGCTGCGAGAGAGATAGGCAGACACTAAGCGTGACGCGACTTTCAAAGTACTCCAGTCTAAAAAATGCAGCTTCCCGCGGGGCTCTATATCGGGGAATCTAATTTCAGCAACGGTAAAATCATTGCCGCCGGCCGCGAACTTTTTCCATTTAAGTCCATGGGCGGCCAAGTTGTTATCAGTTGAAAAGGTCAAAAAACCGTTATTTTGAGGAATATCAGCTTTGCCATCTTTGATGAATCCACCAAATGTTCCAACCGGCCTAATTTCATCAGCGAAGGCGTTCAAAAAGGCATTCAAGAAGAATGTCATGAGGAAGATGTTTCTCCAGTGACTAACAAGCATGTCTTCTTTTACTGTAATCTTGGATAATTTGCAAAGAATTGGCCCGTATCTTGTATAAGTTACAGCTTTACCAGTTAATTTGGCGTACTCTATAATGAATCAATCAATCGCTCGCCGCCCAGACAATCAGGAGTAAGATCTATGTGTAAGTTAATCGCATTTCTTTTTTTTATGTTGATTCATATAACGGCATTTGCCGATTATTCCGGATTGGGAACGGATAGTGTTTCTCCTGAAACTTTAAATAAATATGCCCCACCTACTCTTAATCCCATCATCGCCAATAAGCTGAAGAAAATGTTTGATGTCACCTCTCCAGGAGTTGGTATTTTGTCGCCGAATAAGAAAACACTTTATTTCACATGGAGAATAACTGGAATTTCACAGGTATGGAAAATTGACGGGCCGAAAAGTTTTCCAGTTCAGCTGACTAGTGGAAATGATGCTGTATGGATCAATACCGTAGCGCCTAACGGGAAGTTTTTAATTGTTTCAAAGGATTTAAATGGGCAGGAAAACCCAGGTTTATTTAAATTAGACCTGGCTACCGGCTTAATAGAGGAGCTTTATCGCAGGCCGAAAGTTCGAGCTTCATTCTCGTTTATCACCGATGATTCTTCGACCATCTATTTTACCGCGAATGATAAATCAGAGGATTCTTATTCGGTTTACAAGATGAACCTTGCAGATAAATCAATCGAAACAGTTTATGATGGCAAAGGTGCATGGTATGTCGCCGATGAAAAAAATGATGGCGAAAGAATCATGCTGGTAAAATATAATGGAGCTAAACAAAACGAGTATTTTGACTATGATACTAAGACCAAAGAACTCCATCCTATCATAGGTCAAAATGAACAAGAAGAATATGATGTCTCCTATGCCCCAAAGGATAATCAGTACCTTGTTCTTTCAAATAAAACGACGGACTTTAAAAGATTATATTTATTGGCCAACGGACAATTAAAACAGCTCACCGAAGATCTCAATTATGAGATAGCGGGCTTCTCTCTTGATCACG
>CAYHRT010000212.1:0-6870 GCA_964359085.1 uncultured Bdellovibrio sp. | reverse complement strand
CTTGTGTTGGGAGCGTGCTTGATCGCTCCCAAACCACAAACAGCACATCAAGCCCACCATTTTGAAAAGGTCGCGTGATCACGACGCGATAAGATTTTTGTTTGGCCATTTTAGAGACTTTGCTCCAGTCAGGGCCGGTCGCCCATTCTTTGGGGATAATGATTCCCATAAGGGTTGGAGCATAACGTTCTGTAAGCACCACGAAGAGTTGGAGAAGGGTTATAGGTCCAAGGTTGAGGCGCACTCCGTAGGGGGGATTAACAATCAGGAGAATGGGGGCGGTATTCTTAATTCCTGGTATTTCGCTTGCTTGAAATAAATCTTCCGAGGTGGAATCCAACAGTTTATGTTCAATTAGCGGGGCCAAATTGTGGCGGGCAGCTTCGAGCGCCTTGATGTCTCTATCGCGATAAATATATCGCAAGAAAAAGGATTCTTTGACAAGGCCAGTAATTTGAAGAGCGAGATTTTTCTTAAAAAATTGGTAGGCAAAGGGGCGGTCGATTGGAGTACCCATGGCCCAGGCTTCGCTTAGAAAAACGCCACTACCTCCCATCGGGTCAATGAGGATGGGTTTTTCGGCCTGTTTGTATTGCTGGAGCAAAAGGGCCAAAAGTGCTGTGGCCAAATTTTCGCGGATTGGTGCTTCCATCACATGGCGCTGCACTTTAATGGAGCGGAAATAGAGCGGTTCACCACTGACATTGAGACTCCACTGACAGTTATCATCATAGAAATCAACGTATAAATCGGGCGGTGAAAGGGTGCTATCTCCCTGGGCCTGCAGGGCCTTGCTCGGCGGATAACCTTTAAAATAATCTTGCAGACCTTTGGTAATGGATTCTTCAATGCGTCCAGTATGGATCATCCGTGATTTTTTGGCAGTGACGTGTATTTTAGGCATTTTGCCCAAGAGAAAAGGGGCCCATGCATAATTTTGAGTCTTCTTGTAGAGTTTAGGAAAATCACGGCAACGAAATTTTTCTAAACGCAGCAATATGCGAGTGGGGATGCGTAGAAGGTGATTGAGTGCCAGGCCTATTTCAAGAGGAAGTTCAAGTTCAATACCACCCTTGCTTTGCTTACATGGGCCTAACTCGGGATAAAGCACACTCAAGTGGTTGTAGATTTCTGTTTGGGCCACATCCTCAAAACCCAGGGGGACAACAATAAAAAAGAGAGAATTTTTTGAATCCTTTGTGGTATGCATGCAAATATTGTAGTTGAGGGATAATGTCATGGGGCAATTATTTTTAATTCCGACACCTATTGCACCGGGGCAGATGTTGGAGAGTACTGCGCGCACCATGCTGATCAAGGCCTGGGAACAGGGCCCCGCATCTTCACTTTTTTTAATTGAAACACCTAAGGCAGGGAGGGCCCAATGGGCCCAGTTCGGGCTTCCCCGAGAAGCTATTTCTCACTTGATTGCTTACAATGAGCAAACTCGCCAGGAGCTATTGCCCACTGTTATCCAAGCACTCTTGCAAGGGAAAACTGTTTATTTGATGACTGATGGTGGCCTGCCGGCCTTTATGGACCCTGGTGCTGAATTAGTGCGTGCCTGTCATGAACATAAGATTTGTGTGCGCGCCACACCTTTCCCCAATAGTGTTCTTCTGGCCTTGGCCCTCTCAGGGTTTCCCCATCAACAGTTTATTTTTGAAGGTGCTTTACCTCGCGAAAGCCAGGCACGTCTGCAGGCCTTACAAGAGTATTGGCGTCGACCATCGACTATTGTGCTTTTAGATGCGCCTTATCGCTTACAAAAAATTTTGCAGATGCTGCTAGAAATCAGTATGGGCCGGGTGGGCCATCGCGAGATTTTTTTAGCTCTAGATTTGCAGAGCGATGCGGAGCGCCATTTGCTCTTTTCTAGTCAAGATATTTCTTCTCTCCAGAAAGAACTAGACCGACAACTAAATAATAAATATGAATTTATTTTGGTGATTGGTCCATTAGGTCTTGAACATCAGCGTTGGTCAGCACAAAAGTGATAAATGCCATGCGTAATCTGTAAAAAGGTTATGACGTTTTAAGGCCACTTGTGTTAGAAGCCATAAATTCATAACAACTGTGGACATTGAAATGAATTTAGGTGCTACGTCTAACGATTCCTTAAATAGCAGAAAATTTGAGCACTTACAAAGGGCCTTCGAGGCGCAAGTTACAGCTGATTCAAGGCCCATTTGGTCTAAGGGGCTAACAATTGATTATGAGCCTCTGCTTGCCCCCCATCCTGATATCGAGAAAGAAATAGCAAAATCCAGCAATTCTTTTGAGTTTTTAGGAAAAAGTTTTCATTTTCCTTTTTGGATTTCTAGTATGACCGGTGGAGTTGGGCCTGCACGTCATATTAATCAAAATTTGGCAAGAGTAGCGGCAGAATTTGGTTTGGGAATGGGGCTGGGTTCATGTCGGGCACTGCTCCAAGATGATCAGTATTTTGCTGATTTTAATCTTCGCTCCATCATTGGTGATGATCGTTTATTTTTGGCCAATATTGGGATTGCTCAAATTGAGCAACTTTTGGCAGAGAAAAAAATCGAACGAATCCATGTATTGGTTGATCGCCTCAGGGCCGATGGTCTGATTATTCATGTCAATCCTCTCCAGGAATTTTTCCAACCGGAAGGTGATCGGATTACCCGTGCGCCCATTCATGTGCTGGAAGAATTTTTAGAAAATGCGCCTTATCCTGTGGTGGTGAAAGAGGTTGGACAGGGGATGGGGCCTCGTAGTCTGCGTGCTTTAATGAAATTAAGGCTTGCCGCTATCGATTTTGCTTCATTTGGTGGCACTAATTTTACAAAAGTAGAATTGAACCGTGGGACCTATGGACCGCTCTCGCCCTATCATGGTTTTGCGCACGTCGGGCACACCGCCTATGAAATGGTCGAGATGGTCAAGCAAATCGAATTGGAGATGGGCCCGGCTTCTTCAGGTCAAGTGGGACAAAAACAATACATAATTTCGGGTGGTATTCAGTCGGTCCTAGAGGGGATGCCTTGTCTTGCGGCGCTTCAAGGCCGTTCTGTATTAGGAATGGCGACATCTTTTTTAAATCATGCCACAGGACGCTATGAAGAGTTGCATGAGTATGTCCAAACCCAAGTTGGGGCCTACCTCTTAGCGCGCCAATACTTACACTATGGCGGCCTTGCTTCACCAGAGTCTGGGAGGCAGCAGTGAAACAAGATGGAGAAGAAGTACACCCGCAAGCAGAGGTAGCCAATGCCGGCGTTACAGGATTTTCCAAATGGAGCAAACTCGAAAAAATAAAATTTCTGGCCCAGCATTTGGAGCAAAATACGCACCAGTCTCCTGAGAGCTTTTGTAAGTTGATGCAAAGTTTTTGGCATCCAGACGTCGAAGTGCAAAAGGTTTTTGATGAGTTTGCTGAAAACACTATTACCAATTTCTATTTTCCCTACGGCGTGGTTCCCAATTTTTTATTAAATGGAAAGTCATATAGTGTTCCCATGGTGATCGAGGAGAGTTCAGTTGTGGCCGCTTGTTCGAAGAGTGCCAAGTTTTGGCGTGATCGGGGTGGTTTTTGTGCTCAAGTCATTGATACTGAAAAAGTAGGCCAAGTCCATTTCTACTGGACGGGTAATCCTCAAAAATTGGAAAGACTTTTTACACTGAAGAAAAAAGAGTTGCTGGCCTTTGTAACTCCTTTGACCAGTAATATGCAGGCGCGTGGGGGGGGCATTAAATCCCTATCGTTAATAAACAAAACATCAGAGGATGCCGGCCTTTTTCAGCTCTTTGTGACTTTTGGAACATGTGATGCCATGGGGGCCAATTTCATTAATTCTATTCTTGAGGCCTTATCGCAGTGCTGGAAAGAAATGGTGTTGGAGTCCCCAGAATTTGTGGGCAGTGAAAAAGATCTGTTTGTGATCATGTCCATCCTTTCAAATTTTACGCCTAACTGTCGTGTGCGTACCCAGGTCCAATGTCCTATTGATCAACTGGATGATGGAACTCTTGGTATGACGGCCGGAGAGTTTGCATATAAATTTTGTAAGGCCATCAAAATTGCCGAGCTGGACGTCTATCGTGCCACCACTCACAACAAGGGTATTTTTAATGGTATAGATGCAGTTGTTCTGGCCACGGGCAACGATTTTCGAGCGGTTGAGGCTTGTGGTCATGCCTACGCAGCAGAGAGCGGTCGCTATCGTTCTCTCACTCATTGCACTCTCTCGGATGGTCTATTTACATTTTGGCTGGAGATTCCCATGGCCCTTGGAACAGTGGGAGGACTTACGGGTCTCCATCCCTTGGCACGAGTGTCTCTGGATTTATTGCATCAACCGAGTGCCGAAAATTTGATGCAAGTAGCGGCAAGTGTTGGTTTGGCGCAAAATTTTGCGGCCCTCAGGTCGCTTGTCACCACGGGGATTCAAAGAGGTCATATGCGGATGCATCTCATGAATATCTTGAATCATCTCGAAGCCAATCTTGAAGAGCGACGACTGGCCAAAGAATATTTCGCCGATAGAATAGTATCTTTTAAGGCGGTCAGAGAACTGCTAGCTTCCCTGAGGAATTATCAATGAGCTATCCAGATACAATATCGTTGGCCCCCGGCCATGACCAACTAACAGCTATCTTACGCCATGATTTAGTTCAGAAAATAAAACCAAAAGAAAATGCCCAACATTACTACGGTCATGGAAAGTTATTGCTCTCAGGTGAGTATTTTGTACTGGATGGGGCCCTGGCCTTGACTTTGCCGGTGCGTTTTGGGCAAACACTGACAGTCGATTACCGACCATCTTACAATCCCATTCTTACGTGGAAGAGTTACGACGTAAATAAATCATGCTGGTTTGAGTCGCATTTTGAATTTTGGCGATTTCGCTGTGTGGATGAAAATCCTACACCTGGGGCATTGCTCTTAGAGGAGATTTTTCAGCAAGTGCGGAGACAAAACCCTCATTTTTTAAGAGATGAAGTGGATGTCTTAGTTGAAACAAATCTAGAATTTCCTCGACATTGGGGATTGGGGTCAAGCTCGACACTTATCTATAACATTGCTCAATGGGCTTATATCTCTCCCTTTGAGTTACTGTTCAATACCATAGGGGGATCGGGATATGATATCGCCTGTGCACAATCCAATGGTGCTATTCTCTTTCAAAATAAGGATAAAATCCCTTTTTGGGCACCGGTGAATTTTGATCCTTCTTTTAAGGATCAATTATTTCTCCTGTACTTAGGCGAAAAAGCTTCCACCAAGGATGGGATTAGGCAATTTAGAAAAAAAGATTACAACCAGAGTAAAATCATCCCTTTGATCAGTGAGTTGACTCAAGCCATGACGGCCGCAATGACGTTGGAGGATTTTTCCCAGGCCCTTCGTCATCACGAAGAAATTGTGGGTGCCGTGCTTGATCAGGTACCCATCAAACACAGACTATTCGATGATTATTCTGGCGAAGTTAAATCGCTTGGAGCTTGGGGAGGAGATTTCGCATTGGTCACGGTGCCGACTAATGGGCGAGCACAATCCGAAGCCGTGTCTCTGGCGCAACGCTACTTTAGGCAGAAAGGTCTTGGAATCTTCATACCATACAGTGAAATGATTTTAGCAGAGAACAGGTTGGAAGGCGGCGATGGGCCGATTCAATAGTTCGCAATTGGAAATTTCTTGGGATGATGCTTTGGTTGAACGCCCCATCATGGGTGAAATAATCTGGCAGGTACCCTCAAATTTGGCCCTGGTTAAATATTGGGGCAAAAAAGGGGATCAACTCCCGGCCAATCCTTCCCTCTCCTTAACCCTACGTGAATCAGTAACCGTTCTTGAAGCACAATTCGTTTTTGATCCACAAAGAGATGCGTGCGATCCCACTTCCGAGTGGACATTTGAATTCAGCGCGGACCCTAGCAATAATGTGGCCTTTGGTAAAAAAACCTTCCGGCATCTTGAGGCCATGGCAAACTACTATCCTTTTTTAACCCGTACTAAACTGAGCTTAAAATCACATAATACCTTTCCCCATAGTGCGGGGATTGCTTCCTCGGCCTCAGCTTCCTTGAGTACCGCTTTGCTGGCCGAAGGGCTGGCGACAATCTTGCGTTGTGAGAATTTAGAGAGTGCCATAACCGATCCCATGTCTTTACAACGGGCCTCGTATTTAGCGCGTCTAGGATCGGGTAGCGCTACTCGATCAGCTTTTCCTATTGGTGCGTTGTGGGGTGAGTGGAAAAACTCTCTGTCGAGTAGTGATGAATGGGGAATCGGAGTTGCTGATGAATTGCCTTATTTGAAAACACTCGAAGATATGATTTTAGTGGTTGATCACAACAAAAAAAAGATATCAAGTCGAGTGGGGCATGAGTTAATGGATTGTCATCCCTATCGCCAGGAACGTTATGTTCGGGCATCGGCGCGTCTGCACTCATTGTGGTTGGCCATTGCCAGTGGAGAAACGGCCGAAGATTTTCATGGCATGGGTTCAATTATTGAAGCAGAGGCCTTGGATTTACATGCGCTGATGATGTCCTCGTCACCACCCGTTGTTCTAATGTGCCCTGAAACCTTGGCGATTATTTTGGCCTTATGGCAATGGCGAGCCGAATCAAAGGTTCCAGTCTACTTTACCCTCGATGCCGGGCCGAATATTCACCTGCTCTATCCCAAAAGCGTGGCATCGGCACTTCCACAATTTAAACAGGTCTTGAAAGACAAGAATTTGTTACCTCAACAGATCATTAAGGATGGTGCAGGCCAGGGACCGCGACTCTTAAGTTTAAAATTAAAACAATAAAGGTCTGATGTGATTGGACCACGAAAATTCTCAAGCAAGATACTACTTTTTGGTGAGTATAGTATCATTAAAAATTCTATGGCCA
>CAYHRT010000211.1:4643-6888 GCA_964359085.1 uncultured Bdellovibrio sp. | reverse complement strand
CCGGTTGAGTATGTGTGCCAGAAAAAACCTTACTCCTATCTCAATACCAGCGGTACTACTGTGATAGAAGAACGTTATTTTTTGGTGGCAAAACTTCCCAAGGGATGGTGTGTGCAAACTTTTAGTAATGAAGATTACCGCAGATTAATTCCGGAACAAGCTCTGCCTCTAAGAAGCGTGAGCAGTATTTATCAGTGTTCAACAACCGGTACCGGCATAGAGGGCGCAAAAATGTGCCAAATCGATCCTTTTGAGCAAGAACGCAAGAAGATTCAGGCACTGGCGAGTGATGCCATGAAGGCCGTAGATAATACGGAGACTGTGACCTGTTCTTCTCTTAAAAGTTCCTGCGACAGCTTGGCCCAGGTCGATAAAAAGTTGGCCTGCAATGCTTGCATTCTGACGCTCAAGCCAGAGGCTGCAGCACTTTGGCCAAATAATCGTCCCAATTGCCAGGCCATCTATAAGGCCAAACTAGATTTTGCCCATCTGGCACCACCAGGAAACGAATTTTCCAGTAGTGCCGTTTCAAGCTGCGCTTCAGGTTATCTTGGTGCCGCCAAAGATGTGGTGACCACTTTGCCAAAAATGTCGCTCAAAATGCTGCTGCATCCGATCGATTCAACCAAGACAGTTGTGAAGGGTGCGGTTGGTGTGGCCCTCGCTCCGCTGGCCGTAGTTGCGGGCGCGGCCTATTACACCGTTGGGGCAGATTCTAATCAGCGACAAAAGATTAATGATGCGATCGTAGAATTCCTGCAGAAAAATTTTGTCGATGAATGGAATTGTTTAAGCACCCAGGGTAAGACTAAGAACGCCTGTTATGCCGTCTCGTTTGTCATTAACGAAATTGCCTTGGCCTTGGTGGCCAAGAAAAGTTCCCATGTGAGTGGTAGTTCGTTGATGGCAAAGATGATGCAGAAACTTGGACCAGTCATCCACAAGTTGCATGGTGCTCATGACATTGCCAGTATCGTCAAGGCCTTGAAGAAAGTGGGAGAGAAGGTGTGATAATGAAATTTCGCGGCCATTTTTATACAACTTTTTTGGATGCTCCTGGCAGATCTGCCAGCGTAAAAGTAAAGATGAAGGCCACCGCCAAGATGTCGACGATGGTCAGGAGGTTGGTGTCCGAAAAGCACTCCATATACTGAGGAACGGCCCCCCATACCTCTTGGGCATGAGTGGCGGCCTCCTGCCACTTTTCAGAATCTGCGGTTGGAACTTTAAGACTGCCGGAGACCACAAAACCCAGTAAACCTAGTATAAAAGCGGCGCTTTGAATAAACATTCGTCGCAGTAAGTTTTTCCACCAGGTGGGAATAGCTTGCATGACCCTTTCGTAAAACCCATTATCTGGCAGGGCCGCTTGCTCGGCCTCTTTTTTTAATAATTCTTCCAGCCAGTGATTGTCTGGTTTTTGCATAAACTAATTCTCCTCTTTCCATGCGCTCAAATGCTTGCTCATTTTTTCTTTGGCTCGGTTGACATGAGACTTCAGAGTTCCTAGGGGAATTTGCATAATTGTGGCGGCCTCATCGTGGCTTAAATCTTTATGAAAGCACAGAGTAATAGCAACTCGCTCCGCCTCTGAGAGATATCTCATAGCGTACTCCACATCATGATGTAAGTCAGTCTTACGGGCGGGGTTGCTCTCGGGCAGAAGTTGTGCTTCGGCCAGCAATTTTTTTTTGCGACAGTGCTCGATAAAAGCGTGGTAACTAATTTGGCAGAGCCAAGTAAAAAACTTTGCTTCGAAACGAAATTTGGTGATACCCAGATACGCTTTGATAAATGCTTCCTGGGCGATATCGTCGGCCAGAGCCCCATTGCCCGAGGCCCAACGACGAATCACCAGGCGTAGGGGAGACTGGTATATTTGCACCAATTCTCCAAACGCCTGGCGATCACCTGTTGAAACTGCGATTGCTAAAAGTTGGGTTTCCGGTCTGCTCATTATTTTATATTCTTTGCAAGATAGATGCTGGCCACACCTAAGCACAATGGGATAAAGCCGATTCCCCATGCCGAGGATTTTGCCAAGATGAGGCAGATAATCAGTCCCACTCCAAAGGCCATCAGAAGCATACCTCGCCTCCAGTCCTGGCGTTCACGATTGCCATCCATGCCATTTTCGATCAGATCGGCGGGTATGGGTTGGCCCTTTTCGATAAACATCTGCAGCGTCGTTTGAAATTCTTTGAAGCGACGATTCTTCAAATAAAGTGGGATGGCGAAGGTTGAG
>CAYHRT010000211.1:0-4543 GCA_964359085.1 uncultured Bdellovibrio sp. | reverse complement strand
TTGAAATTCTTTGAAGCGACGATTCTTCAAATAAAGTGGGATGGCGAAGGTTGAGGCCAAAAAAATAAAGGCCACAATGGGAATCAGGACGTCAGCGATAGGATTCTCTTCTTTTTTGTGTCCCTCACGGATTGCCGTTAGCAAAACCTTTTCCGTCTGCTCGGGTGAAAGTTTCTCAAAAGCTTGGGCCGGAGCGCTGTCCTTCAAGGTCTTGAGTGTTTCAACGTGCTTGTTCAACTCTGCGGGTGAAAGTTTTTCGCTTTTGGGTTTATCTCCGATCGAGAAATTAAAGCCAATGGCCATGGCCTGATTTAGGCACGAAAGCCAGAGACATGTTACGAAGAGTACGGTTAATTTTTTCATAGATGGTTCCTCCTTTTTTTCTTCAAACATAAGACGAGGCGAGCGATGGTTTTGGATGCAAATAAAAATTAATTTAAACTGTGGCACGAAATATTAGGACGCAATAGAAACAGTGCGTTATATTTCCGTAAAGACATGCAGTTAGGGAATTATTGGCCATCTTGTGCGTAAGTTATGCGTAAGTTATAGTAAGGGGATGGAGTTTCGTTTTTTAGGTGAAGTTGCTTGTGGCCTGTTTGGAATCACAGAAGATTACGAGGACGCCTACCTCTCTTTGGACCAACACCTGGTGAAAAATCGTGAGTCTACCTATTTTCTGCGCGCCATGGGCAATTCTATGGCACCCCTTATTCTTCCCCAGGATATTTTAGTGGTGGATCGTTCTATTAAAGTTGTGGCAGGCCAGATTGTCGTCTTGACCATGAATGGACAACGTCTGTGCAAACGTCTGATGCAAGAGCATGGGCGGATGTTTCTGTTCTCGGAAAATAAACACTACAAACCCATTCTCATTGTCGAGGAGTCCGAACTGGTCATCTTTGGACCGGTGGTTGGGCTGGCGAGGGGCCTCTAGCTATGTTGGCGCTGGTTGATTGCGATGCCTTCTTTTGTAGCTGTGAGCGGCTCTTTCGCGAAGACTTACGCCACCGTCCGGTGATCGTGCTCTCCAACAATGATGGTTGTGCCATCTCCCGCACTCGCGAGGCCAAGGCGCTGGGAATAGAAATGGGGGCCCCCTATTTTCAGATTCGAGAACTGTGTGAACGTCATAAAGTGTCGGTCTTTTCCTCCAATTTTTCACTCTATACCAATATTTCGGCCAGGATCACGACGACCTTGCGTCGTTTGGTGCCTAAAATAGAAGTCTATTCGGTGGATGAGGCCTTCTTAGATCTTACCGGTATGAATGACCTGGAGAATTTTTGCCGAGGGATTCAAAAAACTATCCAAGGACATATCGGTATACCCGTGTCAGTGGGAATCGGCCCTACCAAGGGATTGTGTAAGGCCGCCTGTTTTTTGGCCAAGCGGGATCTGGCCCATGGGGGAGTGGTAAGTTTAGAGGAGCGAGAGAAGCAAGATCAGGTCTTGGCCCTGATGCCCTTGGAAAAAATTTGGGGAATTGCCAAGGGCCGTGCGCTCAAATTGTGGTTAGCGGGAATCAAGAATGCCAAAGATTTTCGCGATTATAATAACGATCAGCACATCCAGGCCATCTTGACCAAGGTGGGGAGACAAATTCAAGATGAGTTACGGGGCATCGTCAGTTTTCCACTGCAAGAGGGAGGAGAAAAGAAAAAAGAAATCATGAGTTCCCGCACTTTTGGCCACGGCGTTTTTGACAAGCGCACACTGATGGAATCTATTGCGACTCACGCTTCGGAAGTTGCCCAAGAATTGCGTAAGCAGAAATCAGTTTGCATGAGTGTTTCGATTTTTGTTCGCAGCGAATGGGATGCTGCCTCTACCTCATGCTGTTTTCAGACTCCCACCAATAATACTTTTAAGATCATTAAGGCGGCCCTGCGTTGCCTAGATTCGATCTATGTTTACGGGGTCGAATACCAAAAATCGGGAGTGAGTGTTTTTAGTCTCCAAGACGAAGATGAGCATACTCTTGGGCTCTTTGAGGGTTGTGATTCTCACCACCAGCGCGTTCTTATGGAGACCATGGATCGGATCAATCTGCGCGAAGGAGAGCGGATCTTGGTTTCGATGAGTTGCGGAGTGGATAATCGCGAGTGGCGTATGAGGCGAAATTTTAAATCGCCTCGTTACACCACATCATGGGAGGAACTTCCGAAGTGTCTTTAAACCTGAATTTGGGATTAGGGTCTACTATGAAGCCGCCTGACAAAGGATTTCAGCGTCCTCCGCGTTCAAAATCCTCGACGTAGCTCTGCTACGCCTCCGGTTTTTCACTTGTGCGTCCTTGAACTCCTTTGTCAGACGACTTCTCGCTACGACCCTAATCTCAAACTCAGGTTTTAATTATTCTTGGACAAATTCTGTGCCAATCAGTTCTTCCACCGCTGGCCATTGGCAGTGGTCAATGCCAAGCCTTTAGATAGATTTAATCTATTCGATATAATTATGAGATTGTTTGGCAATTGGTTTGCGTGGGTTAATTTGTCAATTTGTCATGAGGGGCCTCACTTCTGAAAATTTCATGCTAGAATTCCCGACAAAACGTCATGGTGAATAAGGGGGAAAGCATGGGGATATTTTTTGGACGAAATCGAGAAGATCAAAATGCGCCTACCACTACGGAAACCACCAAGTTCCCGCGGGCGCGCGTGATCGCTTTTTTAAATCAAAAGGGTGGAGTAGGAAAAACCACCTGTGCTTTCAATACTGCCCATGCCCTGGCCAAGCGCGGTCATAAAGTCTTGTGCCTTGATATGGACCCCCAGGCCAATCTGAGTTTACTTTTTAATGTGGATTTGAGTCTCGCCAGTGCACAAGACAGTGCCATTCCGGGACCATATTCCATCTACCACCTCTTGGTCAATTCGGTGCGCGAGCTGAAGGCCCTGCATGTTGGAGTGTTGTTAGGAGATGTCTTGGTAAGTCGAGGGGGAATTGATTTACTTCCCGCCGGACAGGAACTTTCTGGCCTGGAACTCACTGTGGCCTCAGTCACTATGCCTCGGCAGCTAATTCTCAAACGTTTTTTAGAAAAGCAAAATTTGCTTGAGCAATATGATTATATTTTGGCCGATTGTCCTCCTACTCTTGGTCTTACTGTCATCAATGTTCTGTGTGCCGCTCAAGGAATTTTGGTTCCCTTTAGACCTGATGAATTTAGCAAGAAGGGACTTGAGCACCTCGAAGTTGTTTTACAAGATGTGGCCGAGATGGGAATCTCGCAGATTCCTGAGGTTATTGGCCATATTCCCAACCTCGTCGATTCACGCCGAAAACAAGAAGAACTGGATTTAAATGGCATTGGAGAATTACTCAAAACCACAGGACATCTCAAAGAAGGACGCTGTTTTGACCCATTCTTTAATCGCTCTCAGCTCGTGAAGGCGCAGGCCTCAAAAAAATCCGTTTTCGATTATGACTCCAAGGAGTATGCTCCCCTGCAAGAGCAATTTGGCACCATTGCCAGCACGATTGAGAAATGGAACCTGGAGCATAGTCATGGCCAATAAAAGCAAGAATCCCCTCTATGTGGTTACCCAGAATGGGAAAGTGGTGGAAGAGGCCCAAAATCAATTAGATCGTTTCGTGAAAAAATTCAACTTGGGCCCAGTGATCAAATTATGGGAAGATTTAATCACTTTTCTACTCTAACAGGTGAAGAGTTATCCCATGTTAGTGGTGGTTCAGAAATTAGTGGATCAATGGGTTTTACTCTTGGAAAAATTCTTAAAAGATGTGGCACCATTTTTATTCTTCTATAAGGCCTAGCTTTTGACTGTCACGATCTTGGTCTTGGTATAATTACTCAATGGGCGATAAAATGGCCGCCAGCCAATCCTGCCAACGTGTTTCGCTCAATTGCAGGGTGAAGAGTATTGCGGTGGACATCTCTTTTTCCCTGGCGACAAAGAGATCGGGATTGATAGGCAGCCAAACCGTCAGGCCTTTAAAAAAACCCAAGAGATAGGATCGATTTTCATCCGTGCCGGGATTTATATAGGCATCCCCATAGGCATAAGCGGCCATTGAACGTTGCAGTGCTTGCAGAACATTTTGGGATTTTTCGCGCAGTTCTTCTCCTACGCTCGATAGACCTCGTTCTTTCTTTTCTTCATAGAGTAATTTAAGAAGTGTTCCTAGGAAAATGCCTAAATCTCTCCCTTCACCTCGAAAGGATGCGGATTCTTGCAAAATGTAACTCAGTTCCATCGGGTGGGTGAAATCTTCCTGTAAATAGGCCTTGAGTGCTTTGGATAATTCTAACATCGCGGGAAGAAGAAATTGGCGCATTTCAGAGAGGATCAGAGAGCTTACGGTAAAAGTTCGTGCCATCTTGGGATTGACCAAGGCCTGATAACCTCCCTCAGTGTAGGCCTGTCCCACCAGCGTTGGAATTTGTTTCGCCAGTTCATAGCTATCTGGACTCTGCTGCAAATAATCCAGAATCTTTCGATAGGGCAGCCCCAAGTAATTCTGAATTTGCTCGGAGCCGATGAGATAAGTGGTAACGTCCATCAATTCGGTGGCGACT
>CAYHRT010000210.1:0-6891 GCA_964359085.1 uncultured Bdellovibrio sp. | reverse complement strand
TTATCCACGCCGCAGGGAGGGACGACGCAGGAGCGGTCAAAGATGGTCTGAAGTGCGAGCAGTTACACTTTTTTTTGTCTTTCTTTTTGCGTTACCTCACTCGCCCGTCTACGCCAGCAAAAGTATTATTTCTTCTATTAAACCTTTACCGGCCGAGTTCGTTTTATTGCTTGAATCTATTCAAAAAGCGGATCTCAGTAGCGAAAAAAAGGTTCTGTTTGAACGCTGGATTCTCTCCTTAGACGAATCATTTGGTGTACTCACTAAGGATGAAATATTCTTTCTCTGTAAGGCTGAAATTTACAAGGTCATTCTCAAAAAATACCGAAATACAGATTCTGATTTAACAAAATTCGATATGCGATTTCTTAAAGCTGCTAGCGCAAAAATTGAACAAATCAATAAGGACAAAGTTGAATTGAGTCTTTTTTCCAAGTGGATGATTCAGGCCCTGCTATCAGATCTTAAAAGTTTATTAACGGCACCACAAAATTTAAATTTCATTACCTTTGTTCAAAATGGAACAGAGGTAACATCCCAGCCTTTTATTATTTGGGCAAAGAAGATGAAGATGGTAGCGCCATGGCTCGATCTTTTTGTTAATTCTATCGATAGCGAATTTGAAACTATTATTCTGCCCCTCCAACTTGAAGCATTACAGACAATCGCTACCTATGCTGATCTACTCATCAAACAATCGCGTTTCAAAGAATCATGGCCAAAAAAGAAAAGTTCTCTTACAGCGTTAACTTTTTTTAAATGGAAAGAAGTCAAGACGACAAAGGACATCACGTCCCCGTCTGGCGATGATCTTATCCCTTCAATGAGTGGAAGAGGTAGTTCTGAGACACCAACGGCCGCGTGGACACCAAAAGACGCGCCTGGAACCACTCTTCCACCTAATTACCCTACTCCCAATCCCGACTATCGTTCGCCCGAAAAACTTCCACGGCCTGTCAATGATTGGATTGAAGCGCAGTGAATTGTTATTTGTAATAATTTCCAAATGCCAATTTAAGCGCATCAACTATTCTTGGGAGCATTTGAGGGTCAAAATTCTTTCCGTGATCATATTCAATATTCTTTATGGCCAACTTATGGGCATCATCTTTCGGCTTATTCTTATTCTCAGTCAGGATATTGTCATAGATATTCGCCACGCTTAGAAATCTGGCCATTATATTAATATTATCGCCGGTAAGATTCTTTGGATAACCCAAGCCATTAAACTGCTCATGATGCTGCTCAACCGCGATGGCCACAACAGCTGCTAGACTCTTAATCGTCCGCACGTATTTCGCACCTTTTGATGGATGATCTTGAATAGCTTTTGCGTAGGCCATCCCTTTGACATTTTCCAAAATATTTGAAGGAATTTTAATTTTTCCGTAGTCATGCAACAAGCAAGCGACAAAGAGATTTTGCAAAAAATCTTGGTCCCCTTGGCCGTGGGCCATAGCTATAAAAACCGCAATATTGCCAACATTTAGGGCATGATCCATGGCCAACTCACCCATGCCATGCAGTTTGTCTACCAATTTGGCAATATCGGACTGCTTGGTTAAATCTACGATAAAATTTTTGGACATTCCCTCCAGAAGCTTCACATTGGCAGAGGAAAGTTCATGTTCTGCAAAAACATCAAAAAGTTTATGCCTCAACTCTACTTTCTTCTCAACTATCGACCGGGATTTTTCACCCACTTCGGCCACAGTGACTTCAATTTCCTTTTTGAGTGCTTCATCCGAACCTACTTCCATTTTTCCGAGATCCTCTTTAAGGACAAATACGTTTTGCACTCCTTTCGAAATAAAGTAGTTGATTTTGGCGACGTCAAGAAAATCTCCTGCTGACTTATACTTGATGAATTTTTTATCAATATGGAGATAAACATCAGCCGCCAGAGGATACTCAGGCATTAACTTTGAGATGGCAAATTCCCCAAAATTATCTTTTTCAACTTTTTTATTCATAATCTTTTTCCTCAGCTGCAATTTTAACATATAATTTACAGGTGCCAGGTCCTTTTCGTTAACCCTACGTGTCGTCTAGACGACACGTAGGGTTAACGAAAAGGACCTGGCACCTAAAAAGGATCACATATGACGCTTGGCAAACTCCCCTATAAGGGAACTCGGGACCTCTTCCCAAATGAAAAACGTGTGCAAAATTATCTCTTCGAGAAAATGCACACCACTGCCCAGCTATTTGGATATGAGCCCTACGATGGGCCGCTCTTGGAAGAGGTTGATCTCTATCGCGCCAAATCTGGAGAAGAACTGGTCAACGAGCAAATCTATAGCTTCACTGACCGAGGAGGGCGAGAAGTTGCCATCCGACCGGAAATGACTCCGACCTTGGCGCGAATGGTAGCGCAAATCAATCGAGAAGCTCCCAAGCCGATCAGATGGTATGCCATCCCTAATCTCATGCGCTATGAACGCCCACAAAAAGGACGCCTAAGGGAACACTGGCAATTTAATGTCGATATTTTTGGTGGTAAAGAAAACTTGGCGGAGTTTGAAATTTTTAACTTGGCCATCACCCTTCTTCAAAGTTTCGGCGCAAATGCCTCCCATTTTGAGATTCTTATTAATCACAGGAAACTTGTCGACTATCTCTTCAAAGATAAAATGCAACTCTCTAGTGAGACGGCACTCAAGCTTTGCAAATTGCTTGATCGGTATAAAAAACTACCTGAAGCTGCTTTTCTAGAACAGCTAAACCTTTTTCAATTATCCAAGGAAGGGGAATCACTCTTCCTCGAATATTTGAAGTTAAATTCGTTTGAACAATTGCAACAATTTTTGGATTCTCATCATATCGCAAGCACTGTCTGGGATTTTAAGGCCTTTCTTTTGATGGCAAAAGATCTGCAAATAACAAGTTATCTGCATTACGACCCAACGATTGTACGTGGTCTTGATTATTATACCGGATTAGTTTTTGAAATCTTTGATAAACATCCCGATAATCGTCGCGCACTTTGTGGCGGAGGCGCCTATGATCGACTCTTAGAAATTTTTGGAGAAATGTCACTTCCCGGAGTAGGTTTTGGACTTGGCGATGTCACCCTGAAAGATTTTTTGCAATCGCATGGCCTGCTCCCAGATATGAGTAAACCCAAAAATGATCTTCTGCTTACTTTTCAGATTGATGCCGGAATCACTCCCACCATGCGCTTGGCCCAGTCTTTGCGTGAGCAAGGTATTCGCGTGATTACAACCATGGAGTGCCTGAAACTCAATAAAATTTTTGCCTTGGCGGAAAAGCGTGGCGCGAGATGTGTTTCAATATTAGATAATCAAGAACTGATCGCGAATAAAATCGCTTTAAAAAATTTAAACACAGGCAAGCAAGTTACGTTTAATCTGGATGACATTAGTGCCATTATGGCATTTATTTTGGATTAGAAATTAGAGATTAGATTATGCAACAGCAACAACCGATCAATGAACTTCCCAAGACCTATGATTGCGATGGTGCCGAAAAGAAATGGTATAGTCGCTGGGAAATGGGTGGCTACTTCAAAGCTCGTCCATCTCTTTCAGGAAAAAGTTATTCCATTGTCATGCCGCCTCCCAACGTTACCGGCCAACTCCATATGGGACATGCTCTTGATATCACCACTCAGGATGCTCTCATCCGCTTCTATCGCATGAAAGGGTATGCAACGCTCTTTCTCCCAGGCACCGACCATGCAGGAATCGCCACACAAGCTGTTGTGGAAAAATTAGTGTGGGATCAAGAAAAAAAAACCCGACATGATTTTGGACGCGAAGAATTTATCAAAAAGATCTGGGGATGGAAGGAGACTTACGGAAATATTATTAATAAACAGCAACGGGCCATGGGAGCAAGTCCCGACTGGGACTATTTCACTTTCACCATGGACCCGACCTCAAATGAAGCCGTTCGCCATGCTTTCGTGGCACTCTATCAAGAAGGGCTCATCTATCGTGATGAATATATCGTTAACTGGGACACAGAATTGCAATCGGCGATTTCCGATGCCGAGGTTGAACATGTCGAAGTCAAAGGTGCCATCTACAAAATCAAGTATCCCCTAAAAGGCACAGCTGATCATCTCGTTGTTGCCACCACAAGACCAGAAACTGTTTTGGGCGATACCGCTATCTGTGTGAATCCCAAAGATGAACGCTATCAACACTTAATCGGCAAATTCGCTATTGTTCCAGTCTGTAACCGTGAAGTACCTATTATTGCCGATGAATATGTCGACATGGAATTTGGTACCGGTTGCCTAAAAGTTACTCCAGGACATGATTTCAACGATTTTGAAATTGGCAAACGCCATTCACTTCCCATCATCAATATTTTAAACAAAGATGGAACCTTAAATGAGTACGGAGGCGAACTGCAAGGTCTCAAATGTAAACCGGCGCGCAGTAAATTTGTCACAAAATTGGAAGAATTGGGACTGTTGGTTGATGTTCAGGATCATGTCCACATGGTAGGCCATGGGGATCGTTCAAAAATCGTGATCGAACCTCTGGTTTCAAAACAATGGTTTTTAAACGTGCAAGAGATGGCGAAGCGCGCCTATGATGCGGTAAAGAACGACAGCACAAGATTTTTTCCAAAATCTTGGGAGAATACCTATTTTTCATGGCTCAAGGAACCAAAAAACTGGTGTATCTCACGACAGCTTTGGTGGGGACATCGCATTCCCGTTTACACTTGCAAAAAATGTCAGCACGAGTGGGCCGATTCTACAGAGGCAACCTCTTGCCCGAAATGTCGATCTCAATCTTCCCCATCTCAAGATATTCAGCAAGACCCTGACGTATTGGATACTTGGTTTTCTTCCGGCCTATGGCCGATGACCATGCTTGGGTGGCCTGACAAAAAAGAATGGAAGAAAAGAAATTTAATACTTTTTTTCCAACTTCAGTGCTGGTGACCGGGTATGACATCATCTTATTCTGGGTGGCGAGAATGATGATGTTTTCTCTAAAATTTACCAACCAAATTCCCTTTCATCATGTTTATATCCATGCCATCGTGCGGGATAAAATTGGTCGCAAGATGAGCAAGTCTCTTGGCAATGGTATCGATCCTCTAGAAATGATCGAGAAATATGGTGCCGATGCTTTGCGCTTCACCCTGGCGGCCGGCAGTGGGTATAATCGCAATTTAAATCTTGATCCCGAGCGTATAGAGGGTTATCGCAACTTTATCAATAAAGTCTGGAATGCCTATCGTTTTATCTCTTCCCATCTCACTGAATCTTTGCTGATTTTTGACAAACAGGCCCTCGATCATCATGAGAAATGGATCTTAAGTGAGCTAGGCCAAACGATTGTCTCTATGAATGCTTCTATGGCGGAATACCGCTTCGATGATAGCTGCCAGACAATTTATTCGTTTGTCTATGATAAATTTTGCTCTTGGTTTATTGAACTTTCAAAACCTATTTTAAATGGCACTGATTCCCAAGCAAAGAAACGTCGTTCTACCGTTTTAAAATTTATTTTCCGACAGTTACTGAAGTTAATGCATCCCTTTACCCCGTATATTACAGAGGAACTTTGGTCATTTCTTAAAACGGATTCCGAGGACCTGATCACCATTCAAGAGTATCCCGAAACTAATGAATGGATCTATCCCGAAGACCTAGCGATGATGAACACCTTTGTCGAAACCGTTTCATCTATCCGCTTTTTACGAACATCTGCTAATTTGAAACCGAAAGATGAAGTTAGCATCTGCCTTTATGTTTCAGATTCCAAACTGCAATCGTATTTTGAGTCTAACAAGAAAAACTTCTTCGAGTTGGCACGAGTCAAAGATCTCGCGATCAATCCAAACGAACGGCCTAATAAATCTATTACCATGCCGCTTGGCCACACCGAGATCTATCTTGTTCTGGAAAATCTCGCCAATATTGAAGAACATGTTGCGCGCCTGAAAAGGGAATTAGAAAAAACTTCCAAAGAATTTGAGAAGTTCGATAAAAAACTCAACAACCCAAAATTTATAGAGAACGCCCCGGAAGATGTACTGCTTGAAGTCCGTGCTTGCCATGCAGAACTTTCACTTAAAATGAAATCAATCACCGAAACGCTTGAGCGTTTTCGAGGATAAGGGCCTGTCCAAAAATAAGTTGTCGCGGAATTCAGTCAGCTCCACTATTGAACTTTTAAAAATACTTCTTGCCGAACTCAATAGACCGACATCAAACGTTGGGCCAGTACTATTAACTTTAACTGGTGAATTTGGATGCACAATCCAAGGGGCACTTGTCTCCGTTCGATAGAAACAAGTCATAGCATTTCCAACTTTTTTCACTCTTAAATAAACAGGCAATGCACTTGTACCTGCTGCATATTGCTTATCTAGTTTCCCCTTTGTCTTGGAAGCATACTGGACCAGAATTCCTTTCTTGCCAGAGAGCGAACATAAAAAAAGTCCACCCGAACCAAAATCAGCAGCATTATTGGCGACAAAAAGTCCGACGCGAGAATAACGATTACTCCGTGACCGCATACTCACCTTTACAGAATAATCAAAATCGCCATTCTGGTCCTTTAAATACATCCCCAAATACTGGTGAGTTTTGCCGGACATATTGCGCCCTCGTCCAATCATTTTTAACCCCTGGGTTGTGCTTAAAAATGAATGGGCGAAATCGTCATCCTTGCTTCCGTTTCGGTCAAAATCCCAACGGTCGGCATCAATAAATGACCATTGTGAACTCAATGTACCTCCGGTGAAATCATCGCTCACTCCCAAAGAATACTGCCGAGTAAAATCTAAGCTCCCCGACGTCCCAGGTAAGGGCAAGGTCAAATCGGCAGACCCGTGGGGCCCATTGATCGTCCCACCGTTCAAAGTTAAGGCGCAAGGCCCACGATAGGTGAGATCGGG
>CAYHRT010000209.1:0-7032 GCA_964359085.1 uncultured Bdellovibrio sp. | reverse complement strand
GACCTGCGGGTGGTGGACCTGCGGGTGGTGGACCTGCGGGTGGTGGACCTGCGGGGGGCGGCAATACTTTGCAGGGAATTAGACGTGGCCGGACACTTACCGTTTCTGGCCAAAGTAACGGGGGAGGGCAGACGAGTACTGTGTCATCGTCTCCTTCTCGCATCCAGCGAGTGACCAAGGTGACTTCATACCCTTCGTACAATTCTTCATCCGGCGGGAATGCAGCGCTTGAAGCTATGATGAATAACAAGAAGAAAATCAAAGTCAAACAATCGGATAAGGTCACGAGCAATAATGGGACGGGGAGCGCAGTTGCAAGTGCACCAACAGTGAAAGTGACGACTCAATCTTTACAAGCTTCGACAGAGAATAAGAGCGAGGGCGACACATCTGGCACTTGCGATGGTCAATTTAATAATGCCGCAAATACTTCTTTTTCCGGATCGGGGGGCGATCAGTGTTGCGAAATGATGTTGGCCAAAATCCAAAAAGACATTCTTCCTCCCCAAGCCGACGCAGGAAGCGCCGGCGAGGAGTCCCAGATTAATCCCATAGCCCTTTTGAGTCAGCAGACTGATCCCGAGGGTGTGAAAAAACTGCGTGCCCAAACGATGCAGCAATATATTTTTAGTGATAACACTGCCAGTGTAGGACATGATTTTACTCTACTGGCAAATTTGTTGAGTTATAGCGCCAAGGCCTTTGGGCCGGCCAAGGGCGAGAGAAATAAGAATAGAATCCTCGAACATTGGCGAAAAGGTACGGCCAACAAAATTCATGACGAAATTCGTGCACAGGCGGATAGCGAACTTAAAAAGGCCAGCGATTATCTCAGTAGGCAGGGGGGCATCAATAAGCCGCCTGGGCCAGACAAAGCTAAAGCCAAAGCCGATTCGGACCGGGTCGCCAAGAAGCAATCCTATAACGACAAAATGACTCGTTTAAGAAATATGTGTCAGGCAACCTTTTCTACCGGACAGGCCTCCCATGATCGACCAGTTAACCAATTATAATGAATAGATCAGTAACAACATTAGTAACCTTCGTACGTGCATTTTCTTTCTCATTATTTCTGACCCAAAGGGCCTGGACCACTCCGGCCGATGTCGCTCAATGCACCCAAGATCTCAGGAAAAAAGTCAAAGAGGCCCTCACAATAGTGAGTAAAGAAAACAAAAAAGAAATTACCAGTTTTTGCCAGGAATATCCTTTGAGCACTCATTGGCGTCAGTGCTTAGTCGAGAAATTGAAAACCACTCCGCTAAGATTGGTGCAAGATTCGCGTTACGTATGTCACCCGAATTTTAATCCTGATCATGAGACCTGTGTTATCCAATATCTCACCCAGGATAGATTCATGAGTTCGCATAATAGTTACCTCACTCTATGCGCCGTCAAACATCCCAACGCTCGTGCCTGCGTTAAAGACCTTATTTTGCACCATGGTTTTTCTCGCCCGGGTTACGAAACGAACAACGTATGTAAAAGACGTTCGATGCGCCAACGGCAGTGCTTAATTAAGTACTATAAGTCATTGAAGGGGCCCAGTGCGCCCTTTGGGCCAACCCATCCGGTGCAGAATGAAACCGACGCCGAGTTGTTCTGCGAGGTCTCTCATCCAAAAGACCAAGAGTGTGTTGCTCGGATCTTAAATAATAATACCGTCAATAATTTTCCTGATGCCATTACCCTTTGTATGAGAGCTTCAGACCAGCGACATAAATGTGAAGAAATCTTCTATCAGTATGGGGTTAGCCTGTGGGATATTTTGAATTTAGAAATCTGCAAAATCCCGGACTATGAAGTCCGTTCATGTATTAAGGATAGCGTGCGAAAGTGGGTTGCCAAATATTGGAATGTCACCAAGAATAAGGCCCCAATTCTCCCAGCTTCCACTTTAGAAATTATGATTCATCAATGTAATATCTTTTCGGTGCAGAATGCACTTACTACCGGTCTGCTTAGTCCTACCCTTTTTGCCTGTGAATTTATCAGAACTGAAAATATGCCTGCCACATACAATGAAAAAGACCTTTTCCCTCCAAAAAACCTGCCGCCATGATGAAATAAGGGATGTCTAGCTGATATCTAATAAGAATAAATAATGTTAAATGTAGAATATTAGATTAGGTGGTAGATTCTTAAAGATTGTGCTTGATGTTGTGAGAGACTATTTATTATAATATATAGATTTCAGCAGGAGAGAAAGATGAACGAGACTGATGCATTACTTCGTTTAAAAGCAGGGCGTGTTATTTACGCCATCCGCAAGTTTCATAATTATGGTCAGGTAGAACTGGCAAAAGAGTTCAATGTGTCCCAGTCCAACGTCTCCAAAATTGAGAGTGGGCTTTTAGCGCCTGATCTACGCTTGTGGATGGATCTTACTCGTGCTTTTAAGGTAAGAGACCCCTATTGCTTCTACTACGGTACTGCCGAGATTGAAAATATTCCCCAGTTAAGCAAGGTGGGGAAGTCTTTTTACAAGAGTGTTGGTTTTAAGATCCCCAAAAATTATATAAGCGAGCCTCTTGTAACCTCACGAAAAATTCGTCCTTTCATTGATGTTTTTGAAACGACTTATGCCAAAGCATGGAACGAATTTTTATCAGAGACAAACATCCCTGCTGGGATTTTTGATATTTTAAATTTCCCGATTCCAAGTCTTATGGTGAAGGACCTGGCCGATTTTATTCAAAAGAATGCCAGCAAATTGGATTTTACCAAAGACCTTAATTTAATGTCTCAGACGAATCATGGCCTTCTTTTTGAGGATTATGCCAGTGCTTCCACTCCCTTTAATCTTCTTAAATATTTTGTTCATAAACAAAAGGATTATGGCATTGACGTTGAATATTCCATTGCAGAAGAAAAAGAACACGAGTCGGCGATCAATGTTCATATTTCGCCCCAACTGCTCAACATTTTTTCCAAAAAAGATTTGGCCACCAATAAGTTCTTCAATTTTTCAGCTCAGTACCCAATGCTTTTGATGAAAAGCAAGGAGAGCAATGCCAAGTCACCCGGCCCGGGTAAAGTCCGGATGCAGGAGACTAGTGACTCTTCGTGGAAAATGTCCTATGTTTGACGCATGTGCGCAAACCTTTCTCAACAAATCCTCTGGCGGAATTTTTCTAAAATCCAGCATTGTCTTTGTTTAAGTGATGATCAGTTTGCCCATTTTTTGGAAGTAAGTCCTGTAGCTTTCAAGGCGTTATCAAGCAATAAGAATACCTTACCTCTTGGGATTGCCGTCACGCTATCTGAAAAATTGCATTTCGATCTGGAAGACTTTCTTGAAAAAGACCTTGATATGGATGCCATCAGTTCGGCCTATTTCAAGCTCGACCAACTTCCAGAACGCTATCGCCCTGCTGCCTTTAGTCGGGCCCGTACTCTCACTCATATTTTTGATTATATTGAGAAGAAAGAAGGTAAGTTGAGGAAAAACATTATCCTGCGAAAATTTCAAACCAGTGGGGAGTTTTTCAACAACCCTGATAATTTACTCAATATCCATTTCATCACAGACCTGACGGAGCATTTGCATCGTCTTGGCTATACCAAAGAAGATTTTTTTCAAATGGGACAAAATTCCGCGCATGTGAATTCACGCGGGCCTGTCGTAGATTATTTGAAGGATGCCAAGACACTAAAAAATGGTTTCGAGAAATTTATTGAAGGCGTGTCTCTCATGTTTGATCGCAATTGTGACTATGAAATTAGTAAGTTTACCTCAAAAAAAATGATTCTTGAGGTCTCTCCCAAAGAAGAGGTTCAAGAGGCACTAAAAATAAAAACATATGCTAATGAACATCTTTGTCAGATTAAAATTGGTATCTTTTCGGCCATTCCTCTCTATCTGGGAATGCCCCAGTGTATACCCGTCATAAAAACTAGTTCCATTTATGATGGGGCCCCGGCCAATGTGTATGAGGCAGATCTTTCGGTTTTTGCTAATCTAGGCGGCAATTGCAATTTTGCTCTTCCTGCCATCTATCAATAATTTTTCATTCCATAGCTTAATATGTTTTTTACTGCATTCTATGGCAAATTTAGAAAAGGTGTTGTTGTAGAAAATAACGGCAGCAGCACCAAATAAATAGGAATAATTAAAGTTCGCAAGGTCTGTTAAAGGCTCAAGGCCCATATTAAGAAAGAAAAGATCGGTTTTTACTTGTTTGACACCACAAGTGATCATATGAGGAATTTCAAATTCTTGGTGGTGCCAAACCCCACACGCCATGGCCACTTCCCTTAAAAATAATTTTGTTTCGGGTGATTTATTCAATCGCACATTCGGGTCTTGTGCCCAAGCTGAATCGAATGAAACCCAATGGGGGACTTTATTATTCTCATTCAAAATTTGTTCAATACGATGAACACAGGAAGGATTACCATCGGATTTCATGAGCGAAAGGCCTGGAAACTCAAAAACATGCTTGAGGCAACGATCATAGGAAATAGATTTATAGGTAAAAATAGGATTGAGTTGTAGGTCTTCTTCTATGCAAAGGGAAATGTGGGTGCCAACAAAGTCTGACTTATCGACGGGGATGACATCGGGGTGATAGGCGGTCATGTAACCTGTGTGTTTGATTTTGATAATTTTACAAAAAAGATCACGGACAAATGGATCATCAATGAGGTTAATGGGATAATCAAGAACCACCATGCGGAATTTTTCTTTTAAGGCATTCATCAAGTTTTCTCCTGATAGAGCGTGAATTCTTATCGGAATATTTGTCGAGGAGCTTAAATATTTTTTCCGGAACAAATATACTTGGTAAACACCAAAGTATTTTCTGGTTTATCCATTTCCTGAAAATAGAGATGCTTGAATTCTTGGCATCTTTCTTCTGTGCCAAAGATGCCCATGAAAAAATCTTGGAGTGCCACAAAGCGTTTTTCTGTGTTTGCTCGCTCCTCAAGAAGATTTTGTCCCTGACAATTCACGAGACTCGCTTTCCAATCAATCTGCGAAAGCCCTATGCGTTTTAAATAACTGGGAACCTTTTTTCCAATGTTAAGGTCAAAACGGATTTTGGATTTTAATTCATTCATGTAGGCATTAAACATTTCATTTTCACTATGGAGATTGATAAAGACGCCATCCATTTCCACAATAATCATCCGACCATTCTTTTTGAGGGCCTTGTGCAGGTTTTCAAGGACCTCAACTGGTTTTTCCAGATGTTCAATGACATAGCGACAAATCACGGTGTCATATTTGCCGTAAAATTTTGGATCTAACTCGCTTAAATTTTGCTGATGAAAGTGGATGGCACGCTTGGCGGGCCCTTTTACAAAACCCTTGGCCTGCTGTAGGCGAAGATCTGAATAATCGAGAGCATCAATATGTTTCACTTTGTGTTGCTCGACAATGTAGCGAGAGAGCACTCCCGTGCCACAGCCTGCATCCATCACGACTTCATCGGGATCAAAGCTAAAGTCGCGAAATTCGGTTTCGATAGAATAATTACCGCAATAGGCCTGCTCTTCAAGGCGTGAGGCCTCAACGATCGATTCCATGCTATATACGGCCATTGTCCCCTCCAAACTCAGGTTCCAAGAATCAGTAGACATTCTCTTCGGCGCAGTGCTAGAAAAATTAACATTGAATATTTGACAGAGGAATTCTATTTAGAATTAAGGAGTTAGTTGTATGAAAGTCCTTTATTTTCACGGCGGTCCAGGTTTTAACTCTCATCCAGAAAACAACCTTCTTGGTCATAAATGTCGAGAGTTGGGCCTTGATCTCCGGTTATGGAATGAACCCTCCGCTTTGAGACCCAAGGGCCATCAATTTAAAAGTCACAATGCTTTTCAAAATTACTTAGATAGTGCAGAGCAATTTCTGTTTGCCAACTACTACGGGGAACCAGTGGTACTAATGGGACATTCTTTTGGGGTTCACCCTGTCAGCTATCTTGTACAGAAACACCCTGACAAATTGGCCAAGGTCGTTTTGCTTGCCCCGGCCTTTTCACCTGCAGATGTTGATCGCAATATCTTCACATTTACCATGATGGATTTTAAAGAACATAAAGACGAATGCCATGAGAAACTTCAAGAAGTGCTGAAGAATTACACCGGAAAGTTTGACGCCAATACCGAAATAGGATTTGGGTTGGCCGCTCAAAATCCTCGCATGTTTAGTTACTATTGGTGGAATAAAGAGCGAATGGGGGCCTTTCTTCCATTCTACGCGGAACCTGGTTATGGAATGGATATCGAATCCTTTATTTCTGTTCGCCGATCGTTTTTTGAGAGGACCCTAAAAAATTCTCAGGTGCCTGCTGTGGCCATCTTTGGCAAGCATGACATGGTCATTTCGCAAGATAAAGAATTGGACCAATTGCGGAAGCGTTTTTCTTCGCTCGAGGTGCATATGCTTGAGGAATCTGGCCATTATCCGCACATCGAAGAAACAGGTAAAGTGCTTGGGATTTTAGGTACCACGCTCCTTGATCTTGATAGAGATAGAGCAGCAATGCATGTCTGTGTTTCAAGACAAGAACTGCAAAGCACAAACCTTTAAGGCACGGAAAAGACACACCTCATGCACTAGAAAGAATGGCCCTTGGCCTGCAACTCTAGATAGGGCATGAGGGGGAATGTCTATGAATCCATCATTTATTAAAGGTCTATGTATCGTTTGCTTTTTGCTTCTCTTTTTTGGATGCAAAGAAAAAAGCGAAAATGCCAGTTCAGAGGCCAATACTCCTGTGAGTATCTATTCTGCACCTGCCGTCGTTTCTCCTACTACAACTGCTTCTGCCAATTCATCAACGAATAGTTCGGTAGAATCCTTTGTGCAAAATCAGATAGCCGTTTCACAATTTGCCACCTGTATTTTAAAGGGAGCTACGAATGAAGTTAAATGTTTTGGCAGCAACCAGCACGGACAAATGGGAAGAGATGGCATCACGATAGGTGACCAGTCCTCAGAGATGGGCGACAACCTCCTCCCTGCCAGGCTCGCTCTCCAACCAGGCATTAATGTCGAAACTGTCGCCGCCACAGGCGTGA
>CAYHRT010000208.1:0-7047 GCA_964359085.1 uncultured Bdellovibrio sp. | reverse complement strand
ATCATTCTCTCGATGTCTCGTCACCCACATCTTGTCGCCTTGAGCGTCCCGGTCTCTCCTACAGTTCTCTCCAATCCAAGAAGGGGCCACGTCTTAAAATTGCCTTCACCACCAAGCATCCCTTGGGAATGTATATGGATGCTGATGCTGTAAAAGCGGTGGAAGAAACGGCGGCCCTCCTCACAAGTTTGGGCCACCACGTGGAGATCGAGGATTGTGGGGTGGATGGTGAGGCAATAGCGCGCTCGTATATCACCATGGTGGCCGGGCAGGTTGCCGCCCAGGTGGAGGAGACAAAAAAAAGACTTGGTAAACATGCCACTTGTAAAATGGAATTAATTACTCGCGCTTTACATCTGGTGGGCCGTTCCCTGAGCGCTTGCACCTACGTTGAGGAACGCAATCGCTGGCATCTCTATACTCAGCAAATGCATAATTTCTTCACTCGCTATGATTTGGCGTTGACCCCGACTCTGGCACGCCGACCTGTCAAAATTGGTGAGTTAGATCCCAAATGGCATGAAGTCATAGGATTAAATACCGCCATTTTTTTGGGTGCCGGAAAACCGCTTTTGGCCGTGGGCCTCATTGATCAGATGGCGAGACAGTCTCTGGAAGTGGTGCCCTATACCCAATTGGCCAATTTAACCGGAATTCCCGCCATGTCAGTCCCTCTCTACTGGTGCGCTGACCAGTTGCCCATGGGGTCCCACTTTATGGCGCCTTTTGGTCGAGAAGATCGCCTCTTTCAACTGGCGTTTGAACTGGAAGAGGCCCGTCCTTGGAAGGATAAATTCCCTTCCCTATAAAGATTGCACATTTGACACTTACCTTTGGACAAATTTTCAGTTCCAAAGCACATTGTCGGCGATGGAATAATTCATGATAGATAAAGCGATTTTGTTTATATGTTTGTGCGTCTTACCCTTCTGCCAAGTTGCAGTTGGGGAAGACATGAATGAGGGTGTTAATCCAACACCAAGGCAGATCTATTTGACTCACAAGGATTCAGTTTTAGGATTTTATAACAATTTAAAATTTTCTTTGATCGATGTGCGTGATTGGTTTCAACCTATCCTGGACAGAAAAGATATTAACGTGGGGCCTCTTCCCCAAGGATTTAGGCCATTCTATGAGGAAGTTAAAGGCACGATCGATGGGATGGTGACGATTGGTCAGCAATGGGGCGAGGGCCTGGCACATTTTAGTGAGCAAGATGCCAGTCTCTTAGCGCATATGCAAACTCAATTGGAGAAAACGATACAATATAAAATAGATTTGGCCCAAATTGCACAAATCTTGCGTAATTCATCATCCCCAGGTCTTGCCGATTATGCTCACACCAAGGTGCTTGAGTTGGCGACTCGTAATAGTGATCTGCAAAAGGCCATTGCCTCCATGTTTGAATATCGAAATAGTTTGTTACCAAATATATCTTCACTTTTTGGCGATGAAACAGTCGTTTCCCATCGCTCTTTTAATAATATTGTTCTTGCTCAGGTGAAATTGACGGCCACCGGGGTTCCCGATCGTAATTATATTTTGATTTCTGTGGTGGGTGAGCAGTTCACGCAACTCTTTTCTCCCGAGTTGAGGCAAAAACTGCTGGATATTGTGAAGATGTACCGGGAAAATCGGGTGAGAAAGGCGGCACGCCACTTTAAAAAACTCATTCGGAATTTGAGAAAGGATCGCAGCACTGTCGATGCTAACGTGCTCATTAATTTTATTTTACGCTCCCGCTATTCGTTTCAGAAAGCTGAGGAAAATTTTGAGATTTTGAAGGCGCGTGATCTTTTTGATCGCATCAAGGCCAAGCGTGAGTATATCAATAATTTGCAAAAGCAGTGGATGCAATGTCTTTCTCCCGCAACAACATGCACGGATCTGGAACGCAAACATCTGGATGCGGAAATCAGAAATCATCGCACTTCTCTCGTCACCCTCTATTCTCGCTTTCAAGAGCAGTATCTACAAATGTTTGAGATGTATGAAACGTTCAAAGATCTCATGCCTGAGTACTTATCTCTGCACGCTTTAATCAAGCATCAAATTGAAAGAGGGGTATTGCATTTATTTTAGACGGCCCAACTGCTTGAATAATGGATGTGGTGTCTAATTTGTCACCGGCCTTTTCTATGGCCTTTGAAAAAATTACTAGGTGGCCCCTTATAAATCCTAACTTCATTTAAACTTGTTTTGAGGTTAACTTCTGATAAGGAGGTCCGATGAAGATAACTCAAGTTGCTACCACACAAGATGAGGCCTTAAACCAGGCCATTGTACTTCAAGATGCCGCCCGCGATGAAATTAAAAATGGTGATTTAAGTAGGGCCAAGTTTTTTTTAATGCTGGCACAAGATCTATTTCGTCTCATTCCTAATTTACCTAACGTACCTTTTGAACAAGAAGATGTAGCTTAAAAAAGCAGGGCCGAGATTTCTCTCGGCCCTGCAACTTTAAGTTAAAGAAAGACAGGTTCTATTAAAAGTCGCTGTAGCCAAAGTCAGGTGATGGTTGTCCGCAAAGTTTCCATTGAATTTTATAAACAATCCCTGCTTTGAAGTCTGCAGTGTCAACTGTGGCAAGGGCATCTTGTCCAGTCGTTCTGAGTGCCATAGCGGAGTTAACTCGAAGATTCACATCAGCACCGCAAGGAGACCATACCAAGGCTTCGATACCAAGGTTATTTGTAATCAGATAATCTGTATCTTGATAACCGACAAAAGTTCTCTCAGCGCGTGGCCCTCTCTGTCCGGCAAAGAAGTACTCAGCTGAGAAACGGGCCTGAGCACCTACGGGAAGGGTCACATAGCCACGATAGTCGGCCGTGATAATGCTGATAGAGTAACCTTGGGGAACGTGAACGGGGATAGCAATGTTACATGATTTACGATCAAGTTTTTTGTATCGATCAACTTGGGCGGCGAACTGATCAAATATTAAAGTGAGTGCCTTTTGGTCAGGACTTAAAGTCACTGAAGCGCTGCCTGCCGGACAACCTGTTCCGCCGTAACCTGGAACGCCTAGACGAATGTCATCGGCCATAACAGGGGCAGAGATTAAAGCTAGAGTAACCAGTTTCAATAAAAATTTCTTCATAACAACTTCTCCCTTTTCTTGAGTTGCAAAGAAAGCGCAATTCCAAATCTGCTTTTCTTCGATGGGGCCAGAATAGAAAGAAAAAAAAATAAAGGAAAGCAAAACAAACATGTATGAAATGAAAAGTGCACCACGTGGAGATGTCGAAAAAAAAACATATAAGGATACACAGACAGTCTCACACCACGTGGAGTGTTTTGTGGATCGCCTGAGCGGAAAAATATTTCACTTTTTTGCGCTGAGGTGTAGTTGTGTTGTGTCGGGAAGGGTTTTTAAAGGAGTGGGAAAATGAAAATGCATGATGGAAAACAACTGAAGAGAAATTTTTTGCTGGTAGGAATGATGTTATTTGGTAGCATCCTTTATAGTGCCGAATTGCCATTCGAATTTACAAATATATCACTGTCAGGTACGGGGTGCCCCGAGGGAACATATCAAGTTGTACTCTCGCCAAACAATCAGGCCCTCTCGGTGCTTTTTGATCAATTCACCGTTCAGGCCCCCATGGAAAACACCACAGTTGGGGGGAGGAGAGTTGATAACACCATTAATAACAAGATTTGTGATATTGTGGTCAAGGCCAATTTAAAAGAGGGAGAGCAGGTACAGAATATTAAAGTCAATGTTGATGTTCGCGGCGCAGTTCAGCTTGATCCAATGGCAGAGGCCCAGGTGCGGACTCTCTTTTTAGAGTGGACAGGACCTCGTGGTTTCGGATCTGCTGGCCGTGCGGTTATTGGCGAAAAGAAATGGCGCAATAATAGCAATGATCCCTTTGATGAAGAATGGCAATTATCGCAAGAGAAAACCATCTTAACCGATCGCAGTCAGTGTGCGCGCGGACATGATCGAGAAATTAAATTTGTCATTAAAAACGTAATTTTTTCGCGTATCAATCCTGCCAACCCGAATTCTCTGGCAGTCTTGAGTCTAGATAGTGCCGACGTAGCCGGTTCCTTGCGTTTGCAAATTGGCACAAGGGCTTGTTCAGGTGGTGCACCGTCTGTTGGTGGTAACGGCAACGGAAATGGGCGAGGAGGGCCTACCCCCCCGATAACTCCGGGCCCAAGTCGTCCCTTTCCAGGGCCGGGACCATCTGTTGGTGGCCCCGGCCCTCATTGCCCGGCGGGAGTGTGGAATCCGAGACTTAGGAGATGCGCTTAGTGTGCTAGGCACACTAAGCGTAGTACCTTTAATGATTGTAAAGATGAGAGTAAAAATTACGGAGTGCCAAAATACCACCGGAGTAACCCTTAAGTGGTGTTGGAATTTGAAAAAATATTACATTTGGCGAGTTTATGCCCTTTGACGGTACAATTTTTTTCCCACCTACCCATTCCTTGATAAGGTGTGCCCATGTAAAGGAGGCGCAGGAGCGCCGAGCTACGTGTGTCCCTAAGGACACTCCCGGAGCAGGATGCGGAGGGAAGGAACCTATTAAGGGAAGGGGTATGACCTTAGTTACACAGTTGAGGGATGTTATTAATGACTATTTTACGAAGTATCCGAATACTTCGATCAATGGATTGGCGATGCGGTCAAACGTTGGTGCGACAACTCTAAGACGTATTTTATCTCTGGAAATCAAAGGTGATCCATCACCTCATACAGTTTTAAATATTGCCAGTGCCATTTCTAAAGAAAAACGGCTTTCAAAGCTGGTGCAAATGTTTGATGGCCCGATGGGAGAACTAATTCGGGAATCATTTTCTACCTATGTTGAGGTGGACGCCCCTCATAAATTCGATCCTGATTTGAATGAAGTTTTGCGCGATCGGGTGAGCTATTTTGTCTATAAGCTTACCGCCAATCGTAGTGGTGCGCGTGAAGATGAAATTTTTGATTTATTTGGTCAGCCAGGGGTGGAGCGCTTAAAGAAATTACGCAAGGATAATCTGGTACGGTTAGAAGGTGCGCAATATCATGCGGTTGAAAAAAATTTCTCGCTGGATTTAAATGTGGCCAAAGAACATTTGCCCGAACTTGTTAAATTTTATCATCCTGAAAATCTTGATCGAGGATTAAATATTTTCTATACACTGTCAGAATCGTTGAATGAAGAAGCGATAAAGAAAGTTAAAGATATCCAGCGTGAAGCTGCCAAGAAAATTTATGAAATCATGAATGCTCCAGAAAGTGACGGCACAATCCCATATTTTACCGTCCAATTGGCCGATGTACTTGGGGCAAGTGAAAAACGAGAGCAAGGAGTACTACAATGAAACACATCATTTTGTTGGTCTTTCTTCTTTTGATTTGTTTTTCACAGTCACGCGCAGGTGAATTCACCGGTGCGGGGAAAAGAGCGGTTGCCGTGCTTGAGGCCCAATCCATCTCATGGGCCAATCTCGAACGCACCGGGCATGCCCTGGTAGCCAATGGGGAATTTACCGGCGGCGGTAAGGCCGTGGCCATTCCAAAGCTAAAATATGTCGTAGCCCCCGATGAGGCCTATGAAATTCGAGATATCGATAGTATTAAATTCAAACCTGCATCCGGGAATATGATTAGACCTGCCGTAGATGGATTACCCGGTAACAAGAGTTGGAGTGATGTTGAGTTCCTTGAGGCCAACGGCCGACGATTGAACCCTGCAACGCTTGAAGCCGTCATTTATAAAAAGTAACTGGCCTAAATATTAAGTGCAGTTTATCTTTCCTATATGACAGGAGCAGGAAAATTGCACGCAAGCTGGCAGGAGCATCTGGAGAGTGAATTCAACGCTCCCTATATGCTTGAACTTAAATCATTTTTAGCTTCTGAATTACAAAAGAAAAAAATTATCCATCCCCATGGGCGTGATATTTTTAACGCCTTCAACTTTACCCCCTTTAACCAAGTTAAAGTTGTGATTATCGGACAAGATCCCTATCACGGTCCCGGTCAGGCACACGGACTATGCTTTTCAGTTTTACCTGGGGTTCCTCTTCCTCCCTCACTGGTAAATATTTACAAAGAAATAGCCAGCGAGTTTGAGACGATTATGCCCAATCACGGTTGTTTGATTGACTGGGCCAGACAGGGAGTCCTGTTGCTCAATACAACTCTTACGGTAGAGCAACATCACGCCATGTCACATGCTGGCAAAGGTTGGGAGCAATTTACCGATCGTGTGGTGGAAGTTCTCAATTCTTCACGCCAAAATCTGGTCTTTTTTTTGTGGGGGTCGCATGCTCAAAAAAAGGCCCAGAATGTCGATCGCAAAAAACATCTGGTGCTGACAGCGCCCCATCCTTCGCCCCTCTCTGCCTATCGTGGTTTCTTAGGCTGTAACCATTTCAAACGCGCCAATCAGTATCTGCAAGAGCATGCCGCTACTCCAGTCAACTGGATACCGGCTCCGGCTTAGGGTGCCAGGTCCTTTTCGTTAACCCTACGTGTCGTCTAGACGACACGTAGGGTTAACGAAAAGGACCTGGCACCCTAACAAGAGTTGTGTTATTCCCTGCGCTATGAAAATCTTTACTGCCTGCAAAACATGTCAAAATGCAAAAGCTTCACTTCATTGTGGAATGTGCCGAGAACCTGTGTGCAAAAGATGCGCTCAACTTGTGCCGGAAGATAGCTTTTCTTTTCTAAAAAAAATTCCAGAAGGACTTACCCATGGGGTTTTTTGCATACCTTGTTTTAATGGCAAGGTCGCACCTGAACTTGATTCCTATAATCAAATCATGCAAAAGGCCAAGGACGTTTTTGTTTATTTAATTGGGCAGAGTAAAGAATATAGATTGATTAAGAGTACTGAAGAACCTGTTAGAGTCGCTGATTGCGCCGATCGGGAAGAAACCCTCTTAAGGCTTGCCTTCATGGCGGCCCAAGCCGATTTTAATACTCTTATTGGTGTCGATATCAAGTTCAAAAAATCTAGTGATACTTCTTATAAAAAAAATACCTGGAGTGGAACTGCAATCCCGGCCTTGGTTGATACTGATAAAATGAATCGCC
>CAYHRT010000207.1:2125-7235 GCA_964359085.1 uncultured Bdellovibrio sp. | reverse complement strand
TCAGCGCATGATATGATACAAATCTCTGAACAAGAATTGGCAGTCCAAATTCGCTTGTCATATATGTTGCAATATTTGGGAGTCCGCTATGTTGCCGATCGCATGTTCAAAACCTTTGAAGCGGTGGCCAAGCAGCGACAACTGCAACCGGAAAAACTAGTACCCCTCTATTATCGCTACCTCACCGGCCATCATCTAGGACGCAATGATTATCTTAAGGCGATCACTTCAGGCGAAAAGGCCATGGCCATGCTTAAAAATGATCTCAAAGCTTGGAAAGCATCGGCCATTAATCTGGGCGCGGCCCTCTTTGCTCTAAAGCGCTATGTTGAATGTGAACAACACCTCAATCAACTTATCCACACCGATCCGGGGGACTCCATTTTTATTGGAGAATGTCATCAACGTTTGGCCGACCTTTATCTAGACCAATATCTAGAACAAGCTCTCAACCAAGATCGCAATCAAGATAAGCTTGAGAAAGCTTCGTTTCACATAGAAAAGGCCTTACCACTTCTCCAAGTCTCAAATACTGTTGATTATATTTTTATCTATCGATCCTTGGCCATTTTGCACACCAAGAAGGGAAATAAAGGCGAGGCCCTCATGGCCCTTAATATGTGTGAAAAGTTTCCCTATTATGATCAAACTGCTCCTCTCATACGCATGTCAATTTCCTTCTGGAAAGAGCATCTGTTAGGCAATGCTGTCCCCATTCGCGAAAGATTGGGTGCCAGGGCCCACCTCACCTATTCACCCTATTCTCATGCGCTTGGAAAATCTTATCCTGAACATGCGGAACTACCCCTTCGTACTTTTTTTGGAACAAAATACACTCCTGAAGGACATGATGTGTGGGTTATTCATCATGATAAAATAGAAGCATCTACCTACAATAAGGCACTCAGCTCATTACGGGGAACTATGCCCATCTACGATCTCGTAAGTGGAATCTTTATCAATAAAGACAGTAAACCTGAAACCCTTTGGACCCCTTTACAATCTAGCGCAATTTCCGCCTTAATGGGGGCCGGAACCCTCGGCATCTCTAAATGGGCCCTGATTGATTTCCTCTATCGTCAAGATTTCTTCAATCCCAAAAGCGGAGAAGAACGACTCAAAAAACTTATCTCGGCCTTAAAAAAGTTGGGACTTGAAGTCACTCGGGAGAATAATCTCTTTTATCTGGACCTGCCCAAAAGCGCCGCTCTCATCATGGCCATGAATCATACCTTCAAAGGCCCACTCTGCTATCTCCTGGCCTGGAGCAACGTTTTAACACGTCAGCTTTTAGAAACTACTTTTAACATTAAGGCCTCCACCGCCAAACAATGGCTCAATACTTGGGAAGAAGATGGGCTCATTTGTAGTATGGGAAGTGGAAAAACAATACACTACATCAAAACTAAAATGTGAGGAAGACAAATGGCAGCAAGTGATAAGAATAGGGATGTCCCAATACTCAAGAAAGAGGCCAAGAGTAAAGAGGAAATCGATGATGACTTCGAATTTTCCATCGACTGGGGGCAGAGCAAACCAGTTAAAATTTATCGTGGGGCCTATACCTATCTGCGAAATGGCTCCCCATACTGTGAAGAAAACTTTGAAGTTTATAGGGACAAGAAAGAGTTTACCTTTAATTTTCTCAGTTCCATCATGAGCCGCGTTTCCACGGGTGAGTTTCTAAAATTAACAGTGGACTACAAAGTGACAAAAGATTACGTCCCGCTTAAGGTCACGGTAAAAAAAGATTTAGGCCGAGAAAAAGTGGAAGAAACCTACCTCTATGACAGCAAGAAAAATGTCGTCAACTATACTTTCAAAAATAAACGCAACCTGCATCGATGCCAAATCACGACTAACCCACGTTTTCATATTTTTACCCCTGCCGCTTGTACTAGCATGCTCTTTTTTCTCTCCAAAAAATTCGATGTCACTTCAAAGAATATCTATTCCGTGCTTTCGAGTCCCAACCAATGGGAGTATAAACATGAACTCAAGTTTAGAACTGTGTCCTTAGAACGTGTCTCCCTCACCAGTGAAGCTATCAATCTCAATGGCGCCGACCTCCAGGCCATCCATTATCGTTTTACTGAAGATATCAAGAGTGAAGACGAAAAAGAAAAAGAGGCAGTCGCCTTACAACCCATCATTCAAGTATATTTGAGCCGACATCAGGCCATTCCATACTCCCTCGTATCAGATGAAGGCACGGTCATCAACATTAAGTTTTTGAACAATTTAGAACAAGAGTAGGCGTCGGAGTTAAAAAAGTTTTAATTTCTTCACAGGCCATTTTGAATGACCGCCGTTCAATTTTATATGGAGACATCAGCTTAAACATTTTTTCGGTAGTGGACGATTTCCAACCTTTAATACGCGAATCCACAATCAGGGCACTTCCGATATCATTTTTCGACCTTAGCAACCTTCCAAGTTTTTGATGAAGCGAACGGGCGCGATGCGCCAGATAGTAATCGCTAAATTCATTGCCAAACTGTCGATCAAAAAATTTACGCCGTTTATCCGTCACCAAGTCCAATCGTAAATCGGGAATCTTATCCACAAACAAAAATTGCAAGGCCTTGCCTGGAACATCAATTCCTTCGCCAAATGTTTCCATGCCCAAGAGAATGCCGCGCCCGGCATTCTTGAAATCCTGGACCACACTATTGCCCATTCCCTGTATAAAAATGGGAATTTCTCCTTCCAGTTGCTGCAAGAGAATTTCGCGCGCGGCCTCAAAACGCTTTCGGGAAGAAAAAAGAAGCAACGATCCTCCGCTTAACTCACGCACCAGGGGGATGATGAATTCCAATGCCTTTTGGGCAAATTGATCATGATGAAGATCGACCAGATCATCGCAAAAAAATATTTTTGTATTTTCGGCATAGTTAAAAACCGGGGGAAGATAGAGCCCCCCTTTAAATCGCCTTGAAGGTTCTAAATAGGAATAACCCGTGGCCCACTCAATTCCTTGGGGGCCCTGATCGCCCTTTTCATTGGCCAAGGTGGCCGAAGTAAAAACCACACTCTGAGCAGGCACAAGCAATTGCTCATGAATCAGTTTTCCTACATCCACGGGGGCGACCCCCAATTTAAATCCTTCTCGCTCTACATACCATAAAGAACGACAAACATGCTTCTCCTGACTCAGGTCCAGACCTTCTTCCAAGGTATGATGGGCATCAAGAATAGTGCTATAAAATGTCTCAAATTTGGCAAAAGCAGACATGCCTTGATCACTTCCCGGCAGGGCCTCTCGGAAACGAATAATGTAAGGAGAGAGGTCCAGCAAAAAATGATGGAGAATATTCTTGAGACTCTCCAAATGAAACTTAATCGACTGCCCAAGGGGGTCGGTCTCAAAGATTTTTCCATCAAAGGCCAATTCATTCCAATAGTCGGGGGTATAGCGAGGCATTTTATTAAACAAGAGGCCTACCATATCCCTTAGAGGCCCCAGGTGATCCGCCAACATCCGGGCAGTATCACTGGCGGCGGTTCGTAGCTTCGCCATAGTGTCTGCATTATTCTGACCACCTTCATTAGTTTCAGCCATGGAACCTAAGAGATAGAAGAGTGGGCCCAGGCCTTGTGATGAACCAAGCATTTTTTCTAAACCCATAAGCTGACTCTCGGTGACTTCCAAAGAATAAGCACGGGTAGCTTCACCTTCGATTTTATGCGCCTCATCCACGATAACATAAAGTGGTCGAGGCACACCCTTGGGCCAGGTAAACATCAGCGCGTGATTTCCGACAATCAAATGCGATTCGCGGGCCTGGGAAAGACCAGTCAGATAAGAACAACTGCCTTTGAACGGGCATCGGTGGCCTGTACATGAGCGATAATCCACCGCAACTTTTTCCTCCCATTCACTGATCTTGGGAAAAATCTTTTTCAACACGTAAGGGATATCGCCACGAATAACTTTTTCACCGTATTTTTGATCCACATTATATAAAAATATTAAACCAAAATAGATCTGCGAATATTTTTCTTCAAACGAACGGGAACGAAAGAGAAGTGAATCTTGTTCCTCTTCTTGTCTAAAGAGAAGCTCACATAAATGATTGTTTGAACCGATGACCTGTGTAACCTTGAGTTTCTCATCATCCAAATCCAAGAGCTGGCGCATCTCTGGAATATCCTTGTGCATGGCCTGATGCTGGAGGGCCTTCGTCCCAGTGGCCACCAATACTTTTTCGCCTTCGTTCAAGCAAAAGAGAATGGAAGGAAGTAAATAGCCCATAGTTTTCCCGGTACCGGTAGGGGCCTGCACCAGAGCATGCACTTTATTTTTAAAAGATTGTCCCACTCGCACCGCCAGTTCTTCTTGGGATGGCCGATAATGGTAATTAGGAAGGGTCTTTTGTATTTGCGTTTCATCTTGCAAGATTTTTTTGATATTTTCGCCGGAAAAAGTGACAGCATAGGGTGATGGTTGCGAGCTGCATGCACTCGTTTCAAAGGTCTGGGGTCGGTGGGACAGGTAATAGTCATAGGCCTTTTCCATATCCAATTCAATCTGCTCCGCCATTTCCTGCAAACCGGCCAGAGGCAACGAAAACCATTGTGCAAAAAATTCATCATTTAATCCTGCCCGCAATAACTCATCTAACATCGCCTGACGATAGAGAGGAATCTGATGTAAATGAAAAGCTCCCATCAACATGACTTTCAAGAGATCGATGGAATCATCCAGTCCGCGATGCGATTCTCTCTCACGCAAACCAAAATCCAGAATGAAAGATTCCAGACTTAAGCTCCCTCGCCTCATAAAAACTAAAGCAAGATAAGGCAGTGAATCTATAAATAATGTGTCGGAGGTAAAATATGTGCTTAGAAAACTTTCTTCAAAGCTGGCATTGTGGGCCAGCAGTTTGCACGAAGCCAAACTCTCGACTTCCGGTTGAACATGGGACCATAAGGGGGCCCGCTTCAACATCTCAGGAGTGATACCGGTTAATTTCTGAATATAGTGAGAATAATTATTATGGCGATCCGGCGCCATGGGAAAGCGCACTAAAGATTGATAGCTCCGGGTGAGTTTGGTGCCTTCAAACTGAAGAAAACCTACATCAATAATTGAATCATAATTCGCATC
>CAYHRT010000207.1:0-2025 GCA_964359085.1 uncultured Bdellovibrio sp. | reverse complement strand
TGGTGCCTTCAAACTGAAGAAAACCTACATCAATAATTGAATCATAATTCGCATCGAGACCACTGGTTTCTAAATCGATCAGGGCCCAATGTCCTAAATCTATATTCATTTGTTTATCTTCCATTGCCTAACGATATCTTGAACTTTAACGTGGTCTCGTATATTCTGCGAGAAAGATTATGTTTTCCAGTCCTTTTTTTCAAATTCAAAATGCATTCATTGTGGCCATGCTGCTTTGGGGACTAAAAGAGCGTTATCACCGCAAGCGACATGTCTTTATCATGAGTACGGCAATGTTATGGGATCTCGTTCTAGTGCTGCAAATCCAATTCGCCCGTCATGCCATCCAGAAAGCCATGCAGGCCCCTACAAACCCACTTATCCTAAATACCCACGTGGCCTTGGCCCTCACCACAGGTCTCCTCTATGTCCCCATTTTTCTTATGGGAAATAAACTCAAAAAAAGGCCGCTTACTCTAACACCTGAAACCCATGTACGAATGCGTACCTGGCACAAAAATATCGGAATCACCGCCTTCACCCTTCGCTGTTTAACCTTCATCTCAAGTTTTTTCATTCATATGGGTGAGACCAACGCGCTAATCATTCCAAACCCATAAATGTATTCATAGTACCATGCGCCCATGTGGCCATTGTGCGAATGAATTTTCGCAAATCTTGTGCTAATTTAGGTGACTTAGAATCCATGGCAATGATTTTACCGGCCAGGTCTGGGCCATAATGGTAGTAGAGTACCACTGCCAGTTTTCCCAAGTGCCCTCCCCAGAAATCACCTAACAAAACTTGATCACGAAATTTCCGAAAATATTCGATGGTGGGATGATTGCCCTCAAAACCGGCGGTGAGCAGAAAGCAGGAATTGGCCCGAAGCAGGGCCTCAATCGACTGAGGTGTCTCAGTCAAAGCATTATTCAACCCAGTAGTGAACTGGAACTTATTTACGAGCGCAAAGGCAAAGGTGTAAGGGGTCTCATTGGTCAACCCTTTGATGGTGAACAGGCCGTTTAAAACTGCCGTATCTTGGGAATAGACAGCACCACGCGTGGCGGCCACCGCGGTTCCTGGACACTCATCATCGGCCGGTGCGCCTGTGTATTGAAAGACCATGGTCTTATAAAGATTACTGCCCATCTGTGTGATGAGATCACCATCTTTGAGTTCCGCCGTCAGTCGCTCATCACCCTTGTAAAGCTGTATTAGTTCGTAGTTTCCTGTTGGCATTTTGTCGGAGATCTTGAGGGAATAAAATAAACCATCATCCGTTGTGGTAATACTATCGCCCGCAGCATGAGTGGTAGAATCGAGAAAAAAGTAGACTAATAATTCACCTTCGCGCTGTCCATTGGTGGCCGCAGTGGAGATGGTGGAACAACTGGAACTTTGGTTGGTACATAAATTACCAAGGGTTAAAGTGACATCAAAGAGTGTAACCGTACTGGTCGACGAAGCAATCGTAGTGGTGCTGGAAAGGGTAAAGGCCTCATAAACAGAACCATCTTTCACGGCGGCATAAAGCGTTTTATTAACTCCCGAATCATTGGTAAGTTGAAGACTAATTTTAATAATACCATCGGAGCTAGCAGGAGCAACAGTGGGAGGCTCAGGTAAGAGACTGCCGGGAGAAACGACGGTACAAACCTCTTGAGTTGCCGCCGTCGACCCCAAGGGAATATAGGCCTTGTAGGGTGACGATTCATCGCTCCCCGAACCTGAGCCAGAACCCGGCCCCTCGGCCACCATCGCCAGATAGCTCACACCAGTATTCGAAGCGTAAACAGTAGGCGAAGTGGTGCTGTTACCCCGAACTTCAGTGGTTGCCCATAAGGGAGTCGCAATAAAAATCAAGATAGAAAAGACCAAAAGCAAAAAATTGCTATGCATAGGAATATGTTTTCAAGATCCGCAGACATATTCAAGAAAAAAAGTGTCGCAAAGAATGTTTTCGCTAACAGGCCGTTCAAAAAGGTGCAGATGCAAGGCCGAAGCCTTCAAATCGTCTGAGGC
>CAYHRT010000206.1:0-7243 GCA_964359085.1 uncultured Bdellovibrio sp. | reverse complement strand
AATACTCTCATTCTTACGTGGCCAATGGTCTCAGTCTTAGATGGCCAAACACACTTTGACCAAGTCCTCTTCAACCTTTTGATGAATGCCGTGAAATATACTCCAGAAAACGGTCGAATTACTCTGCAAGCAAGGCCAGAAGGAGATATGATTAAAATTGAAGTGGTTGATAATGGCCCAGGTATTGCCCCTGAGTTTCATCACCGAATCTTCGAGCGTTTTTTTCGTGTGGACCCAGGAAGATCCAGAGAAGCTGGAGGGACAGGTCTTGGGCTCGCCATTGTTAAAGATTTGGTCGAGAAGATGGCTGGGAGGGTGTGGGTCGAATGCCCTGAACGCGCGGGCTCAATTTTCTGTATGACCTTCGCACGGGAAATCGCATCCTAAAATAGGAGCGTGGTATGAAGTTTGGTCTATTTCTAGTGGTATTAGGAATTTGGAGTGTTTCTTCCCTGTCAGACGAGAAGAAGTTTAGTACCCACCTCCACGCCAAATTTCATGTTAAGGCCTGTACTAATTGCCATGATTTCTTTATTAAAAAACGACGTGAACCATTGCTCACCATTCATAAAGATATTACTCCAGACATGTGTTTAGGATGCCATGATAAAAGTGTCACTGGTTTTAAAGACGAAGACGAGTGGTTTGCCAGACCTGGTATCTACACTTCGGGGATGGGGCCAAAACAAACTTGTGAAGCTATAAAGAAAGATATACATGCCAAGTTCAAAAATGACTCATTGTTAGCACGGCAGCTTGAGAAACACCTCTTCGAAGATCCTCGCGTTCTATGGTCCATCGAAGGAGCAACGCCGAATAGCGGCAAGTTGCCTGACGACAAGAAACAAATTAACCTCGTCAAGGGTGGCCTGGACGAATGGAAGTCGCAGGTCAAGGCGTGGGTACAGGGCGGGATGAAGTGTAATTAGCAAGCCGTTGAAAAAGGTGCATCTGCCGCGTTCTCGTCTTCAAATCGCCCTCGACGTACTCTTCAAGTACGCCTCAGACGATTTAAAGGCCTCGGCCTTGCATCTGCACCTTTTTGAACGGCCTAAAATTGTCTTTTTCAACATCCTGTTAGTTCTTATTGCTTTTCTAATTCTTTTAAAAATTGGGGAGAGGAAAATAAATGATGGGTTAGAGCATCGCCCAGCTTTTGTCCCGCCACAATGTCAGAGGGGTGGTGAACCCCGCCTAAAATACGATTCATGGCCACTTCGTCGCCTCTTTGCATGAAAAGGGCCGCACGTTCAGGAAATTTTTTGGCGAGTATCCGAGCGTACACTCTTGCTACTGTAGTATGACCGCTTGGGTAAGCGTAGCTATCGGATTTTTTTATACAGGGAACGAGGGCCGGGTTATTGTCGTAGGGACGTGGCCGTTTAAAAATTTGTTTGCCCACGGTTGAGTGAATGCCGGCCTTGAGAAAATGGTAAAAGAGGAAAAAGTTCAAACGCTTGACTTCCGCAGGCGTGAGGGGGCCATCCTCACCGCCAAAAAAATTCTTCAGACTGACTTTGACTTCTTTGGCCGCATCAGCACATTGCTCAGGGGTGCGATGCTCTTGCAGATGGAAGAGTACAGCAAAATCATTTGTCTCCTCGGCAGAACCTTTGGCAGGGTAGGGGCCTAAAAATTCTTTGAGATGGCAGAGGACACCATGGTGATGATGTCCATGGTCTTGGGCGTGAGTAGTTAGATTAAACGAGAGGCCTGTAAAGAACAGGCACACGATAATCAGGGTTCTGGATTTAACATTTGTCATTGAATTCTCCCTGGTGGATCAGAGCAGTCGACCGTTAATCATAGCATCGAGATGCAAGAGGTCAACTTACCAAACCTGTCACTCCGACTTCCGTTACACTCTTTCGATTTGGGCCGCCATATAAAGTGGTACTGTCTTGAGCTTGGACCTTTCCTGAATTTCGTAACTATGCAAAGAGCAGCGTATCTTCCAGGGACAGGGATATTTACTTGAAAAAACGCCTAATGATTTCAACTTCCCAGATTCGCCCGATTTTATTTCAATTGGAACAAGCGTTAACTCCTCATTATAAAGGAAGTCAACTTCCGAGTTTTTTCCCTGCCAACAATAGAGACGTTTATTTCTTTGACTCGTGAACTCTTGCAAAAAAAAGTTTTCAGTGAAGGCGCCTTTGAATGTTTTAAAGAGTTCATTTTTTAACAGAAATGTAGAGAGAGGCAGATTAGATAGTGCGCCTAGCAGACCTATATCAAAAAAATACAACTTGAAGATATTTTCTTTTACATGGATTGAAAGTGGAATCTCGGCATGTTCAATAATGGGTATTTTATAACAAAGGCCCGCATGGACGAGCCAATCGATGGCTGAATTAAAATCACCAAAGCGACCGCCTGTTTGCAGAAGATTGAATTGAAATTTGCGATTATCTTTTGCTAGCTGTCTCGGGATATTTTCAAAAACAGATAAGATTTTTAAAGCATAAACTGGACCTGAATATTTTGCAAAATCCCCTTTGTAGCTGACGAGTAAATCGTCTTGAATTTCTCTTGCTTTCTGATAGTCATCGTTTTCAATAAAGGTCGATATCACCTTAGGCATACCACCGAGGACAAAAAATTTCTTCATTTCCTCTATGAACAGATCATGAAAGGTATTATTTTCTAAGCTTAAAATTTCCAGTTTTTCTGCTAGCGCTTTTTTGTTACAGGCCTCGAGAAATTCTCCGAAGGACATCGGATACAAATGCAAAAACTCGACTTTGCCAACAGGAAAGGAATGATCCGACAAGTAAATTCCTAGGAGAGATCCTGCCGATATGATGTATGAATGGGGCAAATCTTCGGCAAAAAATTTAAGTGAATTAAGGGCCTCTGGACAATCCTGAATTTCATCAAAAAAAATGAGATCATTCTCCAAAGAGATTTTTTTCTCAGAATAAATTTCCAGGGTTTCTAAGATTTTTTTAGGATTGTTGGTGGTTTTAAAGAAAGTTTTCAGGATATGATCTTTTTGAAAATTAAATTCATGGATGTTTTTGAATTCTTTTCCGAATTCCTTAATCAGAACTGTCTTCCCAACTTGTCTGGCCCCTTTTAGTATTAATGGTAAGCGAAATTTATTGTTCTTCCATCTAAGTAACTCATTGAAAATACGTCTCTTGAAATGCATGCTACAATTATACGTGGGAATTAGTGTGAAAATCAACATTTATTCAAGGGAAAAAATGTTAAGCTAGGGTAAATAAATCGGCCCCTTAACTACCAAGATATTTCTTACTCTGTTAACATTTTTGCATAAAGGAAATAAATATGTTTCTAAGGTTGATTTTGTATGTGAGCGTCCTTGTTAATTTGTCGAATGCCAGCGTTGCAGGAGCATTTACGGGCAAGGAAGGCAGTTTAGGAGTAAAGGCCAAGATTATCTTACTCCATCACAGTACAGGGGAAGTGATTTGGAAAGGTGGGGTGGAGGATTGGTTCAAAAAGTACAACCAATCCCATGGAACAGAATACATAATCGAGGAGCGCGCCTTTCCCTCAGGTGATCCCTATCCTTGGGAAAACTATCCTTACGATTACTGGAACATCTGGGTAAAAAATGCCGGCCCGAAACCTTATAAGACTGAACCAACCTTAGAAATTCTAACCAAGAGTTATGACATTATTGCTTGGAAGCATTGTTTTCCTGTGAGCAATGTCGAGGCCGACAAGGGGGCCCCGAAGGTTACGGCCAGTGAGAAAACTTTGGAGAATTACAAGCTTCAATATGCCGCTTTGAAGGAGAAGATGCATTCTTTCCCCAATACGCGCTTTGTGGTTTGGACCGCTACCGCTTTGCTCTCTGGTGAAACTTCTAAAGAGGAGTCCATTCGGGCGAGGGCCTTTGTTACATGGGTAAAAAAAGAATGGGACGAAGCCAAAGATAATATTTTCTTGTGGGATTTTTGGGAATTGGAAACGGAAGGAGGCATGAATTTGCCCTCGAAAAATGCTCAAGGTGATTCCCATCCAAGTGATGCATTTGGTCGGAGAGTCGCTCCTTTGTTTGCGAAGCGTCTCGTCGACGTGATTGAGGGAAAGGGAGATTGACACCTATCTCCCCTCTGCATAATAATTCCGGCCCAAGACCCCACACCACAGGAGCAATTCATGCACAGTCTTAGCGTTGTGTTTTTTATTTGTTTTTCACTCTCATTCAATATAGTTCTCGCTGCCGAGGGGCCAGTTTGCCGCGATCTGAGTGGCGAGGTGGGATGGGTGTTAACCAATGGTCAATTCAAGGTCGATAGAAACTGCAAGGAGAAGGAAGTTATTTGCGCTGCTATCGGAACACGCTCTGAAGGATGGTATGCGCGCGAAGATATGCCAGTTTATGACTATCACAATGGTACTGAACAGTTGAGGTGTGATTCCGAATATGGAAGAGAGCTGCTTGAACTCTCCACTCGCGATTATTTCTGTAAAGATGAGTACGTCTATGACAGTGATTATGAATTACTTGAATATCATCGTGATTGCCAGTTCCCCAAAAAATGAATGAGATGAATGAACAGGATGTTCTTGAGCTTGAAGTTGCGGTCATGCTGCTGGAGAATCCCGGTATTGCCGCTAAGATCACCGATGTGATCGGCACTCCTATTGAAAAAGGTTATGAGCTGCTGCCGCGGGGATGGCAGAGCGTGATCCATACTGCCACTGAAGCCTCTCTCAATAAGGCCCTCAATCTGGCCATTTCTACAATGAGTGAGAGCGAAAACAAAGCTGCACAAAACGGATTGCATAAATTTGCCGTAGGATTGTCGGGCGCTCTTGGTGGTTTTTTTGGCCTGCCGGCATTGGCAGTTGAGCTACCAGCTTCGACTACGATCATGCTTCGATCCATCATGGATATTGCGAGGTCCGGTGGTGAAAAGATTTCCGATGCCGAAACTAAGATTGCCTGTATGGAGGTCTTTGCGTTTGGAGGGAAGACAAAAAGTGATGATGCCGCCGAATCAGGCTATTTCGCTACCCGGGCCCTTCTGGCAAAAAGTGTTTCTGAAGCAACCACCTATCTTGCTAGAAAAGGTCTAGCAGGCGAGGGCGCACCCGCCTTGGTCAGACTGACGGTTAAGATAGCTCAGAGATTTGGTCTGGCAATTTCACAAAAGGCCGCTGCCCAGGCCATTCCTATTATCGGAGCAGCAGGAGGATCAATCATCAATCTGCTGTTTATCAATCATTTTCAGGACATGGCCAGAGGCCACTTTACTGTCCGGAAGCTGGAACGAAAATATGGGCCAGAAGTCATTCGCGAGAAATACCACATGCTGATAACGAAATAATCTTCTTTGATAGTATGTTACAATCGATGCGGGGGTGTTTCATGAGGCAAATCTTATTTTTTTCTAGCATCATTCTTCTGATTGTGCTCTCACCGGGGGCCTTGGCTGTTGTTCTGCATCATTATAACAACGCTCCTTCACATGGCGGATATGGGTACCTGTCAACCAGTGAAACGGAGGCCATGGCCGATTTAAACTTCGACTGTAGTGCTGCTGCCCAACGGCTGCGGAGTACCGTGTGTGGTGCATCCTTGCCTCAACCTGGGCAACAGGCCATTACTAACCTTGATCGTGTTATCATTCAATTCTCTGCCGATGAAATTCGAAAAACCTATTTGGAACACTTAACTATGCAACTCTCGGCGCTCAATTATCAACCTGGAGCAGATAGGCCACTCAATTGCATGAGCGGCACACCGGAGCACACCCGATATACCCAATTGCGCAATGGAATTACGCCCTCTTTTTCTGGCCTCGCCGGGGAAAGACAGCAGGTGGTGGCGGAACAACTCAATGATGAAAGTACTTTATCGGCCTATGTCATGGATGATTATTATCGAAGGGCCTGGACAGCACAAACACCTGCATGTAACGCCAACTCTCGAACCACGAGCTGTATTGCCCTGATGAATTCATTTATCAAACTAAAATCGACCCAGCCCCAGCTTTACGAGCAACTTATGATTGATGATACCCCGACCTTTCCTCCCGTGCGACGGGCCATAGTGACACAAGAATTGGCCCCCATTGTTGAGACCGTGGTTGGTGCTGACGCTTTACAGATGAGTAGCAGTGATGCCACCCTCCTGCGTACTTCGGGGGCCATTTCAATACAGCAAACCTTAAACGATAGAAATAATCTCAGAGGTCCAGCTCAGCTCATGGCACGGATTCTGGCCAATTATCGCGCCGGAAATCAGCGGCCACAGCTTAGAACTGCCTTACAGAATGTACGCTCCAACTACCAAGGCGATTTGGTCCGACAGCTAGAAAGGGTGTGCCCTGAGAGAGGAAACCCAATTTCCACATCTGAAATGCTCGCTTCTGATCCAGCGGCAATCAGACAGGCACTGCTCAATGCCAACGATAGTCAAACCCGGGCCGCTATGGAATATGATCTATGTAACACACCATCGTTTCGGATTATGCGTAATATCGGATGCAGTACCCGCTGTGATAAGCTTTCTGGGCAATGTGAAACGGTGATACCAAGCGAGATGGACACTGTGCTTAGCAATGAAACTTTTTCTGGCCAAATAATGGCAGACTATCCCTTTGGTTCTACTGCCTCCTATGGGATTGCGCGCACTCCTCCGCTTCAAAGAGGCAATGCGACTATTCGTACCACCATACAGGTGACTCCACCGACAGGATCTAGTCCTACTGAGACGGCAGCTCATCTCGCTCGCTTACAGGCCTGTATCGGTACATGGTTTACCAACCAGGCGCGTAGCAGTGGTTATCCTAACCTTTCGTTTCAAATTCAGTTTATAAGTAACACGGATGCTCTTCCTGGCGGCAGTCCTCCATCTGTTCCCATCAATCTTCGGACTTGTTACCATTCTACTTGCACCTTCCTTGATGAGGTGCATCGGACAACCTGTTGCCCGGGGAATGCTTCGTACTGTTCTATTGCTGGCGAGGCTCAACATAGCATGCAGGCCGACTCCGGCAATTTGATGGTAAATACAGATTGTTCTACGGTTCGGCATGAGGTTGGACATATGCTTGGTTTACCAGATGAGTACCAAGCCGATTATTATCCCTTCAACTCTCTTGGGGAAGCCGACTCAATGATGAATAACTCCAACAGCGCTACGGCGAGATTCTATCCGCGCCATTTTTGGAGTATGTTGCACCCCAATCGCTGTAAATAGGATGAGGTGCCAGGTCCTTTTTGTTAACCCTCTGTGTCGTCCAGACGACACAGAGGG
>CAYHRT010000205.1:0-7267 GCA_964359085.1 uncultured Bdellovibrio sp. | reverse complement strand
CAAAAAGGTGCAGATGCAAGGCCGAGGCCTTCAAATCGTCTGAGGCGTACTTGAAAAGTACGTCGAGGGCGATTTGAAGACGAGAACGCGGCAGACGGAAAGCGTGCCTAAGCACGGTTTCCGCCTTTTTCAACGGCCTGCTAGGCGGCTTCGTGTGATCGAGTTGCTAAATTTAAATACAGGTCGAGATCAAGCCAGATGACCTGGCCGGCACTATCGGACAATCCCCATGAATAGGGAGCATAGGGGCTACTTGCTGTACCAACCGTGACCAACTCCTCACCCACTACGTCTTGGGCCTCTAGATAGAAATCCTCGCCTTTCCATTGGATTGAAAGGCAAATGGATGAACCTTCGAGAATATGCCCGGGCAATTTTTTGATTTCTTTCAATGCTTGAGGCCTTTCTTGCGATTTCTTACCAAGCACCGTAAAGCGTTTTACGGCCGCACTTGGGATGGCCCATACGCCTTTGAAGTGTGGGTCATTCGTTTTGACTAAAAAAGCTAAACTCTTGCCCGCAGATTCATCAAGATGAATCCTAAAAAAACACTTTTCTTCCAGTACTACGATCTCCCAACCAAATTTAGAATTGTCGAGATTCTTACAGGCCTGCTTCCAATGAAAAAAACCAATCTCATCACAAAATAAATCGGCGACATAACCACGCTTGCCAAGCTGAGGGGCCAGTTGAAACATGCATTTACTCATCGTAGGTGGCAGATAGGAGGCGACGGCGAAAAGACCTCGCAATAAATTGCCTATGGCATGTTTAGGAAGCGAGCACAACTCATCCACCAAAGAAAAATGCAAGGTTCCTAATACGTACCCAGAGGTTGTCCCAAGATCTTGAAATGGTTTGAAAACGGCTTGACAGGCCAAACGTTGCTCGATACGACTAAAATCTTTTACAACTTCATCGAGAATGACGTGGGTTAATTTCTTATCACCTTCTATCTCTTGCAAGTGCAACACTTTTTGTTTCAATGCTTGAAGTGAAGTGGCACTGACAGGCAAAATTTCGGACTGCTCAAAGATTTTGGCCATAAACTCAATGCCCTGGACTCGAAGGTCAGCGGGCACCGTCATTGCATCATTCCCTTCTTTAATATTCTCAATATTTTCTTCAATGACAGGAGAATCAAATTTTTGCGGGCCACTGGAAGCTACACTCCAATCAACCAATCGATCACCAACAATAAATTTCAGCACTCTTGAATCTTCGCTGTGAGTTTCTTTTGCATGTGGATGAAAAGAATCTTTATTACCGGTCTCTGCCATTTCATCCAATAGTTTTGTTAAAGACTGGTGGAGTGAATGAAGAACTTCTAAACAACTCTTGAGATTGCTTGCGGTAATGTCATAGGTTTCAGGTAGGAGGGCTTCATATTCGGCCAACATCGCCAACATTTCAGCCGTGGCCGGAGTGGGGAGATGGCGGGCCATGCCACGCAAATAATGCACGCCACGTTTCTGCAATAAAACATCGGCATCACACCATGCACGACTTTCAGCTGCAAAAGAACTTAAGTGTTCCTCTAACTTGCGCCAGGCAAAGTTAAATTCATCATTGAAGTATTTAGAGAAAGTCCCGATACTCACGTCCTAAACCACCTTTTTGTGTGAAAATCTGACTGCAGATTCATGATTTGCAGCATGATTGACAACCATCTTGACTTCACCATTTGCCTGGTGACGAGTAAATGCCTTGCCTGGTTGCTCTGGAGTTTCTCGCCGGGTCTCACTATTTTTTAGCGCCAAGCAAAGCGCTTCAACATCGATCGTAAAATCAAAATTGATAGATTCGAGTTCGTGATTACTGTTGTCCTGATCAACGGACTTATTGTAATAGGCTGCTTTATAGCGCAAAGGATAGACTTGTAAGGCCGTAATTTTCTCCCCCAACAATCGACCTTGCTCACTCAAAAGATTGAGTTGAGTAGGACTCGCAAGGGGAGCCAGGCGTTTTCTTTCGCGCCATAAATGATGTTTGTGGTGATAGATGGCGTGCCTGTACATGACACGCATACAGACGGCAAGTGCGAACATGGCACCAAAGATAATAATAAAATACGACATAAAGCTAAGACGTCTGCTTTTTTCCTCATCCTTCAATTTATCCAGAAAAATTTCAAAAGCTATTTTGGCCACGCCATCAATTTTCCTTAAAACAGGAATTGAATCCGTGTAGATTTCTTCGGGTGAAATTTTAAAATTGCCCTGATCAGAAGTCTTGATCATAAAATCAAGTTTTTTCTTAATAGCTTTCTGTCCGTCTAAATCTTGCCATCCCTGAATTGCCGCCCAAACTGGTCCTTGACCATTTCCAGTCAAAATATTTTCATGCAATGACGGGCGCGTGGCGGTAACTAATAACGAATTAAAATCTTGAGTCGATAATGGCATATTCACAATGGCCTGCTGAATAAGCAAATCGCGTAAGCTCGCTACATCCTCAAACAACAAATTGGAAGTTGTGGCGATCGTGGCCTCACGCAAGTCAATGGTCAGCGATAGGGCCTTTTGAATTTGCAAGAGAACGTTTTGATATGCGCTAAAAGTCTGATCAGGTGTCATTCCTTGTGTGTAAATTTCTTCCCGCAACGAATGCAGAGCCGTCATGTTAGCAGAAACCAGACTTTCTGAATCATGACTTTGTAAATTGAGCCTTCTCTCCACCTCATCACTCTTTTTTACCACATCCTTAAATTCAAAAATGGAGGTACGACCACGCAAAAAAAGCATCGCAGTACCTCGTTCTTGCACAATTTCACGATATAATTGTGAGAGTTGATGAAGTTCATGGCCGGCAGTTAAGTTATGTCGGGCGTGGATAAACTCCATGTATTGGTGACCTAAGAACCAAGTAATACCAATCAAACATGGCACAAACGCCAATTTTCCAAAGATGAGAACTTTCCACTCAAAGGCCAGTTTTTTCAACCGTCACTCTCCCGCCATCATCAATCCTCATCGAACTTTTCACGCCCAGACTGAAGGCCTTTATTCGAGAAAATTAAATCGTAACCATGCGGAAAAGATTATTTCCTTGGAATTTAGTACGTCTTTTGTTCGCTTAAAATGGCCACAAAGTTGAAGTGCTTGACGGTTTCACAACGTTAATTCTACAACGGTTCTTCTGCAATTCAGAACGGGGCAGGCCAGGTATTGTCCTCTTCACCTGTTACTACGGCACGTTGATTTTGATCAAATCCTGCCAAAATTTCTTGATAAGTTTTATCTTTTTCCACCAAGGCCTTTATCACCGTCATGTTGGAACGAGCATTCATATGAAAAAAGCTTGGCATAGCATTGGTTAAGATATCAAAAAACTTATATCTTCCTTTGCCTGGGTTCACTCTTTCATGAGCGCGGGCCAGGGCCTCATCAACATAGGCGAAGGTATCACAACCATTGATCAAGAAAATTTGATATTGTTCCGGTACGAAACGTCCCATTTGAGCCAATTGGCGAATATTGGCGCCAAGACCTGAATGTCCACTGTAACTCACAAAATCTGAGTAGGTGGTTCTTTCATTGTAGAGTATTTCGATCTCAGAACCTGGATAGACCTCCTTAATATCTTCCACTAAAATGAGCATGAGATCCAACTCTCCTTGGGCCACAGCAAATTTAACATGAAGAACGGCATTTTTTTTGCTTGGAACAAAATCGGGCGTCAAATTCGCCACGCTTGACCAAATCGGAACTCCAAAGGTCTCGAAAGCATCTCGGAGTGTATCTTGAAAAGCAGAAATCCCTGCATCAAAGGGAGAATTTTCTTCTGCATCCGCCATCCCAAAGATCAGAGTTGTAACAACTTTACCGTCTTCCCATACCTTGCCATATTCAGGCGATTTGCCCTTAGTATTGTCGCGTCCGTAGCGTAAATTCACAGGTACTTTAGTTACGGCCGCAGGATAATAGCTAAGCGCGCAGCCACGTTTGAGCGGTCGATAATAATACCAAAAATTACCTAATTCCACTTCGTGTACTTCCGGCGCCAAACATTTTTTGCCAGCATTTTCATCACTGCCGTACTGCTTAAAAAATCGCTCAAGAAAATAGTCGCTCCCCTGGGCAGGCAGAACCAGATCATAACTTTTTGGAAAAGGTCTCTCGATGGGCCAGGCAATTTTCATGGAAGCGCGATAAGAAACTTTATACACGCCAGATTCAGGAAGCTGGACATCGCCCAAGCTGATTTTGGTTTTTGCCATATCAGGAGAACCACCACCCAATCCATTTAGCTGGCCGATGGAATACAGGAGTTGCTCATTAATCTCTTTGACTAAGCTGCTGGGATTATCAGTGCGAGATAGGATAACTCCCTCTTCGATAGATCCCTCTAAAAGTACTGAATGGGCCGAAGTAAATTTAGGGAGGGTACGTGCATAAGCGCTTCCCAATAAAATGAACGATATCAAAATTGCAATTTTTGCAACGCTTCCCATATACACCTCTAATCTACTTGGTTATTTTTTGTTGTTGCGATCTATACCGGGTTCATCACCCTGTCAGGCCATATTTCTTTAGACAGATCAGCTAGATAGAGCAAATTGCATCCTTTTGCCGCGTTGACCTAACTGCTCTAACTATGTGAGACTGAAGATTAAAGTGTGACTTCATGAAAGTCTTATTAATAATTTTGAAATGGTCTAGATTAAAAAATTGGATGGCCCTTCCCTTATTCATTTTGCCCATCCAAGAGGCCTTCGCATCATTTTGTCTGCAATATTCTGTCCTGTATCACACCTGGGAAGATGATGTTGATAATTTCTCCTACTCGCGCATGAACAACGCTTTTTTTATCGGTGCAAGTTTTGACAGAAACAACCAACTCTACATTGGTCCTAGCTATCACATGATCAGTAAGGCCCATCAGGCAGGAAGTGGAAGTACCGAAAGCGATGTTTCGGTGACCGCTTTTGGTGCCTCCGCTCTCTATTTCATCGACAAAGAATTTCGTTGGAAAGTGCAATTGACTTATAATGTTGCTCTGAGCGGATCTCGCACCGTGGATGGTGCCAGTCAAGACATTGAGGGCTCAGGCTATGAAGCCGGGCTTGGTTTTCAACTGCCTTTAAGCCGTAGTGTTTGGTTGGGTGCCACCATGAACTATCACGCTATCACGATCAGTGAATACAAAGTCGATACCACGGCCACAGATGTATCCCAATCCTATACCGCCATCGTACCCATGATTAATCTAAATTTCTTCTTTCGTTAGGGCCTTAGCAAGGATGCCGCAATCTCTTGATTTAGATTCTTTAGAAAAGGAAAGAGCACTTGCTTCGTTTGCTCACAGCCTTTGGTGAATTTTAAAATTCCAATGCATAGGGTTTCCCAATGATCGGCCTTTACCGATCCGATCACTTTGCCATACACCATACTATATTCTGGTGCCATACCATCATTCGCCACACCGTAAGACGTGTGGTCCAACCCTCGTTTTTTTATCTCGTCTTTCAAAACCATATTGGTAACCTCCAAGGGAGGCATGAGCGTATGTTCCATTGAGTTGGTTAGACTATAGTAATTAATATAGGGAAGTGCGCGAACATCTTGGGCGTAATAGACCTGAGGAGAATTGGGCAAACGTTCAGTTCTCAGTTCGGCCAGGTATTCTTTCTCTATGGGAGTAAATCCGATTCCTTCAATCACCGTTCGGTAAAGTTCACTCTCCCAACCCTTGGCATACTGATCAAAAATAAAATCAGCAATGGGAGTCCCCTGATGGGGCGTGGCCACGGTAATAACAGAGTGGATGAAGGGGGCGAGCCGAGGATCATTGGCCACCATCCGCGCAATATTGCCCCCCATGCTATGGCCTAATAAAATGAGATTGCGCCTCAGCATGGGCCGTCTGTTCTGAATGGTTCCTTGGACAATCGCCGCCTGAATCGCCACGACACATTCCAAAGCACGCGCCAGTAAGGGGCGTCGATCTTTATCCTTAGTTTTCGGACATAACATAGAGGGAAGACCGATTTCTTTTAAGATCTCCTGATACCTACCAAAATATTCGCCATGCCCGGTAATTTTTAAAAGTTTGGTAAGATTTTTAACATAAATATTCCCGCCATTCGAGCCTGCACCGGGAATCAGCACGATGTAGGGTTTGAGTGGACTGTAGCTATCATCGGCGTTGGCCCAACTCCTTCCAATGAAGGTGAGAGAAAACACTAAAGCGAGAATCGCGATGACCTTCCCAATCATGGGGGCCTCCTTGGCAAAATAGAAAAAAATTAAAAAAATCAATTCAAGTCTTGCATGGGGCTAAAATCATCGTCGACTCACATTTTCTTACAGGACCGCCACGGTGCATGGTGGCAATCAAGGTGTTGGCCGTTATGTTTTCAGGCACAAAAATCGATCTCTCTTCCATATTGATTTCCGCCTTTTGGAGGGCCCGTGGGACGACTACAAGTAATATCAGGTGCACTAGACAAGATTGCCGAGTGCAAACTACCCAGAGAACTTGGTTTTGGGAAAATCATTGCCCCGGCCTTTGTTGAATGTGATTACAGGGAAGGAAAATGGGGCGAATTAAAACTTGTTCCTTATGCTCCACTACAACTAGGCCCTGAAGCCAAGGTTTTCCATTATGGCCAGGAAATTTTTGAAGGACTCAAGGGGTACTTTGTCGATCGAAAAGGACCGTTTCTCTTTCGGCCTGATCAAAATGCAAAACGCTTTAATTTATCCGCGCTACGTTTAGGCATGCCCGAATTTCCCGCCAGTGATTTCATGGAAAGCGTCATGGCCATGGCCTATTATTGTAAAGAAATTATTCCAACCAAAAGTGGTGAATCTCTCTATCTAAGACCATGCATGATCGCCACAGAGGAAAGCTTAGGAATAAAGCCAGGACTCACCTACAAATATTTTGTTATTGCCTCACACTCGGGCCCCTATTTTAAGTGAGATTCAATTAAAGTTTACGTCGAACGCGAACGTGCCCGGGCCTGCCCAGGTGGTATCGGCGCGGCCAAAACTGGTGGGAACTATGCTGCAAGTCTGGTGTCCGGCAAACGGGCCCAAGAGTTAGGATGTGGCCAAACCTTATGGCTAGACGCTTTGCATAGATGCTATATTGAAGAAATGTCGGGAATGAATTTCATGTCTGTGATTGACGGAGTCATCCATACGCCTGCCATGACCGACACCATTTTAGACGGCATCACACGTAAATCTATCATCCAATTGGCCCAGGAATTCGGCATAAGAGTGATGGAAGAAAAAATGGATATCAACCACCTTCTTGA
>CAYHRT010000204.1:0-7280 GCA_964359085.1 uncultured Bdellovibrio sp. | reverse complement strand
TGCCTATGGGCACTCCATGGCATCCTTCTATAATCTTCGTTCACTTCCCGCAGAATTAGTGATGTGGGTCGATAACAACACCCATCTCTACCAGGCCATCTCACAAATCATCTTAAGATAATTTCTCTAACAGTTTCCTGGCACGTTCTAAAAGAATCTTAGCAGGCGTCAACGAAGATAAAATTTTTAAATCTGGCCCGTGCGGTTGGGCCGTTAAGGCCAGACGAGCACCAAGAAAGAGCGGTTTGCCTTTCACTCCTAAGGTGTTTTTCATGGCATCCATCCACTCTCCCACCTGGACTTCCGAGAAAAAAGTGGTTGTGGCAGCAATCTGCTTTAAAAGATCCACAAGGAACTGAGCAATATTTTTGGTAGTTGGCATGGCCAAGATCTGAGAGGTTTCCTCACTACTATCAAATTCCAATGACAAAAGTTGCGCACCATAAGTTTCAAAATCCCTAAATGTTTGTGCCTTTTCTTTAAAAAGATTTAAGAACCGATGCTGCCAATCAACGGTCGATTCTAAAAACATTGTATGTGACTTGGTAAAAGCAGCATAGCGAGAAGCCAATTCTTCCACCGACAGCAAGCGCAGATGCTGATTGTTAATATAGGCAAGTTTATCGAGGTCATAAATAGGAGAAGCCTTGGAGAAGCGTTCGATACCGAAAAGGGGAATGATCTCAGTCATGGTAAAAACATCTTTTTCGGCGGGATGGGACCATCCTAAAAGACAGAGATAATTAAGGAGGGCCTCCGGTAGATACCCTTCTTCTCGATACTGGGCAACGGAAGTAGCACCATGTCTCTTCGAAAGCTTTTGTCGATCCTTCCCTATCAATAAACTAGCATGAGCAAACTGAGGAGGAGTTGCGCCCAAGGCCTCATAGATCATTAATTGTCTCAAGGTATTATTTAAATGATCCTCCCCACGAATCACATGAGTAAATTTCATTTTTATATCATCGACCACACAACAGAAATTGTATGTGGGCATTTTGTTGGAGCGTAAAAGCACAAAATCCCCCACCATACCTGCCGGAAAGACAACCTCACCACGAACGAGATCATTAAGTGTGTAGGACTTGTTGGGAACTTTAAACCGCACCACTCCCTCTTCCCCTTTCGCCAAGCGATCCTGGGCCTCTTCGGGGGTCACACCATAGCAAGTGCCATCGTATGCGGGATTTAAATTCTGGGCCAAGGCCGCGGCCTTCTTTCTTTCTAAGACTTCTTCTCTGCAAAAACAATAAAAGGCATGCCCATTGGCCATGAGTTGTGCTGCCACTTCTTCGTAGATCTTATGGCGTTCAGACTGTCGATAAGGACCAAAGTGTCCACCAATCTCAGGTCCCTCATCGAACGTAATACCCAACCACTGTAGATCTGCTCTCTGGGCCTGTTCAAATTGACGAGAACTACGATCTAAGTCTGTATCTTCGACACGCAAAACAAGCGTGCCAGCATGAGATCTGGCAAAAAGAAAATTATAGAGGCAGGTTCGAGCACCACCAATATGTAAATACCCCGTCGGGCTGGGAGCAAAACGTACACGCACAGTCACAAACATCTCCTAGGCTAAACTAATAGAGACGTGATGTTAGCACGAAGAATGGCCTTTAGAAATCAAACAGGAACAGATATGAAAGAACCCAAACTTAATTGAAATATGAATCTATTTTGACTTCGATCTCTCGCACGCCTGCGCCATTAGAAAGGGCAATCTCTTGCGCTAACAGACCTTTGCACTGGTCAAGCATCTTCTTTTCACCAAAACTTAAATTTTTACGATATTTGAGGAGGAACAAGGCCCGCAAGACGTCGGCAATCTCCAAGAGAGATCCGGTTTTAATCTTCGTCATATATTCACGGTAACGTCTGTTCCAGGTAGAATTATCGACCTGTACGTCATGGTTATTGAGCAGGCCGTAGACCTCCTCGATTTCACCTTGTCCAACCAAGGAGCGAATGCCTGCCTCAGACTCCACCGGAACCATGATGGTCATACCATTGGCCAGGATTTTCACGATAAAATAGTCTTTTTTATCACCACCAAGGTCACGTTCCTCAATGTCACAAATCTGCCCTACCCCATGGCCAGGACAAACTGCATAATCTCCAATCTGAAAGCTTCTTGACATCATGTATGTTTCCCCTAATTCATTTCGCTCCTTCTTATAGCGCAAGGCATTGAAGCCTTCAAGGAGCGTGGTAAACATTATAATAAACTACATTTATTTACTAGGCAAATAGCACCAGTACAAAAAGTGGGTGATTATAAAAAAGAAATATTAATCCGTCAAAATGAGCTAGAAGCGGCCAAAAATTTCATTTTTGTCGAAGAAATAGTTTATTTCACGTTCCGCCGAGGTGGAAGAATCAGAACCATGGACTGCGTTGGCTTCAATCGATTTGGCATAGAGTTTACGTAAAGTACCTTCTTTAGCTTCCGCAGGATTGGTGGCCCCCATTATCTGCCTATTTTTCTCAACTGCATTTGCCCCTTCGAGGACCATCAAAACCACAGGTGCTGAGGTCATAAATCCAACTAAGGAACCAAAAAAAGGCCTTTCCCTGTGCTCTATGTAGAAACCTTCGGCCTTTTCCTTGGAAAGACGAACAAGCTTCATACCCGCTATCCGCAGCCCTTCTTTTTCAAAACGGGTCACTATATTACCAATATGGTTATCCACCACTGCATTAGGTTTAATAATTGAGAGAGTCCTTTCAGCTGCCATAATTTGTCTCCTCACATTTGATCAATCGATTTATCGCCAGAGATATCTAGAACCGTGGCCGCGAAATTAATCAAATAATTCCATTCATGCAAGTTTTATCTCAATTGGCCGGCCACGATCATACTTATCGACGATTTAAAACGCTTTTCATCTTGGCCCCCACTTCGGCCGGAGAACGCGAGATCGTTACTCCACACTGCTCAAGAATTTTAAATTTTGCCTCGGCAGTATCATCGCCTCCAGAAATGATGGCACCAGCGTGCCCCATGCGTTTACCTTTGGGAGCAGATGCCCCAGCAATAAAGCTCACAACTGGTTTGGTCATATTTTTCTGAATCCACCGAGCAGCATCTACCTCGCCCTGGCCTCCAATTTCACCAATCATGATAACGGCTTCAGTATCTGGATCTTTTTGAAAGAGTTCAAGCACATCGATAAAATTAGTTCCTGCAACTGGGTCGCCACCAATCCCCACGCAAGTAGATTGACCAATTTCTCTTTGGGTGAGCTGATACACAGCTTCATAGGTCAATGTTCCCGATCTGGAAACGACGCCCACCTTACCCGGCATATGAATGTGGCCAGGCATAATGCCTATTTTACACTCACCTGGAGTAATAATCCCTGGGCAGTTGGGCCCTATTAAGCGTGACTTAGAACCCATCATGGCCTTGCGAACCTTCACCATATCTAAAATAGGAATTCCTTCTGTAATGCATACAACCAGAGGAATGTTAGAATCTACACATTCAAGAATGGCATCAGCTGCGGCCTTCGGTGGCACAAAAATCATGGCGGCATTGGCCCCCGTTTTATTCACAGCTTCATGCGTGGTATTAAACACCGGAAAACCTTCGTGAGTCGTACCTCCTTTTCCGGGTGTCACCCCACCAAAAAACTGGGTTCCGTAATCGCGACTCTGGAGAGAGTGAAATGTGCCCTGTTTTCCGGTATATCCAATGGTAATCAATCTTGTTTCTCTTCCCACTAAAATGGCCATGGACTACCTCCTTCCTTTTGTGGAATCAACCACTTTTTTGGCCGCATCACCTAAATCATCGGCGGCAATGATCTGAAGACCGGACTCACTTAGGATCTTTTTCCCAAGGGCCACATTCGTTCCTTCAAGCCGAACGACAAGAGGAACCTTAATGCCAAGTGAGCGAGCGGCACTTACAATACCCTCTGCGATAATGTCGCATTTCATAATTCCACCAAAGATATTAACCAAAATTGCCTTGACCTTCGGGTCTCTCAAAATGATGGCAAAAGCCTTTTCAACGGTTTCCTTCGTAGCACCGCCTCCCACATCCAAAAAGTTAGCAGGGGAACCTCCAAACAATTTAATAATATCCATTGTTCCCATGGCCAAACCAGCACCGTTGACGAGACAGCCAATATTGCCATCGAGACTGATGTAGGAGAGATCGTATTCATGCGCCTCCAATTCTTCCTTGGATTCCTCGCTCAGGTCTCGCAGATTCTCTATTTCAGGGTGACGAAAGAGAGCATTATCATCAAAATTTAGTTTGGCATCGAGGGCCAATACTTCACCCGTTGCTGTCACGACGAGGGGATTAATCTCAGCGGCAGTGCAATCACAGTTGATGTAGAGATTGTAAAGCCCTTCAAAAAAAGTCAGGGCATCCTTCACCACATCACCCTTCATCCCCATAGCAAACGCCAATTTTCTTCCAATATAAGGCGAGTAGCCCGCGGCCGCATCGACCGTAACTTTAATAATTTTATCGGGTGTTTCTGCTGCCACCTTCTCGATTTCAACTCCACCTTCGGCCGAACCAATAAAAGTCAATTTGCCTTTATTTCTATCCAGAACGATTCCCAGATAATACTCATGCTCTATTTTACAACCTTCTTCGATCAGAAGTGTCTGAACCTTTTTCCCCTCTGGACCAGTTTGATGGGTCACTAAGGTCTTACCTAAAATGGCTTCGGCATGCGACTTAACTTCATCCAAACTCTTGGCCAATTTCACGCCACCCGCCTTGCCTCGCCCTCCGGCGTGGATTTGGGCCTTGACTACCCATACATTGCCACCGAGAGCTTTGGCACCTTCAACGGCCTCACCAACTGATTTCGCGACTTTTCCACGCAAAACTTTAATGCCAAATTTCCGCATAAGCTCTTTGGCTTGATACTCATGAACATTCATATTGAACTCCTCAACTGACCGTGACCCAAAAAAATTTCTATGGCAAAAAGATTAATGGAGTTGGCCTTAAAAAACAACAGCTAACGATAACTAACAGATGTATAGTGGCCAAACAAAAAAAAATAGTTACACTTTTTTTGAGAATTATCATTTGAGAATGAACAATGGAAGTAAAATACTGGTGTGTTCGGCCTGGAACCTTTCGCCTCGATGGAGGGGCCATGTTTGGGATTATCCCAAGACCATTGTGGCAAAAAACGGCCCCTCCCGATCAAGACAACCGCATCAATCTTGCCTTACGCTTGTGGCTAATCAAGACTAGCAACAAAGTCATTTTAGTCGATACGGGCATTGGCGATTATCATGGGCCAAAGTTTGACGGACGTTTCGCAGTTGTAGGCGGCCAGGACCCCATCAAAACAGCGCTCAGAGAAGCTGAGAACCTCTCTCCGGAAGATATTACTGATGTGGTTATTTCGCACCTGCACTTCGACCATGCCGGAGGTCTTACGCATCTCACACAAAACGCAACGATTTGCTCAAGATTTCCCATGGCCCATCTGCATCTCCACCGTCAACATTATGAATATGCCCTTAAAGCAACTGAGCGCGATGCCGGATCTTTTCATCAAAACTATTTTGGCCCCGTGATTCAGGATCACGAGGCCAGAGGTTTAATTAGCTGGCACCAAGGGAACTCGGGTATTATTCTCAGCGATCATGATTACCAACTGCAATTTAAAACTAGTATGGGGCATACTCCATACCTGATGCACCCATTCGATTCCCAGTATTTTTATATGGCCGATTTGGTTCCAACCGCTGCTCATATTCATGTGCCATGGATAATGGCTTACGATATGGTACCTGGCGTTTCAACTAGCGATAAACGCCAGCTTTTGAATTTTTGTATAGAACAAAAATTGACTCTGCTGTTTGAACATGACCCTGATAATTGGGGAGCGATTGTAACTTACGATAAGGAAAAAGATCAATTTTCCTGTCAGAAGACCTTCCAACAACTAACTCCAGGCGCCTGCCCGATTCCCTCTAATCGATAGAACTAAGTTCTTGTTCAAGCAGATCGGCCTTGGTGGTTAATTGCGCGGATAGATCGTCGAGAATTTTTTCTGGCCCAAATGACTTTTGGATCTGGCGCTTTTTAGCGCCAGGAGTACTCAACGACTCTACAAATTGCACGGAAAGCATGGCCAGTTTTTTTGCCATTTCCGCTGTATCCAGTGTACTCCAGATCGTTGGTCCTGGAATCACCAAGTCAGGATCTCCACCCTTTGCATCGAGAATTTGGGTTTTGGGAGTCGGCACTGCCAACACCTGAAGGGCGGGTGCCACTTCCTTGGCGTAGGTTCGAATATAACTGACCTTGCCAGCAAGTCCCTGGGTACGATACTCATTCATGAGATCCCCAAGCTTATAGAGCAACGACTGTAAGGTAAGAACATTCTGCTGTTGCTCTAGGAGGGGACGTCGTTTGTTTTCTTTTATCTGAACAAGATAAGTCTCAATTTGGATGGCAGCTTCCTTCTCATCTCCAGGAGAAAGAAGAATCTTTTCTGGGCCTAATGTAATTTCAAGCGGAGAAATATAGGAAGACAAACTATTGACAATTGTCTTGGTAAAGTTGTTCTCGTTCAACACACGCAACCATCTTGCGATGTTGTCGGCGCGAGATGCCCGCAAGGTCACCTCATAAAGACCAGCTTCAACCTTTTTTCCTTGTCCAAAAGAAAAATTCTTAACCGCAATAACAGCGAGTCCCTCTTGAATTTGACCAACCGTACTGAAATGGATCGGCTCACTCCCCATCACATGATTGGGAACGCTGCGAAAATCAATTTCAAATCGATAGAAGGCCCGAGTACTCACTCCCATCCAAATTCTTGCACCATCATCAACCATCGCAAGATTAAATTTTGGCCTGTCTATGATTGTATTTGAAAAGACCTTATCAAACCGTGCAGACTTTGATCGCTCAAGTTGTGCGAAATCCTTCTTCAAAATCTGTACTTCCCGTGAAGGTACTGCGCTTCCCAATATCCCTATCCCAGGCACTTTAGTGAATACCGCCGCTGCAGTCACAATAGCTGCGACACAGAGCCACCAACCATACTGCCTGCTTTTTGCACGCACCGTAGGCTGAATAACGGCTTCCTCCTCTCCACTTGAAGTCATGCCTTCAGATTTTTTTTCATCCCACAAATTTAATTTTTCCACATCAGAGAAGAGTGGGCCTGAAAATTCCTCCCATTCTTTGTTAGAAGACGATTTTTGGCACAATTCTGGGGGGGGAAGATCGTTCGACATCTTCTCCGACACTTTCGATGATAGATCTTCTTGCGTTTATCGTG
>CAYHRT010000203.1:0-7371 GCA_964359085.1 uncultured Bdellovibrio sp. | reverse complement strand
GGCCTTATGCCTAGACCTTGGAAATTCGTTCAGAAAAAACGCCCTTTTTGGTGAGGGCCTTATTTTTTCTGAAAAGTTCAATCCCATGCAGTTTAAAAGTCCGCGCTACCTAAAAGAATTTGTGATGAGTGTACTTGATGAAAAATTGCCTAAGAAGGAAGAAGGCCGGTTATTTGAAGTCATAAAAACAGTTATTAAAAACGATATATCCACTTTTGATGTGTTTTTATCTGCACTGGAAGTTGAATTTCCCGGCATCTCTCACTATTTTGCAGAAATCAAAGAATATTTTTCTGATGACGTTCATGGTGGACAAAACTTTATCTATAGTGACCTTGGCAATTATCCTGACAATATCAAAGCTCCCCTGGTCATTTTCTTAATCGAATGTTTCAAAAATATGCCAGGACGCAAGGTCTTTATCTTTGACGAGTGTTGGAACCTTTTATCAAAAAACGCCGACTATATCGCCGAGTGCTTTCGTACTTTTAGAAAGCACGATGCCTCGGCGGTGGCGCTTTCTCAGAACTTAGACGACTTTTCAGAAACGCAGCTTGGTCGGGTTATTATTCAAAACACCTATTTCAAATTTTTCTTCAAGCAAAATTTGAAGCCAAGTGAATTTGTAAGTGAGCATCTTGCCGCCCAAGTCGCCGGTGTTTATTCCAAGAAAGGCGAGTACAGCGAGTTTGTAGTGGCGTCTGAGAACTTTTTAAAGCCAGCACGCTTTTACGCGACACCCTTGGAGTACGAGCTTTTTACCTCCGATAAGCAAGACCTGAATCACTTTGAAAACTATATGCAGGAGAAAGGACGATTTCTTCCCTATCAGAATGCCCTAATCAACTACACAAAAATCAAGCATCCAACCTGGAGTCACGCATGAAAGCACTCATATTGTTGTTATTTTGTTTCGAGGCCCACGCCCAATTAAATTTTGGCCAAGATACGGCACTCTTATTTGACTTGGTGACGACAACCGCCAGTCAGCTTAATGAGTTAGAAAAATTAGTCACCAATGCGGAAAAGTACACCAAGAAGATGCAGGAATATAACGAACTCGTCCAAGATGAATATTTTCGCGCCGAACGGGTGCTCTATCTTGCCAACCAACTGACCGCCAAACGTGACATTGAAAATTTGGGCGACTTAAACAATGCCATTCGAGAACTGAAATACTCGCTATCTGATCTAAAAGACCTCATGCGCGAATACGGCATCATCAAAGATGAAGAGCGCAAGACCAAGGCCCAGGTCAAAATTGAAAAGCGTTTTAATGACAAAAAAGAAAAACAGGCAATCGCCCAGGTCAACAAATCGGTGCAAGCAAGGACAGTCGGGAGGGCCAGTCAGCTCACGGCCCAAAATACGGCACTGATTCTCGAATCTCAGGTGGGGATGCACAACACTCAGCTAGAAATGTTGGAAAAGCAATCAACCACCAATCGTCTCTTGGCCGAACAGATGGAGGAAAAACGCTTAGAACAGATTAAGCGTGAGCAAACCTATGGGCAGAATAAGGCCAAAAAGTTATGAAAGCTAACCTCATACGCGAAATGCTCTTAATTGAAGACCCATCCGTCTTCAAGCTCTATATAGAGTTAAACACCATTGCCAAATATTTTGTGGCCCCACTCTTTATTGTCGCAGTCATTGGCGCGTTTTTTACCGACTTCGATATGATGACTGCTGTAAAAAAACTCATCATCGTTGTGGTATTCATGGCCGGTTTTTACCAGTTTCACACGTTGGCAGTAGGCACCGCTTTGGAAACAGCATCACTCACTTTGCAAAAAGTGAGCCCGCGAAATCTCTTTGTAAAAAAATGGTACGAGCCCAAAGTCCGAACCGCTGAAAATAAATCATGGAACTTTTTGGATCGCTTCGCCGTTCCGAACTTGAACGATCTTCTGGCCTCTGGGCTTTTTGTCATCTCGAAAGCTTTTATCTGGCTTCTTAAACTCATTTACTCAACCGTCTATCACTTGACCTATGTCTTTTCTGGGATCACTGCCGTTCTCTATTTCCTCGGATGGACGCAAGATGCACTTAAAGGCACCGTGCAGGCCTCAATTTGGTGCATGATTCTACCTTTCGTGGTCGTGGCCGTCTTATCTCTAGTTGGAAATAGTTTTACTGAAGGGGCCGAACATGGGGCCCTTGCGGTTTCTAGTATCGACAATCTGATCTGGCTTTTTGGTGTGACCCTTCTTCTGCTCATCACACCAGTGATCACATTTGGCATGATCAAGGGTGATGGAATTCATTCTTTTGGGGCCAAGATGGGGTCAATGGTCGTGAGTTCGGGGATGAAGGGCATGGCCCTCTATCCAATGCTTGCAGGAGGAATAAAAAATACAGCACGAGGAATGAGTCAAGTTGGTTCAAACACTCTCATGGAACCATCAATCAAAGAACTGCTCCAAAAGGAAAATGCTCCAGATAAGGGCCAGATGAAAAAGATGAACCTTCTTGATAAAAAAGGTGGCATCAAAAGTCCATTTAGCCCTGGCAGATCACTTGATGAACGTTTGAGCGCAGTTGGGATGACTAAGGATGAAGCTCAGGCACTATCTAAAATGCCAGCATCCTCAACTCAAAACAGTGGCCCAGGCCCAATGTTTAAAAAAGTTCCAAAGAGCAATTCTGGAAATCGGTCTCTCAGCAGAGAAAAACAATCTTTTCAGTTTGATAAAAGGTATTGGGATAGCATCACTCCTGAGCATCGTGAGGGCATTAAGAAGAAGTACGGCATTGATGGAAATAACATCGCTAAAAATAAAATTCACTATCCTCTTTCCTCCGGGAAACCAAGTGTGACTGTTTCTACTCCAATGCAAATGACAGACGCATCCAAGTCGCGCCCCAATACTCAAGGGATAGGCGCAAGTAAGCAGCGAGGTCGCCATGAAGTTTAGTGATTTTGAAGCGGCCTTTGTGTGCGAAAACCGAATTCTCAAGGTGTTGCTGTGTGGAGCACTAATCCTTTCAGGACTTTCTACCACGCTTGTCCTAATGGGAAAGAGTTACGTCATTTATAAAAGCGGTGCCCTCTTTGAAGAGCGTCTTTTGGCCGAAGATGTCTGCCGACAAGGTTTTTTATCGGTCGTCTCCGGTGAACCAAGTAAGACCATCATTACCCCAGCACTTCTGGCCATCCTGGGTAGAAATTCGATGGCCTTTTCGACACCGACTCTTTTGAAAGTTGAATCCTTGGAGCGTGGGGCCTGCAAGATCATCATGAAAAGCGAGGAAAACTTGCACGCTTTCAAAATCGGACTGATCGAGGGAAATGCTCTGCCCTTTTATTACCAAATCCAGCAAATCGACGAAATTAAGGTCGAGGAGAAAGAACCATGATTTTTTATATCTTGTTAAACCAGATAACCACACTCTTTTTAAATATAAATCTCTTAACCACGCTGACCTTTGATTCAGAAATTGCAAGCTATCTCTACGGTGGGCCAACTGAGGATGTTTTCTTTTCTGTCACCAATAATCGCCGGACACTGGCCATCAAACCAAGTCAAAAGGAGCGACTGTCTAATCTGCTCATCATAACGAGAACCAGAAAATATTATTTTGACTTAAAATACGATGGCATTAATCCCCATCAGTTTATCGAGGTCAAGGATGGCGTCATCAATCACGCCATGAAGGAACTCATCACAACGCCTGACTATCAAATCTTGGAAGGGGCCAGCTCGATTTTATATATCAACAAACGTGATGGGCCAGTCACGGTCAACGGGCAAAAGGTCGATAGAACCGACCATTTCTCAAAGGGTGTACCAATAATCTTCGAGGGAAGCCGAATCTTAAACTAGGAAACTGGAGGACATAATGAAGACTTTAGCGATTATTTTAATCGCCCTGGGATTCTCTGTGCACATTTTGGCGGAAACAACTGGAAAACCTGCCAAAGAAGCACGGATCACCTTGGCCAAAGACATTAAGGAAAGGAAGACCGAAGCGTCTGCAAAGAAAGTCAAAAGCGCCAAGTCATCTGAGCTTTCAGAGCTTTTGAGTAACAGTAGAAAAATTAAGGCGCTGCTTGAAGATAGAATCAACATGCCAACCATCTGGGAAGGCGACAGCAAAATTTTAACGGGGAAGACCTATAAAGGAATTCTCCTAAACTCGGTAGTCTCAAGTAACCTTGCCTCGCCGGTGCTTGTCCGAGCACTGCCAAATCAAGGCCTGCCTTATCCAACACGCTTTTCCTGTGCGGGAACAACGCAAAACAAGCGCGTCCTCACACTTTGCAACAAGATGATTTTGCCTGAGAAGGAAGTCGCCATTTCCGCCCAGATTCTCAACACCGATGGGTCGGGAGGCCTTGTCGGAGAATATGACGACGGCAAAGAAGAGTTAATCGCTGGGGCAGTTCTATCCGACTTTGCTCAAGGCATGCTCTCGGCCGCTCAGACACGGCTCAGTACTCCCATGGGAGAAGTTCGCGACTCTGGCGCAAAAAATCAAGTGCTCCAGGGGATGATTAATTCTGGAGGAACCACCTCGGAAATTCTGCTTGATGAAATGAAAAAAGCTGAACCAGTCGTCACCGTTCCTGCCGGAACAGAAGTCATCATTTATTTTATGGAGGCCGCCAATGCGTTATAGAACATTTTGTTTAATTCTCAGTCTCTCCGTCTTTTATTCGTGTTCATCACTCAAACGAACCATCCTCACCGCAGGAGTAACCGGGGCCATCGTCGGCGGCATAGGTGGCTCGGTATTCTCGCCTACAAGAGAGGACCAGAATAAAAACGCCTATCTCTTTGGCGTGTTAGGTGCGGCCACGGGTGCCGGACTCGCCTATCTCCTATCTGACGAACATCCCAAAGAGAAACTGCAACCGTCAATGATCATGGATGACCCTCAGGCCAAGGAGATTCCTCTTTTTGACTTCTCACCTGAACTTCAGAACGTAAAACCGGAAGTCAGTTTTAAACCCGTTAAAAAATACGAAGTCCCACTGGCGAGCTTACCAAAAGAGCTTGAGGGCAAAGTTAAAAAGCAGTTCATCATCGAATATGAAGCGGAAGCTCGCACCATTGAACTCGGCAACCGAACAATAGAAATCAGTCCTTTTAAAGCATGGGAGCACATCTATGAAAAGTAAAAATGAAAACCAAGGTCTCGATCTCGTCACTCCACTTGTAGAAATCATTCACATGAGCGCGGTTATGCTCGGCAAGCTTCTCTTCATGTTAATGGGGTATCTATGGCGAAAATATGTGAGTAAGAGCACACCACTTGAAAAGATTGAGCAGAGACGTTTAGGCGTCAAGAAAACCACAGATGCACCAGACACACTCGGGATTGATACCAAGCTTAGACGACCGCTTTACTTAAGTGAGATTGATTTTAAACGGCACAGCTTCATCGTAGGAGCGACCGGCTTTGGCAAAACGAATCTGATTAGCATCCTCCAAGAAAATTCGCTCAAAAACAAAAGGCCCATCATCTTCTTTGATCCCAAAGGCGACATGAAGGCCTTAACTGAGTTCAAGGCCCTGTGCCAATCCCAAGGCCGAATCTGTCATGTATTCTCTGAGCGACTTAAAGAATCATCTATTAAACTTAATCCCTTCAAAAACGGCACGATCTCGCAAGTATCAGACCGCATCATGTCTGCCTTTGACTGGACTGAAGAACATTACACCATGTCTTGCCAGCGCAGTTTAAATAAGGTGCTGGAGGAAATTAAAAAAGCAGGCGGGATTTTTACCATAAAGCGTATCTATGACCATCTGGTCACGATTGAAACTAAAGAGAACACCGGCATCATCGGACGTCTTGAGAACATCCTAAAAAGTGACTTTGCCGATCTCTTAAGTGATGACCAAGGACTCACCTTTGAAGAAATTAGGGCCCAGCAAGCTTGCCTCTACATCGGGCTTTCCACCCAAGGGTATGGGAGAACGGCAATTGCGATCGGACGACTACTTTTGGGCGAGCTTCTGTATAATTCCTACGAGACCTTGGGCAAACTTGATAACCCTGAGGGCGGACTTAATAACCACATCTCGGTCTATTTTGACGAGTTTGGGTCGCTTGTTACCTTAGAGTTCATCGAACTTCAAAATAAATGTCGGGGTGCCGGAATTGAACTCACCATGGCGGTACAGACCACCGCTGACATCGATAGGGTGAGTCCTGACCTCACCCGGCAGATAGTCGAGAACGTCGGAAATCTCTTCATCTTAAAACAGCGGCTTGATACCTCTGCCTCGTTTTTCTCCGAGAACATCGGAACCATTACCTCTAAGAAGCACACTTATACAACCGAGGACGGCGAAACGCAGTCACGAGGGAGTGTGCGTGAAGTAAACGAACTCATCGTCCACCCGGACATCATCAAGAACCTAAATACTGGCCAGTGCGTGGTCCTTCGCCAAGGGCCTACACGGGTCAATCTGGTCAATATCAGAAATCGAAAGATGGAGCTTATTAGTAACATTAACCGCGAGTTCAAAACGAACTCGGAGGCGCTATCAAATTAAGGGGGGATACGTGGACAAAAGTTTGTTTGTGAACGGAATTCATTTGAACTACATCATGTCACTAAAGAAATGGCGGGTGCTCAATTTGAAATCGGTGTTTAAAGAATCTCAGTACCCAGGAAGCTATTCCACCTTCAGAAAAATAATAACAAGTTTAGAGAGCAAGAACTTGATTAAGTCCTATCAAGACCCCTTTTCCTCTAAAAAATATTTGTTTTTAACAGAACACGGAGAGGCCTATGTGGGGGCCAAAGAAGGACGGCCAGCACTTTCAAATGAGACGCTCCTGCATGATAGCAAGGTTGTGGAAATCTGCATGCTCTTGACAGATTTTTCCGCGATCAAGGAAGTGGAGTTGGAGCATCAACTTGTTGACCGGACATCTTTCAAGAGTACTTACCGCATCTGTCCTGATGCGTTGATCTTCGGGGAACGCAAGGGACAAAAATTCAGAATGGCCTTCGAGCTTGAACTAACACAGAAAACTAAGGCCAAGTATTTGGCCAAAATCCAGCAGTATCTGGACTCCAGCGCCTACGACTACGTGTTTTATTTTTTCCCTGGAGACGGCGTTTATACATCCTACAAGGAGCACATCACTGAGACCTTTAGTGAAAAGGCATTTTCAAAAATCATCATGGGAGTCAATCAAACCCTTTTAACCAAGAAGTTTGACATCAAAAAAACAAAAATTCATTTTCAAAACAAGGAGGTCGATATTGAAATACTTTTTGGGAATTAATTAGTGCCACACCTATGCGTCAGCTATGCGCAAGTGATAGCTGACTGGAACAGCGTCAAAAATAATGCCCGCCAAGGCGCTAAAATCATAGAGGAATCCCATGCTCCGAAATTGACTACC
>CAYHRT010000202.1:0-7379 GCA_964359085.1 uncultured Bdellovibrio sp. | reverse complement strand
TCATGACAAATCTCTCCACCATGGAACGTAAAATACGTGGAGGCCAGATATCAAAAATAAAAGCAGCCGTAATCAGCATTCCATCAATGGCAATTTGTCCTGAATGGTTACTAACAACCATATAGGGGCGATCTTGCACTTTGTGTGCCCCAATAACTCGCGTTTTAAAATAATGTTTATAGATCGGGAAACCAAATTTGACTGAATCGCGCGATTTTCTCAAATTCAGCCCCCAAGGGTCTTCACCAGTCGGATGCCGACGCTCTAACACCGCAAAAATTCGATTTAACTCATCCTCGCTGATCGTTTTTGGAAAGGGGATGTTGAGCAGTTTGGATAGTTTTCGAAGCTCCATATTATGCCTTAAGTTTGTGTAATCAGATTACCTTATCATACCCAATTGTGCAGGCCTAACAAGGGCGACAAATAGGTATATAATAGATTATTGTGCATTCAGAAACTTAAGGAAATGTATGGAACGCGGAGAATGGAAAACGAGAGTGCAAGAACTACTCAACGTATGTCACGAAGAGATTCGTAAAACCACAGCTATCGGGAAAAAGATGCTAACAGCATCTAAAACCAATACTTGTTTGCATGAGGCTTACGAAGAGCTGGGTAAGTTGTTTTATAAGGCCATCGAAAATGGGGAAATCGACTGGCAAAACTCAAAGTCTCAGGATTTGATTAAAACCATCCGAAATTGTCAGGAAGACCTAGATAGTATTGAACAGGAAGTTCAACGTATTAAGTTTGCTTCAGGGCCTGAGGTTGCTGGGATAAAGACACCCACGGATACTAAAGGCCAATAATGCCTAATTGCCATGCAAATGGCTCAACTTCTGATCGTTTTTCGTCGATAAACTCTCTGTGAGAACGTGCCTACTGTCACTTGTGCTATTTTGTTTATTGTCTATGCCTGATGGTCTTGCAGACTTGACTTCCATTGAAGATCCGTATTTAGACATTGAACAAGCAGTTGCCCCAAGCGGAATTAGATTCGTCTATGCACCAGCACCAAGTGCCAAAACCTTCTCGATTAAAATAAGAGTAAGGGCCGGTACCCTCGCCGAAACTGATGAGTCTGCAGGTGTCGCGCACTTCCTTGAGCATTATTTATTTACAGACTCAAGACTCAATAATAAATCAAGCTATCTCGAGCTTATCAAAGAACAAGGTGGAGCTGGAAATGGAGCTACGTCATCGCTTGAAACTATCTATTATGCCAAAGTCCCAAGCGCCAAGGCCGAATGGATTGGAAAGATGTTTGGGAAAATGCTGCTTAATCGGACTTTTGAGCAAGAGAGGGTAGAGCAGATAAGAAAACCAGTCTTGTTGGAAATCGGTCAACCAGGAATCACAGACTATCTCCAACAAACTGGCATTTTCAAGATTGTTTTTCCTGACTTCTTAGCCATTCCAGATTTTTGGCAATCAGAATTCGGACTTGAACCCAATAAATCGTCCGGTTTTGATACGGAAATTAACACTTTGACAATAAATGCACAGGATCTGAAAAAATTTTATGCGGAATATTACCACCCTGGAAATATTACCGTTTATTTTGCTGGCAAATTTGACCTCACCGCGATGAAGGCCATTGCCCACAAGTGGTTTGCATCAACTCCTGCCCGCACAGGCAAAAGTGTAGAGCAAAAGGCAACGGCATTTCGAAAGGCCCCATATATCCGCACCTCTAGCACCAGTGACACTCCAGAAATCGCCGTAGGTACAAAATTTTGGGATACCTCTCTTGAAGATTTTCTTGTGGTTGATATTTACATCGAGTACGTCGCTCACAGGCTCATGAAAGAGTTTCGCAATATGAGGGGAGAAACCTACTCCGCTCGTGGCGTTGTGAATAACATAAGAAATTTTGGTGTCGCAAAAGTAACGCTTGAAACACCCGCTGATCAATATTTTGAAAACCTCCGATACATTAGAAGCATGATTAGCAAGGAGGCCGAAACGGGTGGGCTAACAGAAGAACAATTTACGGAAGCAATGGAACTCTACTCTCGCCACTACAATCTAACTGATCGCGACAGTGCAACTGCTATGCGCCTAGCCGAGAATATAGAGCGCAACAATAAAATATTTTCTCGCAGCGAATCTGAGTTTCTGGTCTTTAAATCTCTAACTCATAGTGACTTCAAAACCAGGCTGGAAAAACTTTTCTTACCTAAGCATAGATACTCCGTGCTTGAGACCCCCCCATTAATTTGGCGTTATGAATTGTCGATAATTGTGTTGATCTTCGTAATCACGGTCCTCTATTTTGCAAAAATGAAACTCTCAGTCCCATTTGAGCACAATAAAGTGCGCTTGGTGCGAAAGTTGGCATGTCCCCCTCTTCATCTCATTGAGATAATTTCTCTCTCCCTCGGATTCGTTTTGGCGAAATATCTGTCTTTTGGAATCCGTTATAGTTTTCTGAGAAGCAATTTCATTCAGTCTTCGGTCATCCTCTCCGATTATTTATATCTCCTCATTCAAATGGGCTTCGTTATTGTAAGTTTTATTATTGTTCTGATGTTGACCGTGCGAAAGCTTATTATTTGTGGAGATTATCTCTACATCAAAAGTATTACTTATTTCTCAAAACGAATCCCATTGGTAGAAATTCAGTCAATTGAGTTGCTGCACTCATGGCAGGTCTTATTTTCTATTCGGCATCTGCGCGGCTTAGGCTTTGGCCTACGTTTCGCCTATTATGATCCAATCTTTTGGAGGCCTGGGCTTTATCTGCGATTCAAAGATGGAAGCGCAGGATTTTTCAGTGTGAAGGATTCCGCTGTCGCGTTCGAAGAATTCAAACAGTATTTCACAAAAGACGAACCTAAATTAAAAATAGCAGCGTAATGTTAAGAAGTGTGCTCCAAAAGAAAATTTACCAATTCTAAATTTAGTTCTGGTATCCCTTGTCCCGATTCGGCAGAAATCAAGTAGACCTGCCGAAAAAGTTTGGTCTCCTTTAGAATTTGAGGGAGAAAATTATTGAGTCGCGCACGTTCACTTTGCTTCTTTAATTTATCATATTTATTAAAAATCAAAGAGGCAGAGAGCGGACGATGTTTAAAGAATTTCAAAAAAAGCCGGTCACTCTCTTGCATCGGGTGACGGGCATCCTGAATATTTAGAATAAGCATCGTAGGAGGAAGAATATCAAAGAGATGCGAAAGCAAGTCGCTCCATCTGGCCCCCTCGGCCTTCGAAACTTCAGCATGGCCATAACCGGGAAGATCAATCAAAAGATATTTAGAAGCTGCTGGATTCTCTGTTTTCTCTGTAAGTCCAAATTCAAAGAGATTTATATCTCTGGTGCGACCAGGCGTTTTACTGACACGGGCAATCTCTCGACCAAGAAGAGTATTGATAAGCGATGACTTCCCAACATTAGATCTTCCTGTCATTACAATACCAACAGGAGGAGATGGCACGACAAATAACCCTCTCAAGTCGATAGGATTGACAATAGCGCGCAGAAAATTCACTGAGTTTGGATCAAATTGCATAGTTCGTTTTCACTGATGTGTTTCACTTTGGCAATATATTTTAGCTGGGCCTGAAGAAAACTTGCATATTCTTCTACTTGAGTTATGAGAGAACGGAATCACAACCAGTTGGAGGAAATTTAAATGACCAGTTTAAATGCATTTATTCAAAGTTCCGGCCATCGTCTAAAAGAACGTGGACTCCGCATGGAGGATCGGCTCGAAATACAACCTGCCTCTGGTAAAAAAAAGATCATTGATCTCAGACGCACCCTCTACCATTTTGCCGTTACGGGCGATAAACTCATCACTGAAGATTTTACCCACACGGTGCTTCCTGCCTTAGGTGCACCTACTGCACATTTCCAATTGCAATGGATTCCTCTCTATTCTAATCCACAACGCTCCATGGAGGGTCATTTTATCTGTGAAGCTTTGGATGGAATCCCTTTTAAGCACAATGGTGTCTATACATTCAAGACGTTAATTGAGCGCTTTGATGTTCTTCATCTCGGCCCCAACACCTTAGAAGCAAAACCTATCGGCGATTCACATTCTTTCGCTAATAATTTCGAGGACGCCGTTTTAAATAATCATGCTCTTTTAAAATCTGATATTACCATTCTATTGACTGGAGAAACTGGAACTGGCAAAAGTTCTCTAGCGCGCAAAATTCACGAAAAAAGCGGACGAACGGGACGCTTTGTTCATCTCAACCTTTCCTCATTTTCTGAAGGAGTGCTAGAGTCGGAATTGTTTGGACACGTTCGCGGAGCTTTTACTGGTGCGATCTGTGACAAATCCGGTGCTATGCTAGAGGCCAACAATGGCACACTCTTTCTGGATGAAATTGATTCCATTCCTCTTTCGCTGCAAACAAAATTATTGCTCTTTTTAGATTCATATGAAGTTCGTCCAGTCGGAGGTAACTTGACGCGCAAAATTACCATGCGATTGATCTTTGCTTCCGGCAAAAACTTGTTGCATCTGGTAGAGCAGGGGTTAATGCGCAAAGATTTTTATTTTCGCATCGGCAGCTCTGTGCAAATCACCCTAAAGGCCTTGCGAGAAAGACCTGATCATCTAAGTGCTTTCATCGTCATTTTTTTACAACAAAAGGGGGCCTCGATCGAGCCGTCACTTCTTGAGTTTTATAAAAACTATGCTTGGCCTGGAAATTATCGACAATTAAAAGGACATCTGGAAAAAAAATGTTTGGGCCATGATGGAAAATATTTGACTCTAGACCATGAGGATTTAGCCCTTCGCTTACACCAAATGGCAGTACAGAACGTTGATGGTTGGCCAACCCTCAAAGAAATGAAACAGGCCTATGCAATCAGAACATACAATTTTTTCAATAAAAACTTAGAAACAACCGCGACAGCACTACAAGTATCTTCACGGACCGTGAAAACCATGCTGGAAGGAGCAACCCAAGAAAAAAATGTTAGCTAGCAGTGATATTGACAATATAAACATTAAGAATTGTACCTTGCACTTCTGTTTCCTTGATCAGTCGATTTAGTTCTTCAACTATCTTGGCCCGAACAACGGACTTCCCTTCTTCTGTCAGCGGAAATGTTGCTATTACTGGTTGCATTTTTCTATTGAGATAATCTTTTATTACATGCTCTTGAGTAGAGAGATAGATGCTTAAATAGCGATTTGAAGTCTCAACTTCAATGTCGACGATTAAGCTTCTTATACCCTCTGCTCCCTTATCAACAATTGCCTCTTCAAAACCGAATGGAATTAAAATGTTCGTTACATAAAATGATTTTTTAACTCGATCATGATAAGCCGGCCGTCGCGCAATGGAAAAAGTTGGTTCTGGCGCAATAACACTCGAAATATTTCTTTTATACAAGTCCACCGATGTTTTATAAATTTGAAAAATTGCCAGCGATCCTGTCGTCAGGACAAAGGCCAGCAATAGAAGAGTTTTAGGACTGGTGTTATTGTAGATCTGTAGAACTTTTGCCTTCTGTACAGAATACTTTTCTCCAAGATACGCTCGCCATCTTCCGTTCTTTAGTTTATCGACATCAAAATGTTGAATGGCATGTAATGTTTGCTTGGTGATCTCAAAGCATGTATGAAAAATATGAATCAAGGCCCCTTGATTCTGCTTAATGGTTGAAGGGAGATTTTTAATCGTTATAAATATGTTTATTAGATAATCTTTTGGGCGTGTCCGAATGTTGTAACAGACACTTGAAACTTTGCTTTTAACTGTTACTGGGACAAATTTGTCGTAAAGTCGAAAGGGTACCTGGCCTAATGATAGCAGGCACTTGTTAATCCATTCTTCAAGCTTACTAACTATCCTCAATGACCTCACCGCTTTGTTGATGGTATTTTCCAATACACGACATGCCTCGTATCGGAATGAGTTTTGGGCAACCTTAATTCAATCTCCTCTCCGACTTGTTACCTCCGGTAATGGCAATTTTTGCCATTATCAGCTTTCGCGAAGAGAATTTTTGAATTCCTTTCGCCTATGACGAAAAGCTTTTGTGTATTTTGGTTAGTCTGGAGGTTGCCATGAGTCCGATTAATCTTGTCGGAATTTTAGCGATAGGAAGTCTTTTGGGTGGTTGCGCTGCTCTCCTAGAATCACGCAGCTATTCCGAACAAATGGAAAAAACCGATGATAGTTTTTTGTCTCCTGGGAAAGACTTTCCCGTCGCCAGCGGTGATACAGGAAAGCAGTTTTTGTCTAGCGATGAACTCAAATCGCGAACACCCGCCAACCGATTTGAACAGGCCGAGCGCACAGAACGTCAGTCACTCCAAGAAGAATTATCGGAAATGGAGAGCAATCTTTCTCCTGAAGAATTCGAACGCTATGAAAAAGTGAAAGGCCAATTTGTTGCTGATTCTGAACGGATATATTTTTTACGCTTATCACCTTCTGAACGACATCACTATCTTCGAACACTCGGGATTCAATCGGTGAATGCAGCACCTGAAATGCCTACTTATAGTGCCATTACTTATATTCGTTCCTACCAACGCACCTCGCGCGAAATCTATCTTGGAATGGACAAGGATCAAGTAATTGACCGCTGGGGGCGCCCAGATCAGGTCGAGATCGCCGGTCATCCTCGTGATGGAAATGAGCGATGGACATTTTTTGACAATGGCAAAAGCAAGCATATCTTCTTTGAAAGCGGACGGGTTCAGGCCTGGGGCCAATAGTCAAACCTGCGCCGCACCATGGCAAAAGCAAGATATTGCGATACATGTTGAGTGTTATCAGCATCTATTTGAGTCAATATAATTCATAATTATTAAACGATATTGATGCGATAGTTTTCCTACAGATCTCATTTATGGTGGTCTGTACATTTTGGACGGTGCTATGGCTACAGAATTATTAAGTGCGCTTGAGTTTGAAAAACCCATTGTTGATCTTGAAAATCAGATTCGTGAGATGCGCGGAACTTCATCTCGCCCTGGCCATAATTTGGAAAATGAAATTAGATCTCTTGAAGCTAGAGTTTCTGAGCTTCTCAAAGATGTGTACGGCAAACTAGGAACATGGGAACGCGTACTTCTTTCACGCCATTTTAATCGGCCCCATACTATTGATTACATCCACCATCTAATTACTGATTTTCACCCATTGTCAGGCGACAGACATTTTGCTGATGATCCAAGTATGATTGCTGGCTTGGGCCATTTCCAAGGAGAAAAAATCGCCGTTATTGGCATTGAAAAAGGCCAAAAAACCAAAGAAAAAATTCATCATAATTTTGGAATGCCTCGTCCCGAAGGATATCGAAAGGCCATTCGAGTTATGGAACTTGCAGGACGATTTGGAATTCCCATCCTTACTCTCGTTGATACCCCCGGGGCCTTTCCAGGTGTCGAGGCAGA
>CAYHRT010000201.1:0-7575 GCA_964359085.1 uncultured Bdellovibrio sp. | reverse complement strand
TAACAATTATATAGGATGACCTACAAGATAGAATTATAACTGGAGAGGAGTTTATGAAGATATTATTATGTTTGCTATTTACACTGTGCGGATGCGCAACCACTTTGGAAGATTGCCAACGTACCAATTGGAGGAATCTCGGCGAGGAAGATGCCATGAAAGGCAGAGAGTCGAATTCAAAATTCACATTACTTCATCAGTGTCGTGAGCAAAATTTTCCTATTAATGAGGCGGAGTATGCAGCAGGGCATGCCGGTGGCGTGCAAAAACTCTGCACTTACCATTACGGATTTGAATTGGGCCGCACCGGACGGCCGATTTCGAGTCTTTGTCAAGGCAAGGCCAGCGAGGAATTTGGAAAAGGCCACGTGTTAGGCAAAATTCAATATGAACAACGTGAACAAAGGGCGCGCGAATTTATCTATAAGATGAAAAAAGATGAAACGGCTAAAAATATACCGTGCACTACAGAATTAAATTGCACTATTCCTGATACCTGCGTCGATTTTATCTGCACAAAAAGCGGCAAGAGTTGCACAGAACATGTACAATGTGAGATTCGTGCGCTTTGCAATCGACAAAACCAGTGTGTTTACCAATGAGTCGCTTCTCAATCTTCTCATTGTCGCTATCTTTGTTTTTTTCGTCCTTTTCACTCAATGCCCAAATCTCTCCGCTGACATTGCCTCTCACCACCGCTGAGAACACCAACTTTGAGCGCACGGGCAGTTACCATGAAGTAGTCGAGCACTGCTATGCCTTTGCGCGGGCCTATCCCCGCAAGTTGGCTTGCCAAAGTTTGGGCCAAACTCCCGAGGGCCGGCAAATGATGGCGCTGGTATATTCCCATGATGGAGTACTGACGCCTACCCGCGCCCATTCTTTGAAAAAGATCGTTGTCTATCTCCAGGCCGGTATCCACGCAGGCGAGATGGACGGTAAGGAGGCCGGATTCATTTTTTTACGCCAGCTTTTAAGCCGCAAAGTTCTATCCTTCAAAAATGTCGTGTTGGTGTTCGTCCCGGTTCTCAATGTAGACGGGCATGAGCGTTTTCGCGCTTATCAGCGCCCCAATCAAAATGGCCCACTGGAGACCGGCTGGCGGGTCACCGGCATGAATCTAAACCTAAATCGCGACCATCTGAAGGCCGAAGATCCACATATGAAAATGCTCCTGCGCTTTCTCAAAAATTGGCGTCCGCACCTCACGGCGGATTTGCATGTTACGGACGGTGCGCAGTTTGAGCATGAGATTGCCTACATCGTCGAACCTTATAAGGAAGGCTACGCACCACTCATTCGCGCCACTCAGGATATGGAGGAGTATCTGCTGCACGAAGTGAGTAAAAAAGGGTTTTCTCCCCTGAACTTCTATCCCTCATTTATCGAGTACGAAAATCCCCTGAGCGGCGTGGAACGCGAGATTAGCACGCCCCGCTTTGCTCAGGGATTGGCCCGGGTGAAGAACCGCATCGGCATTTTAGTCGAGACGCATTCATGGAAACCTTTTCGCACACGCGTGATGGCCACTTTAGAAAGCTTGATGGCGCTCACCGAATTCACAGACAAAAATGCCGAGCGACTGAGAGAAGCCACCCAAGGCGCTGATCGCGAAGCCGCATCCCTGGCAGGCAAGACTTATGTGCTCGATTATTCCTTAGGTAAAGAGTCTATCCCCTACAGCATGAAGGGTTATCACTTCGAGCGTCCGCTCTCGATAATTACGGGAAAACCCGTAACAGTGTACGACCCCAGCAAAAACGAAGTTTGGAACATTCAACTCTACAATCACCCTACGGTTGCGGTCGAAACGACCGTGCCGCACCAAGGTTACTTCGTCATGCCTTCCGCCGCTCAAGCGTCTGTCGAGGAGCGACTCATCCTCCACGGGATTTCCTATCAAAAGTTAAAGAAGGCACGCCTGGCACTCAAAGTGGAAACCTTTGAGGTAAGTGAGCACACCTTCGCACCCAAAAGTTACGAAGGCCGCCAGACGCTCTCACTCAAGGGAGCGTGGAAAAGCACTCAGGTGAATATCCCGGTCAACACGCTATTCGTTCCCATTGCAGTGGCACAGGCCCCGCTGATTATGAATCTGCTCGAGCCCCAGGCACCCGACTCCTTGGCCGCCTGGGGATATCTGAATGCATATATGGAACAAAAAGAAGGAATCGAGGGCTATGTCATCGAACCATTCGCCCAGGAGAAGCTGCGCGATCCAGCGATCCGCCAGGCCTTCGAGAGTTTTAAGAAGGATGCTTCAAACGCCAACAATCCCGACAAGTTGATACAGTTTTTTCACAAGATGCACCCTTCCTGGGATGAGAACTACCGCCGCCTTCCCATCTACCGTTTATGAAATAAACCTTCTCATTCAGATCAGAAGATGGATTAAGGTGCGTTAAGGACTTTTTTTGTATGGTCTTGAGTAACGATAACTTATGCCCCTTTTGTTTTTCCTTGCAAAAGCGTACGGAAAAGCGTAATGTTCTTACATGGGAATTCCTAAAATTACAAAACAGACCGAACTTAGAAACAACCTATATAAGACCCTTGAGGACGTGGCCACTGGTGGTGGCCCTCATCTAATACCCACAAAGAATGGTGAGGTCATCATTCTTTCTCGCCAAGCATATGATGCTATTCTTCTTGAAAAGGAATTTTTGCAAGAATTTCAAAACCCAATTAAATTTGAGGAACTAACGGAAGCATCAGAAGTATTTAAACGTGTTGATAAGAAATTTGGTTTCAATAAGTGAAGGTTTACTTCACAAGCAAAGCTGAAATAGGTTTGGAAAAAATCTTCACCCATGTCGTGGAGAATTTCAGTTTCGCACAGGCACAGATAGTTCGAAATGAACTCGTAACTTCAATTTTAAAACTAGGTGATTTTCCAGAACTTGGTAGCAAGCTAGCTGGCCAATCCGATAAACGAGTCTTGTTGGTGTCTGGAAACGCAATCGTTTACGAAATTGTTCTAGCCAAAAGTCCTTATATTATAATTCGAAATATTAAGCCGCGAAGAACAGCATAAAGCAATTAATCCGGCGCTGGGGGAATGGCGTAGTTAGGTCCCCATGCTTCAAACGTCAACAATCCCGACAAGCTGATACAGTTTTTTCACAAGATGCATCCTTCCTGGGATGAGAATTACCGCCGCCTTCCCATCTACCGTTTATGAAATAAATCTTCTCATTCAGCCTGGAACGCGGTACTTGAATAAAAGGCTCACATCACTTTAACATTTCTTCAACACTTTTTAAGATGGCCTCTTTGTATCCCTTATGCCCATTTTGAAGGTCGCCGGCCGACAGAGCATAATCCACATCTGGTTTCACACCTAAGTTTTCAATCGGGTTGTCGCTAACACGTTTGGCGATGGAACCGGTGACTGAAAAACTTTGCAGCCCGAGACGATTGGTTAATTTCTGACTCAGAACATAGCCTCCAGCTCCGGCGGTACGCACGCCAAGAATTTTTACTCGTTTGGCGTCTTGCATGATTGCTGGAAAAAAATCACCGCCAGAAAAATCTAACTCATTGGTTAAGAGCATGACAGGTTTGGTATAGTGATACTTCGGAGAAGGATTGATGAAATCCACGCCCCAGAGATGGTAAGGTCTGGTCAAGAGGTGGCCTTCCTTCCATTCGTTAATAATAAATTTTGCATAGTCTTTCACCATTGTGACGAAGGACATGGAAAATGGGTATCCTGATGCTGAATCCTCCTCAAAAATTTCTTTGATTTTGGCTTCGTCTTTGACGTCTTTCAGTTGTTCCTGCAATTCCACGGCCTCTTCCACCACGGCATGGGTCAAGGCCATCTGATGGCGCGGAGTGGGCACGGCACTTTCAATAAACATGGAAACAAGAGAGTAGAGATAGAAAACCGAGCCACCCGGATTATTAACTTGATCAATCACCAACAGATCGGTCATTCCTTCAAATTTGTTCAACAACTCTCCGAACGCTTTAGACTCTTTTTCTCCCGCTCCATAGGAAGGAATTCGAACAAAACCGATCATATGTTTGTGCTCGTCCATAAACAAAGCGGCATAAAAGGAATGAGTTTCTTCTGTTTCCCATAAAACTTTTCCCAGGGCCGGCACAAAACTCTTACGTCCGCCTATCGAATAAAGATTGGCGGTGTCTTCAGATTTTTGAGATTTTTGTTGATCTGCGAGCGAGAGGGCCAAGGGGGAAATCATGTCAAGCCTCGGTAAGGGGGCCGACTTCGTTTCATTATTTTTATGACCTAGCGTGCTTTCGAGACCAGTAAAGTCAAAGGCCTCTTCCTTGACGTCCCAAGCTAGCTGATGATCAACAATCTTGTTCTCTCCTTTGCGTTTGATTCCCAAGAGCACTTTATTACTTGGGAGATCCATGGCACGGGCCATACTTCTTCGAGTTAAGAGAATGGAGGCCAGGGCCAAATCTGTTTCTTTGGTATTACCACCCAATGCCTGGAAGATTTTATCAACCTCAAGGGAAGTTGCTTGTTGGTTAAAATTCACCAGCTCATCTCCCTCGTTAAAAGGAAATGATGTGAGAGGAAGTTTTTTTCGATCAATGAATGTCAGGAAGAACTTCCCATCTGCCTGTCGAACTTCAAAAGGTAGGGAAGCCGAATTGGTGGAGGAGAAGCGATATCCAACGTGATAGTCCTTACAGGAGAGAAATATTTTCTCAAGGATTTTATGGAAGTCGCGCACTTTGGGATTTTCATTGCTACGTACCCATTGACGTGCTTCTTCAGTGGTCTTCTCCAAATCCCAATTGGTATAGCTTTTTTTCCATTCATAGGGAGCATAGGTGGTTTGAAAAGAAAGTTCGATAGCATCAATCAAGCGAATCATTTCTTTTTGCAATTTGGTTTCAGCAAATACCGTTTGTGAAACAAGAACAAGAGCGATCACCATAAATAACTTAAACGACATAAATCCTCCCAAGAATTCGGAAAAACCCTTCTATGGGATCTTTTAGGACTCGGAAAGACGCGCTGCTTCTTTTTTGTGCCAACATCAAAGAACCTCACTCCACGGTGGACTAACAGCGAATGCTGCATTGATGAGACCGACATGTGAGTAGGCCTGCGGAAAATTTCCAAGTTGAGTGCGAGATAGTGGTTGGTAATGTTCTGAGAGAAGACCCACGTGATTTGCAGCTTGAACAACATCCTCAAGAATATTCCTCGCCTCATCCCGATGGCCTAATTTGGCCAGCGCCTGCGCCACCCAAAAGGAACAGATGACAAAAGCGGCGCCTGGTTTTCCGAAGTCGTCCTTCCTGACATAACGGTAAAAGAATGAAGAAGTGGATTTTGTCGTACCTAGTGCTAAGTGCTTCTGAATATCACGAACTGTCGCAAGGCAGATTTGATCTCGCGGGAGTCGCAAAATAGTTGCAAGAGAAAGGGCTGCATCAAAACTGGCATCTGCTGGGCCGTTACGAAGTGATCCATCTTGAGTGGCGTTTTCTATTGCGACAAGAGCGCTATCTCGTGCGTTTGTGACATCAAAGGACAAGTCCTTAAGGTAGTTGTGATTCTGAATTCTTGAGGTGCGTTCCAGTCCCGCCCAGCACATCAAATTGGTGAAACTGTGTTCCTGCCAGCCATTCCGTACTTCCCAAAGGCCAGCATCGGGTTGAGAAATAGAGCGTGCACAGTATTTTGCCAGATGTGCGACCAGTGCCTCATGGTCCCTGGTGCGAAGATGGACAAAGCGTTCGTCGAAGTAAATGGGAGCAAGTGTGAGTATCATTTCTCCATAAACATCATTCTGGATGTGTTCAGCTGCCTGGTTGTTGGTTCGCACAGGACCATATCCGTTATGGCCACGCCATAGCGGGTGTTTTGTTTCTGGTAAAGGAAGCTCTTGGCCCAAAGTATAAACTGGGGCCAGTCTTTCGCTGGAAGCTTCATGTTTTTGTGCAATCCCAAGGAAGAATTTGAGGAATCCCTCCATCTCTTCGAAATGTCCTAGATTATGAAACGCTGAAAGCACGAAGTGTGCATCTCTTAACCAACAGTAGCGGTAATCCCAGTTTCGTCCATTGCCAGGTTCTTCAGGAAGACTAGTCGTGAGAGCAGCGAGAATGGCACCCGTATCCTCATAACAATGCAGTTTGAGGGCCAGGGCCGAGCGGATGGTCTCAGCTTGAAACTGGCTTGGGATTGAGCAATGCTTGACCCAAGTTTTCCAGTAATCTTGGGTCTGCCGAAGAAAACGTTCAGTGACTTGTACGATGTCTTCTTCAACGGCCGAACTCCAAGTTAGACCAAAGTAGAGTTTTTCTTTCAAGGCAAAGGGGCCTCCTTCGCAGAGATAAGTAAGCGGCATATTGGTGACGAGTCTGAGCGAATCTTCACGAAAATCAAAGCGCACATGACTATTTCCACGAATGAATTTTGCTTCTTTTTTGTTCCAGCCCGTGACTGGCTTGCAAGATACTTGAATAAATGGGGAGCCAGAAATCGGCTCTACAATTCTAAAAAGTGACATCGGGCGAAACATGCGTCCATATTGCTCAAATCTTGGGCAAAAATCAGTAATACGAAAATGCTCGTTATTTGGGCCTCTAATTTTCGTAACAAGAATATTGGTATTGGATAAATAGTGCTGCGTCGTAACCGTAACATGAGGAGCAGCCAAACCGATCATGAAGTGTCCACCTTCGGGATCGAGGAGCCTGCCAAACACGGGATCGCTATCGGGACGTGGCAAGCAAAGCCAATCAATTGAACCGCTTTTTGAGATGAGGGCAGAAATCTGGCAATTGCCGACTAAACCATAGGGATACATGCGAAAAGCATACTTTAGTTTGCTATCAAAGTAAAATATGTTTAAGCTACCATCAGTCTTAGCCAGGAGGCAAAAATGAGATTGGCATGGCGATTCATCCTACCACTGGTTATTGTTTTAGGGCTTATCGCCTATGGCTTGGTGCCCTTAGTTGATATGCTTACCTTGAAGTGGTTTGTACGTGATATCGATATTCGCACGCACTTGGTCACCAATACGATGCACGGAACCTTGGCTGATCTCATCCAAACGAAATCTACCAGCAAGGTGTCAAATTTCTTTAATCGTGTTATTCAAGATGAGCGCCTTTTTGCGTTGGGCTTTTGTGATGATCAGAACGTTCTTCGTTTTAAAACCCAGACTTTTCCTACTATCCTGAAGTGTGAGAACCAGGAGCTTAATGATGATGGTAAAGGCGACCTTGTACCCCAGCAGCAAGGACTCTTGCATGTGGCCGTTCATCCAATTGAGTCAGAAGGTCAACATCTTGGGAGGTTGATACTTGTCCATGACATGAGCTTTGTTGAGCGCCGAAGTAGCGATACAAAGAAATATGTTTTCTATCTGTTTGCTTGTCTGGCCGCAGTGATTTCGCTCATCACCGTAGTCATCGCTCAACTCAGCTTACGCGGTTTAATCTCGGGTCTAAGGGCCCTTGTGAGAGGTGAAGGGGTCTTGTCACCGCTGTTGCAGATCAAATCTCCTGAGCTTCGGCCTCTGGCGAAAGATTTGCGGGCGTTGGTTCGGGATCTTGAGCAGGACCGACGTGTAA
>CAYHRT010000200.1:1871-7647 GCA_964359085.1 uncultured Bdellovibrio sp. | reverse complement strand
TTGAACTTGTGGCCAAGGGAAGTTGTACTGAAGCCTTCGCCTGTGGTACCGCCGCCATCATTACTCCCATCCGTGGTTTCGTCGAGGGTAAGGGAACGGAGTTGGCGTTCAAATCGGCCGAATCGAAAATTGCCATGAAACTCCGTCAAGAATTACTCGATCGTCAGGAAGGAAGAAAAAACGCGCCTCCTAATTGGCGCGTTGAGGTGTTTACAGAAGCTGGAAGCACAAAATGACAATGAAAGTGGGGAAAAGGGCACCTACAAAAAGCCACAAAGGTGAGATACCCTCTTCGCCAAAACTGTCCTTCAAAATACCATAGCCAGCGGGGTTCGGAGCATTGGCGATAACCGTGAGTCCTCCCCCAGAAACGGCACCGGCGACCAAATTATATTTGGCCGAATCAGAAAGTTCCACCAACGATCCCAAATATGTTAAAGCTGCATTGTCGGTAATTGCCGTCAGGGCCGTGGCACCAAAATATAAAACGAGATCACTCATCTTGCTCAAGACCACTTGCAACCACCAAGACTGCACTCCGCCTAAAGTAACTAGGCCGGCGAGAAAGAAGCCCACCATGAGGGACTCGCGCAGTTTCGGTGTATCCTGATATTCCTGGGTAACCTTGACGATTCCAAGAAAAAACAAAAAGAGGCCAAGAAAAAAGACCATGTGATGAGCGGTATAAACTACTGCACCGATAAAAACCACATGGAGCGCAATCAACCACCAAGGTGTGGCCAGTTGATTGGGATCATGCACGGTCTGGAGTTTTCCGGTCAATTCCTTCTTGAAGATCAAGGCATAGACAATTGTCGAGACGACAACTGCCACAGCCGCCTTCCATCCGAAATTCAAGATCATGTGAGAAAATCCCCAATGATATTTACTGGCCACCATCAAAACTGGTGGGGCGGCAAAATGAGAGAGAGTTCCACCAACAGAGACGTTTACAAAGAGTAAACCGATGGTGGCAAATTTGAATTTAGAAGTCATTTCATGCTTATAAAAATTACTGAGAAGAATCATGGCCGTAACCGTCATAGCAGCAGGTTCGGTGATAAATGAACTTAAAATTGGGCCGATAATTAAGGCCGATACATAAAAACTCATTTTTTCGTTCAAAGGAATAAGCTTGGCAAAAGTTTTTATGAGCATTTCGGCCAAATGAATAACAGGACGGGTGGCCGCCATACACATGATGACAAACACAAAGGCCGGCTCAGTATAATTCTGCGTTTCCAGATAATGAACCGTACCACTGATCAAAGTATGATGTTCATCGTAATTGGCGAAGCCATTGACCCAGGCGTAATAAGTTAAAAAAACCGCCGCCCACATTCCAAAAACCGCTTCCACCTCGGCCAGGAAGTGAAAAATATTTTCACCGATAGAACCCTCGGGATAGTGATGGGCCATATGTTCAAATTTTTTCACCACGAAAGTGTGCAAGACCGCAATGGCAAAAATAATCGTGCCGGCCAATTCGACGCTCGTTGGATTCATTTTAACCTCTTATTTCAAAGGGATAATTGAAATAATGGTAACATAAGACAAAAAAAAGGCCTCAGTGAAAGAGGCCTCAGAAAAAATAATATCCGACCAAAATTAGCCATTAGTCCCAATGGAAGACACTGGGCATGCTTCTAATTGTTCTTGGCAAAGGGCCAATTGTTCGGGGCCTGATGGTTGTTTCTTAACATAAGCATTGCCATCTTCATCTTCACCAAAAAAATCTGGCGCGCCAGTGTAACAAACGTTGCAAGCAATACAGCCCTCACCATTATCATCGTCAGGGTCGGTGCAATACCAAGGGCCAGGAATGTTTAATTTATGTTTTTTAGCTGGATTCGCCATAAGAACTCCTTCAAGCAAAAATAATAAAGTATGGTGTTTTTATAAATGATTCAGGCCAAAAACTCTAGGAAAACTATGAAATATTTATTATTCGTTTGGTATCAGTTCCACTCTTATTCCGAACGCGCCGCGTTCCATAAATGATAAATAAGTGATAAATAAATTTTGCAAAGCTGCTGGCAAGAAATAAAATCACGACTTCTTTTAATCTCTTATAGAGGTGCTTATGACTGAGAAAATTCATATTACTGCGCGAAATTGGGTGAAAGACTCTAGCATTGATGCCACCGATCGCCAGGAAATAGAAAACTTAATTGGCGCCAACAATGAAGAAGAACTCACCGAAAGATTTTACCGTGAAATGGAATTTGGAACGGGTGGTATTCGAGGCATTATGGGAATCGGTGCTAACCGCATGAACAAGTACAATATTCGTAAGGCCACCTATGCCTTGGGGGAAGTGGTAAAAAAGAACTGTCATGCCCCTTGGCGAGTGGCGATTTGCTATGACAGCCGCATGAATTCTTTTGAGTTTGCCAAAGAATGCGCGCAAGTACTGTCGGCCATGAGCATTGAGGCCCATATTTATCCCCATCTCAATCCGGTAGCACTCTTGTCTTTTGCCGTTCGATTTTTAAAGGCCCATGCTGGCATTATGGTGACGGCCAGCCACAATCCTCCAAAGTACAATGGTTATAAAGTGTACTGGAGTGATGGCGCGCAAGTTACCCCCCCCCAAGATCAGATGATCATAGAGACGTATTACTCCCAAAAAGGATTTCAGCACATCCCCACTCATAGTTTTGAAGAAGGGCAAAAACGCGGATTGATAAGATGGATCGCAAGTGAAGTTGAGGATGAGTACTTTAGGTTACTGCAAACAAAATTTGTTAATCAATCTCTCTGCCAAAAATATGGCCAAGAACTGAAGATGGTTTATAGTCCCATTCATGGGACCGGGAAAGTGCCATGCATAAGGGCCCTGGGCATGTTAAATATGAGTCATGTTGCGACGGTGCCCGAGCAGGCCGAACCCGACGGGAACTTTCCAACAGTTAAAAGTCCCAACCCAGAAAATCCCGATGCCATGAAACTGGCGGTGGATTTAATGATTAAGAATAAAGCTGATGTGGCCTTTGCCACTGACCCTGACTGTGATCGCCTGGGGGTCGCGCTTCTTCATGATGGTGCTACTCATTATTTGAGCGGTAACCAAATTGGTATTTTAATGCTCAGTTATATCCTTTCCAATTTAAAGGAACAGAGACGTCTTCCCCTAAGTCCGTATTTTGTTAAAACCATCGTGACTACCCCACTGCAAGAAACCATTGCTGCCAAGTTTGGTGTTCAGGTGGAAAATACCTTGACTGGGTTCAAGTGGATTTGTCGACGAATGGGAGAAATTGAACGAGAACATCCTGCGCGCAATTTTATTTTTGCCACAGAGGAATCATTTGGTTATATGACCCATAATTACGTGCGCGATAAGGACGGGATTTGCTCCGTCGCGCTCATGGCGGAATTGGCCCTCTGGTACAAACTTAAGGGGATGAATCTCATCCAGGCCTTGGACCAAATCTACGAAACCTATGGTTTTTCCAGCGAAGCGCTTTTAACCTTAGATTTCGAAGGTAAATCGGGAGCAGACAAAATCCAGAACATTATGACGCGTTTTCGCTCACAGCACCATCGTACTATGTGTGGACAAACCATTTCACAGGCCGAGGACTACAAATCACAAGAAAAAACTGATTTTATCAGCGGAAAAGTTCAACGCATTGATTTACCCCAGAGCGATGTTCTTGGTTATTGCTTTCCATCAGGGGATCGTCTTTATTTGCGCCCATCAGGAACAGAACCAAAAATTAAGTTTTACATTATGGTGCAAGAGCGCCAGGGTGATTTACCGACAAAAAAGAAAAAGGCCCAAGAGAAGATTGATGCCTTTCTCAGCTTTATAAAAAAGGAATCGGAGTTAGCATAATGAGCGTAAAGAATATAATGGCCCTGAATAAATCTTCTGAATTGGCCGTGGCCTTGGTGAGTGGCGGCATGGATTCTCTGGTCACGGCAGCGGTGGCCTGTGATGCTCATACTCATGTGGCCTTTCTCCATTTAAACTATGGCCAAAATACCGAGCGAAAAGAACTCGAAGCCTTTCATAATATCGCCGATTTTTATCACATTCCTCATAACCATCGAAAAGTAATCGATGTTACCTTTTTAAAGCAAATTGGTGGCAGCTCACTCACTGACACGACAATTGAAGTGAAAGAATTCAAAGGCGAGAGTAGTGAAATTCCAGATTCATATGTGCCCTTTCGCAATACCCATCTTTGTGCCATGGCGGTTTCTTGGTCTGAAGTAATTGGAGCTAAAAAGATCTATATTGGTGCCGTTTATGAGGACTCTTCAGGATATCCGGACTGCCGTCCTTCCTACTACAAGGCGCTGAATAAGCTTATTGCCGAAGGCACTAAAAATGGTGACATTGAAGTGGTCACTCCGGTTATTAATTTGAAAAAAAAGGAGATTGTCCTCAAGGCCATGGAGTTAAAGGCCCCCTTGCAACTCTCTTGGTCATGCTACTCTAATAACGACATGGCATGCGGAATTTGTGATTCTTGTGCCCTTCGCCTACGGGGTTTTCAGCAAGCGGGTATTCAGGACCCACTCCCCTACAAGGTCCGACCTAGTTATCTTTGAGGGTATAGCGCCCATTAACTCCAAAAATAGAAATCTCGGGCGTCTCCACTAAAGCGGTGAATAGATCAGTAAACTGCTTAAATTTCGCCAAACTAATAGACGAATACTGTGCTTTCTCGGCCGGCCCCACCACAATCAAACCAAGATTCTTTTTCCCTAGAAATTCATAAACCTTGAGGGCATCAATACTGTCATAAATATAATGAAGGTCAGCGTTACGCTCAGAAAGTTCCCTTTCGGACAATCCCCGCACGACAGCGTGATAACGCCATCCCAGATAGGTGGGAAGCCCTGAATAGAGGGATACCAAATTATCACTGACGATAAAAGATTGTCCGGGAGTCTCAACTATAGTTGGGGTTCCCTCAATATGGTATTGCATCCACTTCACAGCATTCTCAACATAAGGCGAATGCTGATGTAAAAATGCCAATCCTTTCAAGGTTGGGGTTTCTCCAATTTTAAAAGACATAAGTCCCATCATGGTAGGAATGGCCATGATAGAAAAAAAACCTATTACTGAGGCAACCAAAATACGTCGCCATGTAGAGCGTCTGGCCATGCATTCCCACCATCTTCCCAATAACAGCATGGAGATACCCGAGAGCAAAAAAGTCCATGTTCTAAATTTAAATACCGTATTCATATGATCCATTACCACACAAGTTTCTGAGAATAATAAAAGACACATACTTCCAAAAACAAAAATTAAGATATCGTGAGATTGGGAGTGCGGATCTTTAATCATCGCCCATATCAGAGAGAAGAGAAGAATTGCGATGCTCCCGAGACAAAAAATGATAAGCGATACCTCATGCGGCCGCCAACCTGGGATGAAACACACTACCAACAGAAGCAAAAGGTACGGAATAATAACATTGATCCTAATTTTGCTCTTAAACAAAGGGAGCATAATGGGAGGTAATAAAAGAAATGCCGTTATCCAAAAATGGCCTTGATGAAGAAATGTGGGTAAGAAAGAATGAAATGGTCCTGAGTTAAAACCGATCAGTTTTTCTAAATAGATATTCTTCGGACGCCCTAAAAAATTCAGGATAAAGGGAATGCATAAAATAAAAAAGAGTCCCCTCACTAGGTTCTGGCTTATTAGGTTCCATGACCCCTTTGGTTCACTAGGTTCCATGACCCCTTTGGGACTGACTGTCGCGCGGGTTGTGGCGCAGTGAGTGACAAAGGGGGGATGGGCCCGAGT
>CAYHRT010000200.1:0-1861 GCA_964359085.1 uncultured Bdellovibrio sp. | reverse complement strand
GTCACTTGTAGTGACGCAGTCAGTCCCAAAGGGGTCATGGAACCTAGTGAACCGTCCCAAAGGGGTCATGGAACCTAGCAAAGAACCTAGGACTAAAGTCCCAACGATCATGACATCCCAGATGTTGGTGGCGAAGAGAAAGCTCAGGAGCAATAAAAATTTTAAATCAAACAATTTTGTCATGATCTTTTTAAAACTGTTCGGATGATGTGATCGATCAAACCAAACGGCCAGTGCTCCCAAAGCAAAAGGCCATCCGATCAGATGAGGATGAAGGTCGCCAAAAGTATAGGTAAAAAAAGGATATTCTGCAAAATGTCCGAATTCAAAAATTCTGGTTGAATCCCAATAAGTCGTAAAATTTATCGCACCAGAAATAAATTTGGATACAAAAGCAAGATTGGAACTTAAGAGAAGAGCGCAGGAAGCCGGTACTGCCATTTTCCAGGACCATTCAAAGGCCACCAACAATAAACTTACACTCGCTACAAAAAAAGAGCACCATAAAGATAGTGCCGCAAAGTAGGCAATATCAGGAGCAAGAAAAGATGCTTTCCCCCAGAGACCAACTAAAAAATGTCCAAGATAGTAATAGCGCAAAGGACTACCACCTGCCAGCGGATTGGTAATCGCACCTCCCATATAGCGATAAAAAAAGTTGAGTGTTTGAAAATCAGGGGCCTTTTCTCCATAGATTAAATGGGGATGAAATGCGAAAGACAGGAGAGCCAGAACATAGATTATCAGAAAGGGACTTTCCCATTTCAACATCTCACGCCATGGATAAGAAGGAGCACCACTTTGTTTCTTGAAATAATATGACAAACAAAGAAGAACGGCATTGGCAGCATAAAAATAGAATGCAGAATGAAATGGCCCGCAGTAAACAATCAGAACGTGCATAAACATCGCCAGAAAAGCACTCCCCAGTAAGCGTGCTAGCCAATATTGAAAGAAATTTATCGGGGCAGGGCCCGAAAACAAATTACAGATAAAAAAAGATGACAAGATCGGCAGAAAATAAAACAAAAGAAGACCAAGGATGGGATAAATACTCACGGTAAAATCGGAAGAGCGGGAGTTTCATCAGGCAGAGATTCAATATTGTTTAGTAGTTCCTCCAATGTTTTACAATGAAAGGCCTGCAACAGGAAATCGATATGAAGAGCAAAATCATAAAGCAATTTTGGCCCATGATAAATAAAAGCGGTATATATCTGGGCCACTTTCCCACCCTGCTTCCACAGGTGCCAAAGATCACTGACAGTCGAAATTCCACCGACCGCTATGAGTTCAAAATCTTGTCCACCTTTTAGTATCTCAAGAATTCGCTTTCGCATTTCGAAGGATTTTTGCGATAACAGTTTTCCAGAAATACCTCCCTCACCGCGCACTGGCATCATGGTAGTGTTGGTTGCTACAATCCCCGCGAGTTTATGCTCCACTGCCAGATTAATCACTCCCTCCAATTGTGAATAAGGCAAATCGGGCGAAATTTTCACATACAGAGGGCAAGGAGATTGATGTCGTACATCCCTCAAGGCCTGAAGAATGGGACTCAGTCCCTCGTGACTTTCTAATTGCCGCAAGTTGGGAGTATTGGGAGAAGAAACATTGATGGTCAAATAATCAACATGAGGAGCGAGCAATCGGTAGAGATCTTGATAATCTATCGGGGCCTGATCGAGAGGTGTGTCCTTATTTTTGCCAATATTGGCACCGACTAGTTTCCCATGCTTCTGGGCAGTTTTGAGATTCTTAAGATGTCTGAGCGCAGCCTCTGCACCGATGTTATTAAAACCCATTCGATTCAGCAAAGATTCCTCTTCCTCCAAACGAAAAAGGCGCGGACGAGGATTGC
>CAYHRT010000199.1:3132-7649 GCA_964359085.1 uncultured Bdellovibrio sp. | reverse complement strand
ATCTCAAACTTAAGGATATCACCTGATCGCAGCTTATCTAATTTTTTTCTCATCTCAGCATCGGTATCGCGTATAAGGAATTCAATTTCAATATTTTCCAGGCCTGCATCACCTCCACGGCAGGCGAGGAAACGATAGCTGGCCTTGGTGGGAGGGAAGGATCGCACCACGCGAACTAACATAGAGTCTTCATATCGATCCCGACTATAGACATGGGCCAATAAGGGGCGGGTGCGACGATCAAGATGAAGTCTCTGCGAAAGTCTTTCAATACTCGGATCATGAGTGGTCAACATGATTTGGTGACACCAATCATCGGGTGTTGTTTCCCCGATCGGGCATGGGTGCCGACCTTGGGGGCAGGGGAAAATATTATTCCAACCCAGTCGTGCCAGCTCTTGCCTAATCACGAGCATCTCTTGGAATACCGCCTTCGTTCCCGGTTCTAAAAAGATCATAAAATCTGGGGCCAAACTCTTAATCAAATGCAAAGTCTTCTGGCATCCCATTTCATTCATGCTATTGCCAAAGCAGAGGGTTAATTTTTTCTCCTCCCGTTTAAAAGAAGGTAGCTTTCTTGGATCTTCCCAATGAACCGCTATTTCCCTTGAACCAAAATCGGTCCAAATTTTTTGCGCTTGCTTTAACATCAAGGACGATCGATCAATCCCAAATAATTGTGCGGTCTTTTCCAATGAAAAATAGCGGGCCCAAGCAACCAAATAGGTTCCTGGACCAGTACCCCAATCTATGAAGATGGAACTCTGGAGTTCTAGACGCAAGGCCATCGGAAGGCGATCAAGCAAATACCCCAAGGCCGGAATATTGGTAGGAAAATAAAAATAGGCATAAGCTGAAACCTGTTCAGGGGATAGTCCGTAGGCCTTTAAATCAGTACGGTTGGTGGTAAAGCCGGTTGATAGCTGGGACACCAGTGAAAGTAGACGGGCCTCACTCAAGGTTGGTTCCAAGAGTGAGGCCCGCACATTTTCTTCATTAATCGAAATGATAGCTATCTCTTTTCCATGGGGATAAAGGGACGTTGGTTGGCGCCGGTATAAATCTGTCTTGGGCGCACAATTTTGGTCATGGGATCTTCAGTCATTTCTTTCCATTGTGCCAGCCAGCCAGGGATGCGGCCAAGGGCGAACATGGCAGTAAACATCTCGGTTGGAATGCCGAGGGCACGGTAAATAATCCCGGAATAGAAGTCGACATTCGGATAAAGCGAACGTTCCTTGAAGTAAGGATCTTTCAGGGCCGCGGCCTCCATTCCTTTGGCGATATCGAGAAGCGGATCTTTTACACCAAGACGGCCTAGCACTGTATCGCAGGCCACTTTGATAATTTTGGCGCGTGGATCGAAGTTCTTGTAAACGCGGTGACCGAATCCCATCAAGCGGAAACCAGAATTTTTGTCTTTCGCCTTGGCGATGGCCTTGGTGACATCTCCACCATCTTGTCGAACTTCTTCCAGCATCTCAAGTACGGCTTGATTGGCACCGCCATGCAATTGTCCCCAAAGGGCGTCGATGCCTGCTGAGACTGCCGCAAAGACATTGGCCTTGCTGGAACCAACTACGCGCACCGTTGAGGTTGAACAATTCTGTTCGTGATCGGCGTGCAAAATGAGCAGGATATCGAGAGCGCGAGAAATCTCAGGATCAATGGTAAAGCCCGGCTTGTGGAACATCATATTGATAAAATCACCGGCGTACGTCTGATCTTGTTGGGTCGGAACGCGAGTCGTGTTCCCTTTAGTTCTTCGGTAGAAATAAGAGATGATCAATTTAAATTGGGCGAAAATTTGCGCTATGACTTCATCTTTTTGCTGAGGATTTAAATCACTTTGCAGATATTCAGGGTAAAAGGCCGAGAGACCTGCCAGCACCGAACTCGCCACCGCCATGGGATGAGCATCCAAGGGGTACTGGTCAAGAATCTTGTACACACCTTCAGGAAGAGTGGAATATTTATGCACACGATCACAAAATTGCTTAAACTGGGGTTTATTAGGAAGTTCTCCATAGATCAACAAATAGGCCACTTCACGAAAGATGGCCTTCTCGGCCAACTCATCGATGGAGTATCCACGATAGCGTAGAACGCCTTTTTCTCCATCTAAAAAAGTAACGGCCGACTTGCACGAACCAGAATTCATCAGTCCATTGTCCAGCGTAATACAACCGGTATCAGCACGAAGCTTGGAAATATCAATGGCCTTTTCACCCTCGGTACCTACAATAATGGGATACTCAACGGTTTTATTGGCAATGATAATTTTTGCTGTCTCACTCATGAAATCCTCCTAAATATTTGCCTTAATAATGTAATGACGAAACATTCTAACAACATTTCAGGTAAAGAAAAGCTGTCGGCACCAAAGCTAAAAAAAATCAGGTACGCTAATGTGAATTATCTGATGACCATTGTACGGGATCATGATGCCAGGCCATAAGAATATCTCTAGCTTTTTGATCAAACATCAGATGCCTTTCTGCTGCCAGTACCAGGTCTTCGAAGGTAGTTAAAGTTTTGAGCGCCAGACCCAAGGTGGTCAAAATCTGAATGGCCTGGGGCATCTGATAGTTGACTATCGATAAGGCACCAACCGGCACAGTTTTCGCCTGGCGGGCCGCGTGGCAGGCCTTTTCTAAGGAACTGGCCTGATTGACCAGATCTTCCACCAATAATAGGCGCATCTCCGGCCAAATATCGCCCTCAAGTTGATTTTTTCCTCCATGCTCCTTAGCGCTTGATCGAATATAGATCATTGGACACTGTAAGCGGTCGGCCAGCAGCGTCGCATGAGGAATACCAGCAGTCGCCAGGCCAGCAACGGCATCAAACTCTAAACCTTGTGCCTGCCATTCCCTGACCGTTTTGGCGAAAAGTTCCGCCACGAATTCACGCTCCTGCACATGAGATAGTATTTTTCGATTATCACAATAAATTGGCCCCCTAAGGCCTGATGCGTAAAGAAAGGGCGCATGGGGAGAAAACTTCACACACCCTAAAGTGATCAACATATCTGCAATGTTCTTGATTGGAAGAGCTGATTGGGAGTCTGTCATAAAAATCACCTATCGATTAATTAGATCGCCACTATGACATTAATCTAGTGTCAGAGACAGTAAGAACGTATTATAACCGCCTTCGTATGAAGACGCATCTAGCATTTATCCTTCTTTTTACCTACTTCGCTTACTCGCAGGTTTCGGTCCAGGCTTCCACTTCCATTTCCATGTCCAATAATACTCTCACTCTGGAGGGTGAAATTACTCAAGTACTCTTCCCACAAGAATTCCCTATCCAAGGTTTACATATTTGCCTCAGCTACATAAAAACATTAAATGGCACTGTGGCACTGGTTGAAGATTCAAGTTCATGCCATTATGCACGCCGTTTTCGAAAACAGATTGGAAGTTGGGCGCGAGCTACCGAACCTGCAGAGTCTTACATACAGGACGAATCTTTAAAAAATATTCTTGAGAGATTGGCACCGAAGGCAACCTTCTACATCTTAGAAATTGAATAATTTCACAAGCGATAACAAGGGATGATGACAAGGGATGATGACAAGGGATAAAGATAATTACTGTTCGATAACTTCGTATTCAACTTGATCTGATTCAAGCGCCGACTCTTGGTCGTTGCTCGATGAGGTGGAACGACTACTCCCAGCGACAAATTTATTTTCCTCTTCCCACTGAGTGGTCGATTGCTCCTGTTCAAGAGAATCTTCTAAACTGACTTCAGCACCGGCAACTGTATTATCATCAGTAAGGGCAGCCAGACTCGGAAGCGATAAGGTAATCAGTAAGAAAGTGACCAATAGTTTTTTCATAAATATATCTCCCATCCTTTTCCGAGACGGACTATACCATAGGTATGCGAGATTCCCTAACCCATGGATCGCGTAGATGCCTCTCACAGAAGAAGCATCACGATGAGCCCATTTTCTCTAATGATTGTAAAACGTTACTGGTGGTGCAAAAAGTTTATACACGTTTGTAAGGATTACATAGAAGGTTTGCCAGAAAAATTAAGATAAGTGGCCATTCCAATTCTCTTGCGATCAGGAGAATTGTGATGACCATTCACAGAGAATTCTAAGCTGCCCCTTTGCGCTTTTTTTGTAATTCACCGAGTTTTTTCCGTAACTCATCTTCCTCGCGCTCAAGATCACGTTCCATCATTTGCTTTTTGCGCTCGCTTTCCATCTTATCTCTGCGCTCTAAGGCCTCTTTCATTTGCGCCAACTCTTTTTCAGTTTTGGCCACTTTGTCATCAAAGTCTTGCAAAATTACACTATTTTCTTGAATAACCTTTTCTAAATTCTGCGATTCAATCTCCGCTACCTGAGTCTTGCACATCATAAATTGCTGCTTTAATTCCTCGCGCTTTGCAATGATGGCCGCCATTAACTGTTTCTTGCTGACAGCATCTCGCAACTTCATTTTGGATATTTCCAATAACTGTTTGCAGTCATCTCGCTCTCTGAGTAAATTTTTATA
>CAYHRT010000199.1:0-3032 GCA_964359085.1 uncultured Bdellovibrio sp. | reverse complement strand
TGGATATTTCCAATAACTGTTTGCAGTCATCTCGCTCTCTGAGTAAATTTTTATATTGCTCTTCCTTGTTTTGCGAACCACGTTTTAATCCTAGGGTTGTGCGCACAATAATCTGTTGTCCGAGGAGACGACGTGCTTCAGCTTCTTGTAGGTCTGGATCGTTATTAACCAAATATTTACACTCCAAAAATTCCACCACATCTTTGCTTTGGAGCCCCTGTACCTGACCAGTGGCCACGGCGTCACCATTCACCGAAACGGGGAATTGATCAGAGCAAGCAGCGACTGAAAAAACGTCATTTTTTACCCCGAAAGTAGCAACCGAGATTTTCTCACCGGCCTCATTAGTACTTTTGAAGTTAATAACATCGATGAGAGGCACATTTTCTACTGCGCCAAAATCATAGATTAGCCATTGCGCCTTCGACCTTAGGTCACGCTTTCTCGTAAGTTCGACTGACTCATCTTCAAATTCAATGACCCGGACGCGTCCCATATAATTATCGGCCATGATCCTCTCCTCCCAGGCAAAATTTTGTCCGACAATATTTCTCCACACCAGCTTCTCGGAAATTCTTTTGCAAAACTTTAGCTGGCCAACACCTTGTTAGTTGATGGCCGAGCAAGCAAGATGATTTCCCGAGGAGTGAGAGATCTCCACTGGCCTGGTGGCAAATCACAAGGTTTGAACATACCATACCCAACCCTGATCAAACGAAGTGTGGGATGCCCTATGGACGCGGTCATATGACGAACCTGGTGGTTTTTCCCTTCATGCAAAATGATTTCTAGCCAAGTCGTGGGAATATTTTTTCGCTCTCGCACAGGAACATTGGATGAGTAGAGACCCAGCACAGGGCCGGTCACCTCTTCATGAGTGAGCAGGCGCACCTCACAGGCCTTAGTTTGTTTTCCCTTCAAAATTGGCCCAGCTTTCAGGCGAGCAAGCTCATTGTCATTGGGACGGCCATCCACTTGGGCCCAATAGATTTTACTCTTATGACTTTCGGGACTCATAATATGGTGTCGCCAAAGGCGATCATTGGTGAGAAGGAGCAGCCCTTCACTTCTCTTGTCCAGCCGACCTACTGGCCAGACATCTTGGGGAAATCCCAGCTCGGCAATAGTCCTCCCTCCTTCGTCACTGCTGAACTGGGAGAGGACATCGTAGGGTTTGTTGAGCACGAAATACTTCTTTTGAAAACCCTTTCTCAATAAATCATAAAAATCGGCGGGAACCGGGGATTCAATTTTTATAGAAGTAAGACTGAGAGGATCGGCAAATTCCAAAACGGCGGCATGCAACCAATGCCTAAATGTTGGCAGTCCCTGTTCTTTTGTAAAAGGCCCATACAATTCATCCCCCACGAGAGGAAAACCATGAAATGCTGCTTGAGCGCGAATCTGATGTTTTCGTCCAGTCTGTGGTCGAAAGCGAAGCAAACTTATACCAACTCCTGCCTCGATCACGTCGTATTCGGTGATGGCCGTGTCTCCACCAGTAGTCACAATTTCCATGCGTGACAATTTGTTATGGACACTCTCATTTACATAATCATGCCACTTTCCACTTTTTTCAGGGCCACTGCTTCCGTAGACCAGTCCATAATAGGTCTTTTGCATCAAATGTTGCTTAAAAAGCCGATCGAGGCACTGTCTGGCTTCACGAGTTTTGGCAAAGAGGATAACGCCGGATGTTTCTACATCTAGTCGATGGGCCATTGTGGCAGAAGCCAGCTTGGGATCGTGCTCCCGCACCCAAGTTAAAAGAGAGGGACGTTTGGGATCACGGGTTTGGTGCGAACTTAAGCCGGCCGGTTTCTCAACAGCGAGATAATGTTCATCCTGATAGAGAATTTTTGGATAAGTAGATGAATTCATAACTGGTCTTTAGCATACCCTACCCTTCAATCCGTGTAAAAAATTCAAGAGTATGGCGAGAATTCTTGGGGCCGCTAAACTGCGACAAATACTTATTACAGGGGATATTTATGTCCATGACTTGCAATCATCGCCTTTCTCTTCTAAAAACCTTTGGACTGGCAGGAATCTTGAGCGTCATGAGCACATCGGCTTTGGCTGAATTGGGCTCTGCCGTCCTCATCGGAAAAGTGCCTGGCCGCTATTTAACCGGGAAGGCCATCAATAAATCATATCTGTCTAAAGTGATCATCGAGAAAGGCATCATCCAGTCAGTAACCCCCATCACCAAGAACGAGATTATGGGGATTCAGAATGGAAGCCAAGTTCCCGTAGTAGTCTTAGGTCAAGCTGCCCAAGATAAATTCGATGTTATTTATCCAGGTTTGTTCGACCTTCACAACCATACAAAACAGAATATGCTGCCACTTTGGGGCGAGGCCCACGGCCAATTTGCCAACCGCTTTGAATGGAGAGATTGGTCTCATTATACCGAAGCTGTAAGTCAAAACATGAATCCATGGATAAAAGACTATGGCACCGTTGTCGAATGTGCGGCCTTCCGATGGTCTGAATTGCAGGCCATGGTCCTCGGCACTACTTATCTTCAAGGCCCGAGTTCATGCGTTTCGAACTTTGCTATTCATCACGTGGAAGGTGGAGACGGCTTCCTCTATGATAAGTTAAATGCTGCGGGAGAACCCGTTATCGCAAAACTTAACGTGCAGGCCCCGACCGACGTGGTCGATCCCGACTCTTTTACCTTTGTATGGGATGAAGTTAAACCGCTGGTTGAAAAAGGTGACAGCTTCTCAAAAGCTGTGCAAAAAGTTTTGATAAACAAGTGTCCAACTTTAAAAGATTCGATCGAAAAAACGTATAACTCGCAAACTGAAAAACTCACCGCCAAACGTGATGCGGCCAAAACCCAGTTAGACAAAAAACGAGATGCCAAAACTATTGCAGCGTTTGAAATCGCAGAATACGAATTAAAACGTGAAGTGATGCTGGATAAGGAAGTGCTGAAAATTATCACCGATAAACCTCTGCTTGAGAAGTCTTGCTCCAACGTTCATCATAAGTTTTTGCGCTACATGTCCTTCTTTCACCCC
>CAYHRT010000198.1:0-7661 GCA_964359085.1 uncultured Bdellovibrio sp. | reverse complement strand
GTGAGAAATTCTTGGGGCGCTGATTGGGGTGAGAGCGGCTACGTCAGAGTTTCGTGGGATGATAAATCCGGCATTGCTTCCTCCAACATCGGCTTTGAATTACCAGCGCAAACAAACTATGTTGCCGTGGTAACTCCCAACAACAATGAATATGTTTCCGGAACAATGGAAGTGAAAGCACAATTTGGAAAGGAAGACAATTTCCAAATCAACATCCGTAAACCGGGTAGTCAATTCATGGCCTCACTGCCCTGCCAAAAATCTGAGCAGACAGAGTGCCTTGCCTCTTTTGATACCACTGATATGGTAGAAGGAAAGTATGAGATTTATGCCCTTTCTGAAAGCGAACCCTTGGTAAAATCCATGATTAAATCTTTTGTGGTGATCAATAGCATTCCAAGCATGACGCTAAGTTTTAAACCTTCTGGATTTTCCATGGAACAACCCTTAAAAGGTCGAGTGGAATTTGATGTCACAACCGTGTCTTCTCCAGTGTCCATGCAAACTCTGGAATTTCTCGTGGTGGATAGTTCACAGAGAATTATGGCAAGAAAACTCTATGACATGGTTTTACCGGCGATGAAACTTGGTTTTCGCACTAACTCCTTACCAGATGGGGAATATGAAATTTTCTTTCGTGGTTCAATTCCCTCGGGCGGAAAAATCCATACGGCCGAAACACCTCACCAAAAAGTTACTTTTAAAAACTAAATTATGACACAACCGTCCTTTCCAGAAATTAATCCTGATCAGTCACTTGATCTGTTAAAAGAGCTGCATATTCTCACACGCGATGGCAAGATGAATCAGGATTCCCGGCGGAAGTTAAAACAAGTATATCACTTGTACAATTTCATCCGGCCCATGCTGCAGGAGATGTATCAAAAGGCGGTTGATGAGAATAAAAATTACCTCATTGTTGATCATGGTGCCGGCAAATCCTATCTTGGTTTTATTCTGTACGATCTCTTTTTAAAGCAAAAAGATTTTGGTCAGATCATGGGCATTGAAACCAGAAAAGAACTGGTGACCAAGTCGGAGGAACTGGCGCAAAAATTAAATTTCACGCGCATGAAATTTTATCATCTCAGCGTTGAGGAATCCATTGCTTCGAACTTGCTACCGCCAGAAGTTGACATGGTTACCGCCCTCCACGCTTGTGATACCGCCACGGATGATGCCATCAAGTTCGCTCTCTCAAAAAAAGCAAAATATGTTGTGCTCATTCCTTGCTGCCAAGCAGAAGTTGCCGCCACACTTAAACTGCATAAGGAACAATCTCTACACACCTGCCCCCTCACAGAACTATGGAGACATCCACTCCATACCCGGGAATTTGGCAGCCATGTTACCAATGTCCTCAGATGCCTCCAGTTAGAGGCCTTTGGTTATCAGGTCACCGTGACAGAACTGACGGGACATGAGCATTCCATGAAAAATGAACTGATCTTGGCCCGACTTCACCAAAGGCCCGGTCAAAAGGCCGGGGAAAAAGTTAAAAGAATTTTGGCAGATTTGAATTTACATGATCTAATGGAGCGTTTTTTTGTACCGATGTAAACTATGCCGACCACAATTTGGACTTGGAATGTTAATGGTATCAGAGCGGCCTATGCGAAAGGTTTAGGTGCAGTTTTTTCTCAAAAAAATACTCCTGACATTCTGTGCCTGCAAGAAGTCAAAGCCACCTTCGCGCAATATCCCAAACCCCTTACAGAGTTAGCAGAATTGAAAGGCCATCAGATTCTGCATGCCGATTCCAAAAACAAGGGACAATCAGGGGTGGCCATGCTCTACAGTTCGGAGCTGGCACTGAGTTGGCATCACTTAGGCATGGGAATTGACAAATTTGATGAGGAAGGGCGAATCATCATTGCCGGTTTTGAAAAATTTATCTTGATTAATACCTATGTTCCCAATGGCCGCCGCGACCACTCCCGGGTGGATTTCAAATTAGAATTCTCTCGGGCCCTGCTTAAAAAGGCCATGGATCTCAAACAGGAATATAAACTGCCGGTTATTATCTGTGGCGATATCAATACCGCCCATCACCCTATCGACCTGAAAAATCCGACCGCCAACAAAAACACCACTGGTTTTCTACCGCATGAGCGCAAGTTTTTAGATGAAATGGAAAAGGCCGGTTTTATCGATCTTTTTCGTTATCAACACCCAACCCTGGCAGACGCCTATACTTGGTGGACCTTTCGCGGTAATTGCCGCGAAAGAAATATTGGATGGCGCATAGACTATTTTTGGGTAACCAACGACCTGCTTGATCTTACTCCGAAATGCATCCAGCTTCCCAAAATTATGGGTTCTGACCATTGCCCGGTAGAACTCAAACTGCCTTCTTGAAGGAATTTTCATGCAAAATTTTTTTGGTATTACTGAAGCTCGCAGTTCTTATCGCACCGAAATCTTAGGTGGTATTGCCACTTTTTTAACCATGACCTACATCATCTTTGTCATTCCAGCGATCTTAAGCGAAGCCATCCCTGGGATTGCCAATGATGCTACTTTGCGCGAACAATTTTTCGGTGCTTTTATGGTGGCCACCATTATTTCCATGGCCTCTTCCACTCTCGTCATGGGCCTCTTGGCCAATTACCCATTTGCCTTGGCACCTGGGATGGGCCTTAATGCCTATTTTACCTACGTCGTTTGTTTGAAAATGGGAATTGATTGGCGCGATGCCTTGGGCGCTGTTTTTGTCGAAGGTGTTATTTTTATTGCGCTCACTCTGGTGGGTGCCCGGACCTTTATTGTACGCGCCATTCCGAAAGCGGTGAAATTTTCTACCAGCGCCGGCATTGGCATTTTTCTGGCGTTTATTGGATTAAAAGGTGCCGGTCTTGTCTCGGCCGATCCCAATACTTTTGTGACTCTAGGAAAACTCACTTCTCCCGAAGCCATCACCTGTATTTTAGGCCTTTTAACCATCACAACATTATTTGCCCTCAATGTTCCTGGTTCTGTGTTAATCGGAATTTTATTTGCCACCATTTTCGGAAGCTTCGTAGGAGTGACTCATTTTAAGGGCGTGATTGGTGCTATCCCTGACATTTCTCCAACTTTTTTTAAGTTGCATGTGAGCTGGGAATCACTCACAACTCCCGCCTTCTGGATTGTTGTCATGACTTTCTTTTTCGCCGATTTTTTTGATACCGCCGGAACCTTGACTGGTCTCTCGAACGCCGCAGGGTTCGCCAATAAAGAAGGCGATCTTCCGCGTGCCGGCAAGGCCTACATGGCCGATGCCATCGGAACCGTTCTAGGCGCACTTTTTGGAACTTCCACAGTGACTACCTATATTGAAAGTGGTGCTGGCATCACTCAGGGGGCGAGAACTGGACTGGCGTCCGTCGTCACTGCACTCTTAATGTTGTCTGCGCTCTTTTTTGCCCCGCTGGCCATGTCCATTCCTACCGCCGCCACTGCCCCGGCCTTAATTTTTATTGGCGCCTTGATGATGGTGAACTTAAAAGATCTTGAATGGAAAGATGTTACCGAGGCACTTCCGGCGTTTATTACGATCGTCACAATGCCGCTCACCTTTTCCATCGCCAACGGCATTGCGCTGGGAATAATCACTTTTACGCTGGTCAAATTATGCAGCGGAAAACTAAAACAAATTCACTGGCTGACCGGTGTTCTGAGCTTTGTCTTTATTTTGTATTTTATCTATTTGCATTGAAAACCTGAGTTCGAAAGTTTATTTTATCTCCGGGAGTTGACGGAGTGAATGACATGCTCTTTGATGGCCTTCATCAAACATTCGCTATCCTCATCACGACATTCTTCGGCCGGAGCAAGAGAGATCTGACCAATCAAAAAATAAGCCATTATAAGATTCTTAATTGAGGTAAATCTCACCCTTGCCCCCATTTTCCAAATATACTGTTGATCTCCCGATTAATCTTAGATAACCTCAGCCTTTATGTACATTGTCACTTATTCTTGGTGGTCCCTATGCAATTTTCTTTGGCCTTCTCTAAAGATTTGTTCCTGTTAAAATTAAAAGACTGTTTGACGAATGTCCGCACAAAAAAGTCTGACATTTTTTATGGATGGAAAGTTTCTGTTTCGGAGTCTCGCTCACTTCAAAGTTTAATGCTGGGTGACCCCTACCACGGTTTGGCAAGTTACCAAGAGCGCGAAGTGCATGACCGCGCTTATGAAATCGAAGTCTTTACCAGAAGCGGTGCCCCGATGATGATGGGAAATTCGACTTACAACATTGATCCGCTTGCGCCCTTGGAAGAGCAAATCCAGAAGACTCTCGACAATGCCTTGCAAGTCACCAACCGGCCTTGGAACCTTCCTACGCCTGAGAATGATTCTTCTGGGCCCGTGCTGACTTCGGACCCCCAAATTAAGGCCGATCTCAAGGCCGCCCATACCAACCTCTTAGACCAGGCGCGGGCCTCGGTAAGAAAAATCGACGTGGTAAAAGTCAATAGCGCTGAACTCTACACCAATCTTTCTAGCACTTACTTTGAAACCTCCACAGGACTGAAGGGAGAGCAAGATCATACTGATCTCTATTTTGAAATAGCACTGGAAAAATTACCTCTTCCCAATACCCAGGAAGTTTTGAAGATGAAAACCGCCATCAGTATTGAAGAGGCCAATCTTCCGGCATTTATTGATGAGATTGTGACAGAGACTCTCAGCATTGATCGGACCGCTTTGCCGAAAACCCAAAATAATGCCGTAATTATGATTGATGGAAAAACCATCTCGGACCTCTTGAAAAATCTTCTCACTCAAGTTAACGCCAGCAATGAGTACAATAAGAATCCTTTTTTGTTACCTGGCCAGAAGGTTTTCGAGGGAGAAAAAGACCATGATTCCGATAGTCTGAAAATGACTCTTGACCCGACCCTGCCTGTGATGGCGGCCAGCGCCGCCTTTACGGGAGAAGGCCTCAGGCCCAAAAAAGGCGTGGTGATTGAAAATGATACAGTTTTACATCAAATCGTTTCTCACCGGATAGGACAATATCTCGGCAAAGAGACCAACACCATGGCGGGAAATATGGTTGTTCCTCTTGGTAATCACAGCAAGGAGCAGCTTTTAAAAGCTGTCCCAGAGTGTTTAGAAATAGTTTCTTTTTCTTCCCTACTCATCAACCCATCGACCTTAACTTGGAGTAGTGAGATCAAGCTTGGAAAACTCTATCAAAACGGTGAGCTTAAGCGAATGATCAAGGGTGGAGTGGTTTCAGGCGATTTAAAAGAGAATTTAAAAAACTTTAAATTTAGCAATCAAGAAAAAAAGATCAATGAGGTCGGCAGCTACGTTCCCCAACCAAAAGGCTACATAGGCCCCGATGCAATGTTAATTAAAAGCGGTGTCAAAGTCGCAGGAGAATAAAATGGCACAGTCACGATCAAGAACCAGAACAGATTTTCCAGAACATTTAAAAGGCCTTCGCCACTTGATGCCCAAACTTGTCCAGATTTTAGAATCAGGCCGCAGTGATCAGTGGTACGCTTTTGCTTGGCTAGAAGAAGTAAGAACACAGATGAGTGTATGCGCCATTACCGAGACATCCCAAGAGAGTCTTGATCGCGGCATCGTACTTCGGGCGCTGGTTGACGGAACCAATTATGAACGAAGCACCAATCAATTAGATGAAACTTCTCTTCTGGCATTGGCGCATGAATTTCGCTTGGAACTCGACAAGAAGGTCCCCAGCAAAGAAGCATACCAACCCCTTTCATGGAAACAAGAAATCGCCCGAGGATTAGACCCGGATTTCCTCGATCAACTTCCCAAAAATCTGGAGAACAAAACTGAAGTACACTTTGGAATTTTGTGCGAAGAAAATCCCGCGCAGACAACAGTGGCCACATTAAAAAAAAGCGCCAGTGCTCTTCGAACCAAGTTGCTCGATTTATCACGCACTTTTGTGCACAGTGAGCAAACTCAATATCAGGAGTTAGCGGAAATAAGAGTGATGCTGCGCCAGCAACTAAAAACTCATATCTTTGTCGATCGACAGAAAAATATGTCCCAAACCCTTCCGATCTCTGTGACCGTGGCGAGTGGGATTTCCAAAACTGGCAAATCGGCCCGTGGTATTGCCGGTGGCCTCGGCGGTTTGGAAATTGCCCAACTCTCGCAAGAACATATCAACGAGGTGACCCAAAATACTGTACGCCTGACCAAAGCCTCGCATCTGGCGCCTGGACGCTATCAAATTATCACCGGACCTGATGTCACCGGCGTGATTGCCCATGAGGCCTTTGGCCATACCCAGGAAGGTGACACCTGGATGAAAGGCCGAAGTATTGCCGAAAATCTCCATAAAGAAAAAAGAAAAGTCGGTAATGACATGGCCAGCATTGTAAATCATCCCAATATGTTCACCATGGATCGACACGTTTTTGGCACTAATGGTTCTTACTTTTTTGATCATGAAGGTGAACTTGGGCGTTTCCAGGTGATCCTGGATAAGGGAAAGCTTTCTCCACCGATGACCGATTTAACCGCCGCCACCTCTCTGCGCATACCTCGCACCGCCAATGGCAAGAGAGAAAGTTGGCGACGCCCCATTATGACAAGACAAACCAATACCTATTTCACCTCCGGTGAGAAAACTTTGGAGGAGCTGATCGGCATGGTAAAAAAAGGTTTCCTTGCCCGTTGGGCGCATGGAGGCATGGAAGATCCCAAAGGTGGCAGTCTCACCGCTGGTGCAGCCTATTTTGAAGAAATCATCGACGGCAAAATTACGGGCAAGCTTTTTCTAGGCCCAAGCGGCGGACATATCGAATTGTCGGACCCAGTTTTTTCTATGCTGGAAAAAATTGTGGCAAAAACTAAAACAGTTAATAGTCAGCGCATTCCCGAAGTCAAATTTGGCGGTTGCGGGAAATACCACAAAGAGGGAGTGGATGCAGGTTGCGGTGGGCCCTATATCCTCTGGGAAAATATCAACTGCGGTTGAGGTGCCAGGACCTAAGCTGAGAATGTCGCTTGAAGATATTTCTGAACAATCGCTAATTCAATGTCACTGGCTTGGCCAAGTTTTTCCGTACATCTTTCCTTTGAGACTGACCTAATATGTTCAATACAAACTTGGCCAATTTTATTATCAAAATTTATTTCAACTCGCGATGGCCAATCTCTCAATTGCGTTGTCATCGGGAGAACAATTAAAGTTGATAGTGAGTTATTCATTGAATTAGGACTAACTATTAAACAGGGTCGCACTCCATCTTGCTCGCTTCCCCTTGCAGGATAAAGTTTTACCTTCCATATCTCACCATTTAGATGCATGGTTGCCATCCTCCAAATCAGAATCTAGCCATTCTTTGTCTTCTGCGTTTAATTCTGTATTGCCTTCAAATTTCCATTCACTGTGATGAAGTAAGGATGTTTCAATGAGCACTTTTTTCTTTGCAATCTTTGTCAGTTCAATAATATCACCCTCTGACACTTCGAGAGCATCCTGAATTTCTTTTGGGAGAATCACCCCTAGGGAATTTCCTACTTTTCTAATTTTTAAAGCTGTCATACTACCCTCTTGGCAAAAGCTACTCTCTTGTTATAACATAGGTTATAACTAAGCGCAACTTCTAATAATCTAAGGCAGTTACTATATGAGGTGCCCGGTCCAAATTTTTAAAAAAAAAAAAATGGAGGGATAA
>CAYHRT010000197.1:0-7707 GCA_964359085.1 uncultured Bdellovibrio sp. | reverse complement strand
TTAATTCCGATAAGCTGTTTATCTGTGCTAGATTAAGCACAACATCAATCGAGGCAGACGAACGCTCCTGCTCACGTCTGCACTCAGTACATCGTGTACATAGGAGGATAGTTATGACCGCAAAAGCAAAAGAAAGAATTCAAGGGACTCTTAAGAACATCGAAAAAAATTTCCAACAGTTGTTGAAAAATGAAGATGTGAAGAAAGTGCTTGCTGACATGAAAAAATTTAAAAGCAAGCGAACCAGGCAAATTGACAAAATGTTGAATGACTCATGGGGTGACATTAAAAAAGGTTACTCAAGAGAGGTTCGCGCTATGGAAAAACTGTTTGCCAATGAGAAGAAAAAAGTTAATCAGGTTTTCCAAGAGCAATTGAGCGAGTTGAAAAAGATGAAGAAGGCCGTAGAAGACCATCTTGGTGCTGGCCGAGGTAAGAAAGTGCGTAAAGTGGCCAAAGGGAAAGGCGCCCGTAAGAGTACTGCTCATAAAAGAGTAAGACCTGCTCCAAAACGAGCTAGGACTACCGCCAAACCTTCGCCCGTAGTTATTAATCAACCAGCAAGTTAAATCCTAAGTTAGATGCCAAGGTAAATGCTTTAATTTCGAGCACCTGCAAAGGTGCTCTTTTTTACACTTTAATTGACCCCATGCGCCAGAAAAGGTATTAATCCCCTAAAAATTTTACGGGGGATGCTCATGTTTAAATTATTGGCCTTGCTCTTATTGGTTGGAAGCAGTGTTGCCCATTGTTTGGAGTGCAATCTTGAACAAGGTCTGAATCCAAAACAGCTCAAGGTCTTGCGAAGTGCTGATGCTATCAAACGGATAGGTCTCAATAGAGTTTTGCTGGGCCGTGAAGTTTACGATGTGACGATTGTCTACAATGCTCAAAGCAATCAGTTTGTGGCCCTAGTCGGGGAGACCCACATTAAAGGCCCTCGTTCATCTGTTCTTGGGAAGAAAGTTGTCAACCAGTTCCCGGTACGCATCGTTGAAGGAATTCCCAAAAAAGAAGCTGAGTATATCTCCCAAAATTTGCCAGCGCTGTCTAAATCCCTGGGGTGGCAGCGAGTTTTATTGCGCTATTTAACTTTCAATCCATTTGGTAGCACTATTACCGCAGCTGAGAAGCATGGATATACCTTTCTTCCCGGATATGACTTGATTCTTTTGAATAAGAAACGTCTGCTGCGTGTCCCGACTACCACCTCTGAAGAAATTGTTTCTCACCTGACTGCGGATATCATGGCCGGAGGGCAATATATCAATCTGCCCATGGAATCAGGAGATTTCATCACACCATCATCCAATGATAGTTATATTTTGGCCGCCCGAAATGTTCGGATGGTCAAAAATATTATTTTTTATATTGATGAACAAGTCGTGAAGAAGACACCGCTTGTCGTGGTGGGGGCCGCTCACTTGCCAGGCCTTTTAACCTTGTTGGCTGAGAGTGGCTATCAGGAATGTAGCAATTTTTAAGTGCCTGAGCGCCTAAGTGCCTATTAGATTTTATCCATCTCTTTCATGGTCTGATTCATGGCCCTTTGAACTTGCCGCATGATCTGGATTTCTTGCTTCACGCGGAGCTGTTCAATTTTTCGGCGAATCATAAGTTCATTACGTTTTTCTAAGGCCACACGCATTTTTTTCAAACGCTCTGATTGTTTTTCAGATGCATTGCCCGCTGGCATTTCGTAATCACCTTCAATATTAATCATATCCATTTCTTCGTACTGCAGATCTTCTTGTGCCACTGCCTGGTCGGTGGAAAAAAAGTTGGCAACAAGTAGACTTGCAAGAAAAAACACTTTCATGAAAACTGTCATAGACGCCCCCAAAATACCCAAACAAAACATTTAGTTATTATTGTATAGAAAAAATGTTGCTCTTTGCCAAGGGCCCCTGACGCTCTACAAACTCGGGTTACAACTTAGTGACCCTTTTTCATGGCAGTTCCATTTATGACGACGCAGCCGTTCAATTCAAGATAGAACGTTGCATTAGTAATGAAGTCTGCACCAGATTTGTTTTGGGCATTACGGATGGCCTCATCCATCAGGCCTGGTGATGCATTAGGACAGGATTTGTCTTCTATAGGGCCAATTTCATGCAGTGTTTCTTTTTTATTCAGTGAAGACTCAGTCATAGAAACAGCGGCAGCATTCATGATTCGCACACGTGTAGCGCAGTTGGCCGTCGCGATGAGCAGCATGATCATGCTGATGAGGTAAAGTGCTTTCATAAGTAACCTATCCCTGTCACTGTGACGCATTGTTTTGAAAGCACGCCTGCGTTAAAGCTCTTCATGTTGCTGCTCAGGTTATTGATGTAGCGCAATTGCTGCCCGTCCTTATGATTGCGATTGCGGGCCATACTAATGGCGCGTTCCACTGTAGGGGACTCTCCTATCTGGTGGCCGAAAATAGTCCAAGCGCAAGCTTCGCCTTTAATGGGGCCGATAGAGGTGCCTTGAGTAAAATTTTTATCTTTATCAAAATCAAAGGACACTATCTTGATCTGCTGTGCTGTCTGGTAGGATGCACAGCTTTGCACGATGAGGATCAAAACCAGCAACAGGCGTTTCTGGGTCATGGTCATAGTCATAATCAAAGATTTTCTGTGCTAAAAAAAGCACAATCAGACATCCCATCACTTACAGTTGGGTCAAAAATATATTTGCGCTGGCCGTGATTGAAGTAGAGGAAAGTGTGATCCCAGCTAAACCCTGCACGGGTTTGTATACTCATTCGATCGAGCATGTATTTGGTCGTCATCATGTAATGCCGACAAAATCCTTTACCATCGGCCACTGCCATGTCCATGGAGGTTGTGGGAAAGACATCTTCATCCGGTTCCATCAGGATATTCGTCACACAACTGGCCAGACAGATAGTTTGGGCGCTGGTGAGTCCTTCTCTTGTCTGTTTGGCCTTGAGATCCCGAGCTATTGAATGGAGATAGGGGCGAACTGCGAACTCATCACCGCCCGAAATCATTCCTTGTAAAACACTGCCAAATTCGTCAATGATGCCGCGATAAATAGGGAAGAGGGCCCGCTGGGTGGTGCTGGCACGATAATGCTGAACCATACCCGTAGGTGGTTTTTTAAATTCTACCGTGAGGCCATTTTGGCGCGGTTTTAGGCAACGTTGGCGCGCTTGATTGACTCGACTGGCGAGATTGCCTGCCAGGGCATCCAGGGAATTTAAAGCGGTGAGAGTCAACAAGATAGCGGCCAAGGGTTTTATTAGCATAGGCTCCTCCAAAAGGTTGGGGGCGGACCTTATGGCACATTGCGCGATAATAATAGTGGGAAGGTAAAAAAATACATACTGGCCAGGCAAAGAGTTCTGTTTGTGGCACAACTCATTCAAAATTCAAACGAAAGGGGTTGTATGTTCAGAATATTGAGTTTCTTTGGGTCCATTGTGGGATCGTTTGTGGCCTTGGCAATTATATCCCTGGCAATCTCAAATGCTTATGCTTTAGGCCTGAAGACTGTCATGTGTGCTCCGAAAGAAGGGAACGCTGTAAAAGAATTGGTTTTTGTGATTGGCACAGAGGCCGGCAAAACACAGGTTACAGGATTAATCCAACGTGCAGGCGATTCGCTCTTACCTGCCGATAGTTGCTTCTCCTATAAGCAAGCCTCTCGCGTTGTTAAGGATAATATTAAAAATAGCGAAGGCATCGTTGGGATTTGCGTTTATATAACGAGTGATGATGGCTCGGGTGAGATGGCCGTGCTCAAGCGTGAAGGAAAAGAATTTCGCGCTTATTTAAAGCAGGTTGTCATCGATGCTCCCAATACCGAGATGGGCGAATTGATTTCGTGCTATTACTAACGAGGCCATAAGTATGTATACATCTTTCGGCGTCTTTTGGCCTGCGCCTTCGTCGGCCATCGTTGAAAAAACCTCGCCGTATCACAGCGGATACGCCTCGGGTTTTTCAACTTGTCCTCCTTGTCTCGGCGCAAAATTCGCTCGAAATCTGTGTACATACTTATGGCCTCATTAGTAATTCATCGGCCCATTTGGGATGGGGCCATAGGGATCATCGCGCAGATTATGCTGGAGGGACTCCCTCTCGATCAGACTGTCAAATCCGTCTATAAAAAAAATCCCAAGTGGGGAAGCCGTGATCGGCGTTTGATCGGTCAGATGGTCTATGATTGCGTGCGTTTCTGGCGCAAATATTTGGCCATGAGTGGTCACCCCTGGCGTGATGGTGCCGTTTGGACCAAAGAGCATGTACCGCATGTCCTGACCGCCTGGGCGCGTGAACATGACTATGCCGAAAAAGTTGAAAATAATATTCCCCTTTCTTTCAACGACCATGAATCTTTTCCCGATTGGATGGCGGACCAAACGACAGAAGAAGTTCTGTGTGCCTTAAATCAAGAGGCCCCTATCTTTTTGCGCGCGAATACCTTGAAGAATTCGGCATCGACTCTTGCGCGCCTTTTGCAAGATAAGGGCGTTTTGGCGGAAGTGATGGGAGATGCGCTCAAAGTGGTGGATCGCGCGGCCTTTAAAAAGGCCACCAATGAGAATCTTTTTCCGGCCGGTCTGTTTGAAGTGCAAGATTTGGGTTCCCAGCAAATTGCCCCCATGCTCCAGGTGAAGCCACACGATCGAGTGCTGGATGCCTGTGCTGGCAATGGTGGCAAAACCTTGCACCTGGCCCAGCTCATGAAAAACCAAGGACAGATTACGGCTTCTGATATCGCCGAGCTGAAGCTCAGGCAAATTGAGGTGCGCTGTCGTGATGCCCGGGTTTCGATCGTGCGCACCCGCCTGGCACCTATTGTCGATTTGGTTTTCGATGCCGTCTTACTGGATGTCCCGTGTTCTGGTCTGGGCGTGATCCGTCGCCATCCCGAGCGCAAGTGGCAATGCACTTCTGGGAAGATTCAGGAGTTAGTGAAAATGCAAAAGGAATTGCTCGAACTCTACAAAAATACCGTTCGACCCGGTGGGGCCTTACTCTATGCCACCTGTACTTTTGTCGCCGATGAAAATCATCACCAGATAAAATCCTTTCTGGCGCGCAATCCTGGGTGGAGCTTGGAAGAAGAGAAGAGCTTCTTGTCCGGGCCAAGAGGGTGGGATTGTTTTTACGCTGCCCGTTTGCGTTTTGGTGCCTCAGTGTGAAATACTGAACCGGCATGTTTGTCATTATTTCAAAAATTGTTAATTTATTTATTTCGCCTTTTTTCATTTTGACACTGTCATGCCTGCTTCCCTTTTTGGTTCTCTTGAAAAATCGATGGGTAATTCAAAAGCGTTGGTTGCGATTCTTTCTTCTTGGTTCACCTCTTTGGGCGATGTTGTTGATTTCTTCACCGCTCGGGCCATTGCTAGCGCATATGATTGAAAGTGAAATTCCTCTTTTGACTCGGGAAAAGTTTGAAGAGGCAGTTAAAAAAGATCCCGATCATCCTGTCGCTATTGTAGTGCTGGCGGGAGGGGTGGCCCGTTATAAAAAGAGCATTCAACATTTTAAGTTTTTGTCCAACTTCTCCCGCTTTGCCACCCCCTTTATTTGGGGCAAGATTTATCCCAATGTTCACTATATTGTGTCCCATGGTCTGCCGGAGGAACCCAGCGAAGAGGAAGGTTTGAATGAAGGCCCGAGCATGGAGAAATTTGCGCTCGATATGGGCCTCGATCCCTCACGCATCCACGTCACTCGGGCCACCCGCAATTCCTTTGAAGAGGCCTTGAGCGTTCAAGAGATTCTGCAAGTGCTCCATCCTCGCCTTACCTATGTCTCTACGACAGGAATCCATCTGCCGCGAGTGATGGGGATTTACAAAAAGCTAGGCATTGCGCCTGAGGCCTTCCCGGCCCATTACTACACCATTCCTTTAACCGAAGATTTGTGTTCTTTTGATGACTCAAATATGGAACTTCTGCGCCAAGCTCTGCATGAGTTGATCGGTCGTGTGGCCTATAAACTTACGGGGAAGATCTAGGGTTCTTTATGGTTCTTCTTGATGGTTCCATGACACCTTTGGGACTGTATGCGTCAGTAATCTCGTGCAGCCGATAGTTCTTTGAATCGCGCCTTATGAAGCCCCTTTTTTATTTGTTCATCTTTTTGCGTCTCACCTTTCTCATTGAGAAATTGCATTATTTCGGGACCAAGGCCCAAGAGATTCTGCGCAGGAAATCCCAAGTCCAGCTTTTTGCAGCGATAGTAAAGACAGGAATAGGGATAGTCTTCACATTTTTTGCTAACACGTGCCCTCACTGGATTTTGATAAACATAACGATACACATTCAATAGATACTTGCGGTTTTCAATAAGACTCCATTTGTAACGAGAGCCAAACATCCGATTGATACGTCCAGACGATCTTTGAAGTTGTTCACTAAACTTTTTGTTAAAGACGTACATGAATTGGTCCAGATTGCTGTCGGGTGTTCGAATCAGGAGATGGTAATGATTGGCCATTAAAACGTATTGATAGATATCTGCTGGATAGTCCTGATTGGCCAAGACCAACGACTTTATGGAGAGTTCCCAGACTTGCTCCAGCGGCAGAGCGAACCAGTGCTGATCATTGGATCGAGTCGTGACGTGATAGAGATGTGAGTTCGATCTGATTAGAGGTTTCCTTGGCATACGGGGTTATTTAACTGCAATGTTTTTTTTCTGCAATTAGAGCGATGGCGTTTGCGTTGAAAAATTCATTTTTGGAACAGATATTATTATTGCGCATGGTCCCAAAGGGGTCATGGAACCTTCTTCAGAACCTTCTGGAATACAAATTTTTCAAGGAAGTTTGAGGTCCTGACAAAATCTTCCGAATGGAAGAATGGTGCTCCGCTCATCAATTTCAATATGTTTTGAACCCAAATGCACTTGATAAAAATGAGGAATGGGGGTTCTCGTTTTAAAATATCCAATATGAGGAGAGAGATTTTTTTCTCCCGTCTTACATTCGACGGCAAAACAAGGTCTATTATTTTTTATTACGACAAAATCAACCTCTCTCTTGTCAGTATCTCTTAAAAAGCGAAGTTCCATTTTCTCACCTTCTGAATCTTCTAGGAAATGACAATATTTCAACAGGTGACTTGCCACCATATTTTCGAAACGAATTCCTTTTTCGTCAACAGTGCTCCAGTCCCATAGATAAAGCTTTTGTTCTTTTTTTACTGCTCGAATTTTAGGAGAACCATAGGGAGAAATCCTAAAAGAAAGATAAACATTATCTAAAATCTGTAGCCAATTTTTTATAGTAGCGTGATGGGCCTCGAGATCATTTGACAAATTTTTAATTGAAAGGGGTGAACCTATTCGAGAAGGAAGGTTATCCGCCAAAAGTTCCATGGGCTACGTGATTGGTAAATGATAGTCAACTATCAAATACTCATTAGTAAATGATAGTGCTATGGAAAATACTCACGAGCGTGGGAAAATAGGGTAGAATAGTTCGTATTATTGCAATATTAATTTGCACGGCATCCTGACTATGCAAGATACTTGAAAGCATCGCCACACAGTTTCCGTAAAAACCATAGGGAGCGTTCGAGTCTTATAATTTAAGCTGCTTGCGAGTTTTGCAGTCGGAATTTGCGACCACAAAATGGCCAGCTCGTAGACTCTGGTTGAAACATAAAATCTTTTGGGAAGCGGTCAATGTTTCTTTTAACCTGTTCATTTAGCCTTTTGGTTTCAACCCCATAAA
>CAYHRT010000196.1:0-7735 GCA_964359085.1 uncultured Bdellovibrio sp. | reverse complement strand
CGGCCGCCGCAACGGCGGTTATTGGCGTCGGAGGGATGAGAGACAGGGCCCTAATCGCGTGATTGGTACCACCAATGAAATGAATAAATTGTTTAATTTCTTCAGCCATCTTGGTATGACACAAATATACTTGCGACCGGGCCTTTATCTTTAGAAATGACCAATGCATTTGTGCAATGGCGCTAAAAGTAGAACTTAAGACTGCGAGTATCACGACAATACCAAGGATACTCACTTGCCCTTTGTTACTAGATAATTCTCTCATGGCCTTATATTTCATAATCTTGTGCTTCATAATCTTGTATTCCATTGATTTTTGTATTGCTCCGTAATTTTTGTGAGTTTCTGTTCTTTTAAAATCATCTGCTTGGACAAAGTGATATTGAAGGTGTGCACCATTGCCGTAAAGATGAGAAGCAGGCAGAGACCCATCACTGTTTCCAGAATAGTCATAGGATGTTCATGGATGTTGTTTCTTCTACTTGATTTCTTTGGCGATAGTGGCCTTCATATGTTCCAATCGCGTTTGCAGCACACTGCCAAATTGTTTGACCATCCCCAGACAGAAAATCCCGATGAGACCTGTAATGATGATGTATTCCATCACGCCTTGGCCGCGTGTTTGCCTCAATAAACGCATAATCCACACCTTGTGCATTTGCATAAAACTCCCCTTTTGTATGAGCACTTGCGAATTTCTTGACAACAGAAATGCATGTCACCCTTTCTTTTGACATAAGATAAGGCATTAAATTTTGAGGCACCTGGAATTGAGAGCAGGAAATAATATTTTTGCAAGATGAAATATTTTCTATTAAAGTTGGCCTTGCGATGGTGTTGAACAATTACTAAGATAATGAATATATGATGGATGATAAGGTTAAACTGTACGTTTTTGCTCGCAAGGAAATTGCTCTAATTTTTGTCTTCATGGTCCTGACGGCATTAACATCCTTTTACTTTGGTGTGAAAGTTGGGAAAGCATTTATTCTGAGGCAATCTGGAATCACTCCCGAGGATCAATCTCGAGTGCAGTTGCTAAGTGGTCAAGAGGAAACGGTCCAAAAAATGGTGCAAGAAATGCCGGCCGCTAACCAAGAAGGCCAAAGCGAAAAGGTATCTAAGGACGCCTATCAACTCTTAAAGGATAAAATAAATCAGGAATTTAAAGAGGAAGAGAATCAGATGAAAGGTCCTGGTCATGGGCAATCTCCTAGCGAGGCGAATGTTACCGCGACTGTGCCGGCCCAACCGACCGATTCAAAGGCAGATGCAGAAACAACGTCAACAGGTCAGGATCACCCAGCTGTAGAGAGTGGCAACGATAAAGTGGGACAGTTTTATCATGAAACGACGGCATCGGGGCAGCAGAATGTAACTTCCAAATATGCTGGTAAATACACAATTCAACTTGGAAGTTATAACAGTCGGCCAGAGGCAGAGAAGTTTGCTGATGGTTTTCGAGTGCGCGGTTATGTACCGATAATTCAGGAAAAGGAAGTTGAAGGCCGAGGGATGTGGTTCAGAATTAACCTTGGAGTCTTTGAGACATTAAGTGAAGCCAAGGACTATATTTTGAAAGAGCGCTCACTTTTTCAAGGACAAGACTACGTTATCGGAAAGTTTGAATAGTTGACTAGAATCTAATCATATAAATTTCCCAAACATTTTTTTGTATAAAGCCGAGAAGCACCCGAGGCATCTGATGGGAATCTTTGCAAATTTTTTTCTACGCAACCAATGGCCCGTACTCTTGGTCTCTTTTTTGACTGGATGGACGGCCTTCTATTTAAAACTAACCTCACTGCAAAAGCTGGTCGACTCTCTCTCCCTTGAGGCCTTTCCTGTACTGATGGTGGGGCAAGGTATTTTACTTTTGGTGCTGCATTCTCCTTTTAAAAGGATACAGAAGAAATTTTCAGGGATTACAAATGTTGTGGTCTTTCTTGTCTCCTTGGTTTTAGTACTCACCGCTCAGGCACCTTATTTTTCAACCTTGCCGAAAATGGAAAAAGTGGTTGTATCGTGCTTCTATTTTCTGGCCAGTACTCTTCTTGTGACGTGGATGGAAAGTGCTTTAAGTGGCGTTCGTTCGAAATTTGTCAATTTGCTTAAGCACCCTTTCCAGAGCGAGCAAAATTCTTTTCTCTTTGAAATTGGGATTTTCGGGGGAGCGCTGGCCTTTCTTATTATGAATTCCAATGCCATGCTTTCAGGCGTGCATTCAATCGTTCAGGGAGGGATGATCGGGGCCGGATTATGTTTTTTCTTAATGCTAGAAGTGGCCCATATTTATTTGCTTAGACAAGGACAAAATGCTCAAGAGAAAGTGGTTTTAGAGAATGATAAGCAGATTCTTAGTCCCAGTAGATATCCGTTTGTGCCATTCTTGCTAGGTCTGGTGTTCATTTTGCTGGCCTCCAAGCATCTGCAAAATTTGGCGGTCTTGCTGGGGATGCTTGAGTTGAAAGAAAAAAGTGGTCTTGATGTAGGAAGTGTTTTTGCAAAAATCACGATCTTGCAAAATTTTCTGATTGTAGGATTTCAACTCTTGACCTTTACAAATAGGGCCAAGTCTAAGGAGCGGCCCTGGAGTGCCGGGATTAAGATTTTTTTGGGATTACAAATTGTGTCCATGGTGGTCCTAGTATTTAAGGGGCAGCCTTGGGCCCTCATCGGGACAGGAGTTGTGCGCAAACTGACTCAACACTTGACCATGAATCCTGCTCTCGCTCAGCTTGAGCGTGGTATTCCACACAAATTGGCCAGTGGTCTGAAAGATCACTACGAACAATGGGCGACCGGTCCTGGCTTTATTTTTGTGGGGCTGTATTCGGCCCTAACTATCTATGGACCGGTGCCTCATATCATCCTATGGTTTTGCGGTATAGGTTTGGCCTTGGCCGGTTTTTGGTGTCGAAAAATGCTATTTGATAAATTCAATGAATTTCAAATTTCCAATATGTTGAATCTCGATCTTTTTTCCGGTGCGCGGGCCGCTCATCTCCTGGCCGAAGCCGAGGCCGCCAAGCATGCTAATGCAATCATTAATTTACTCGAACAAAATCCATCTCCGATGATGGCCCGAGGTTTGGCCGAGTGTCTTGGGAAAATGCAAGGTCCGCGTGCCATGGCCGCCTTGATGGGCGCCTTCCACAGATACAATGATGAAGATGTAAAAGTGGTTATTGCCCGAGCACTGTTAAACTTTAATTCCCTTGAGGTGGATTTATTTTTTAGAACAGAGATTCGTTCCCATATGTCAGAACAGATGAGACCTCCCTATTGGACTGGTGAATTATTTCATGTTTACGCTGATCGTATGGAGCGGGAGGTATTCGCCTCGTTACTTGAGATGATTGGAGCAAACCGCGAAAATCCAGGTGCCTTAAGCATTTATCTTCATCTCTTTGGTCAATTGATAAAGTATAAGCATCGCCCTGAACTGGCGAGTTACTTGGCCCCCTATTTAGAAGATCCATTTCCACGCAAGGTTCATGCTGCGGCCATTGTTTCACTTTATTATCATAAGCAATTTTCTCATAAGGCACGGGAGAGTTTTGAGAGCTTTTTAACCTCACCGAATATCAAAGATAGGATTTTAGTTTGTGATATCGTTTGCGAGTTAATGTTGAAGGATTTTATCCCCTTTGTTTTAAATGTGGCGCAAGATTTGAATTTTAAAAATCATCGAGTCTTACTGTCACTGCTCAAGTTAGGAGAACAGCGCGCTCATCGATGGTTGGTTGAATGTCTTTCTGAATTGCCGGATAAGGAAGTTATGCGGGCCTTGTGGGCCTTAAGTTCCCATCCTCATGCCATGACACGTTTTTTAGTTTATGAACAGATCGCTGCCTCACGAGATAATGGTCTAGGCTGGGCCTTCTCAATGCTGATCAAGGCCCCAGGGGTTTCTGATTTTGATCTCTATACTTTATGGTCTGAGGTCGCACGTCAGAGATTGCTTCCGGAACCGAATATGGCAGATGAAACAGAAGACAAGATTACTCCGGAAAGGTTAGTCGCCTAGAACCGTGCGACTACTTATAGCAATTTTTTCCATCAATTCAAGTGTCTAGACTCAAGGCATAATAATAAATATGACGATAGTGAAAACATGCGTTCGCTCAGTGTTGTGGGCCGGGATGACCATGATCCTTTGTGCTTTGTCGACCGCTTTTGCATTAGGCATTAATGAGAGACTGGAGATTAAATGTTTGGGGTATCTTCCCGAGGAAAATGTGGCCCTCCTAAATCGCGGATTGGCCGACGATGTTGTTAAAAATGAACACATTCAGCTTTTCTATAATGATAAATTTTTAGCTCGTGCCTATTCCTTGCAAGTCGATACTCATCGATCGGTATGGCTCATTTATCAAATTGTCAACGAGGGCCCTTTAAATGAGAAAGGCGAACTGAAGGCCCGGCGTCTGCCTGCTCGCCTCGTGCCCTTTAGAGTTAAAAATGCTGCCGGAGACGTTCGTGTCGATGAGATTAAGCAGGAATTATTAGCGCAAGCACCACCCGAAAATCCCGAGCCGGCACCCAGATTAAAGTTAGGTCTCAAAGAATCTTCGCGCGAAGACAACGAAGAAATTCCGATTACTAATCCCGAGGGAGCACTGGCCTTAAATCCCAGCAATAACTCTGTTGATTCCGATGCCTTTCAGGATGAAGAAGCGAAAAAAAATTTCAACATGCAGTTGACCGCCGCGCCCATCAAATTTTCTTCCATCAATCATGCGCGTGAGATTTCTTACGGTACAAACATTCAATCGGTTGATTGGGGCAAGAAGGTTCTGGCTGCTCATTACGTCTATTCCAATCGCCGTAGTCGTCCTTCTAACTATACTCAAGGGGCCACCGGCATTGCCACTTCTTCGAGTTATGATGCTGGAGTGAATTTTGATATTAATAAAATCACGGAGCATTTTTCATTTTTTAGTTTTGTGACGTATCAGCGGGAGAGAGATGGGGTACTTTATCCTGTTCGCTATCGTTGGAATCTCGCCCCCGTAGGACTTAAATATAACATTTATGAAGATGATAAAATTCAAGAGTTGTCTTTGAGTTATACTCCCAGCATGGAATATGAACTCAATGATATTCCATCGACTCGCACCATCCAGACCGGTACGGATTCATTTGGTGATCCTGTATACGCCTACGAGGATTATGTGGAACAAAAGAAATTTCAACGGGCCCGTCACTCATTTCGCTTTGGATTCAAATGGGTGCCAGCATCCAATTTTGTTATCGCCAATACTTTTTGGTATCGTCCAGCGCATGATTTTTCGAACAAGGAACTTGATTTACAAGACTGTCGCTTGAGCAATGATTTTAGTGTTGGCTATAATCCCAGCGATAATGTGACTCTCGGCTATCAAAATGTTTATACCTGGGATCTCTTGCAAAAACGTCTTTTGAACCTTCCGTCATCCAATATGGATAACATCTTCACTATTAGTTACAATTTTGCCTTCTAGCAGGCCGTTGAATTATTGAAGAATCCAGCGAAGAGCATCTGGGAGTCTTTGCCGCCAGGCCTCTTCATTGTGGTGGTGCCCGCGTCCGATTACATGGAAAATATTTCCGCCATAAATCCAGTCTAGTTCCAAAAATTGGTCACGCATGAAATAATTGTCAAAATAATTGTCATTGCCCGGGCCTTCCGTACCACTATCGAGATAAATTTTTTGCTTACTTGGTGAAAGTTTAACAAGGTCCTGTGTAATTTCATTAAATTGAAAACTTCCGCTTAAAGAAACAACATTGGTAAACACCTCAGGAAAGTTTGCGGCCAGATAAAGCGAGATGAGACCACCAAGCGAAGCCCCGATGAGCGTACGCTCTGGAGTGGCGGTCAATTTTAGATAGTCATGTTCGATATGAGGGATTAATTCTTCAACAATAAAACGGCCATAGAGATGTCCGATACCAGATCCTTCAGGGCCCACTGAGTAGGGGGGGACATATTCACGCATGCGTTCGGGTGAGTTAGCAATACCGATTACGATCAGTTGTTCCTGGGGATAATTTTGGGCCAGTGCTGGGAGCCAACGTTCAAGCTCTAAACTGGTAGGGACCGTTGCGGTACTGTTAAAGAGATTCTGTCCATCGTGGAAATAGAGCAATCGCACAATCTTGGAGCTGTTGATCGACGGCTTGTCAGGAATGAAAACAAAAATGTTACGTGGATTCTGAAGGAATTGAGAGGTAAAATCAGGAATAGTGTGCAAAGAGTAGCTATAAGTATTGTTAGTTTGCACGGTGTCCTGCCATTCACTAATCCAAGTTGGAGTTGCTGCGGCATTTGGTCCATCAGCTTTGATGAAGAAGCGATAGTGAATAGCGGTAGAGGGTTCGATCTCAATCTTGACTTCCCAAGTTGGGTATTTATGGGGGGAAAGTTTAAGGGCATAGGCGGGATCATTGTTGCCTAGATATGGATGGTCTCCGACCACATAAACGCTCTCTCCCCATACGGTTTTTTGTATAGTAGAGAGGTGTAGGGTTGTACTCCATGCCGGCAATGCGGCGCATGCCAGGAAAAAAAGAACAACTGTCCAGCAGGTTTTCATAAGATTAGCATGCTCTGATTTTTTGAGTTTTATCATCTCTTTATCTATGCAAATTATCTATGCAAATTTTGCAAATATTTAGTTGAAATTTTTTAATAAATACTCGACACTATGAATCAGATGGGATAAAAACCTGTCGTTTTCGCTTCTTGAGAGTTTCTTGGTAGATATTTTGTGATTCTCCTGGACCTCTAGAGCGGCAATCCCGCCCAACCACATGACCAAAGGAGGTTCGAATGGGCACAAAGTTGTATGTCGGTAATCTTAGTTATTCAACCACTGACCAAAGTCTCACAGACTTGTTCTCGCAAGCTGGTACAGTGGCATCTGCCAAGGTTGTCACAGATCGTGAAACCGGCCGAAGCAAGGGCTTTGGTTTCGTTGAAATGAGCACAGATGAAGAGGCCCAAGCAGCTGTTGAGAAATTCAATGGCCAGGAACTCGAAGGCCGTCAATTGAAAGTTGATGAGGCCCGTCCAGCTACTAATGGCGGCGGCCCACGTGGCGGTGGCGGCGGTGGTCGTGGACCTCGCGGCGGCGGCGGCGGAGAGGCCGGCGGTGGTGGCGGTCGTGGCGGCGGCGGTGGATATGGCGGCGGCGGCGGTGACCGTGGTGGTTACGGCGGCGGCGGTGATCGTGGCGGTGGTGGCGATCGCGGCGGAAGACGCTTCTAGATTACGCTCAGTGAGCGTTCAATAATTTCAATAATACGAAGGCCCGGCAAATGCTGGGCCTTTTGTTTATAGACCTAAATCTTTCGTGACAGCTTCGGCCACTCGGTCGGCCAGTGCCATGATGGTGAGATAGGGATTGACGCCTGAGGAGTTGGGAAATAGGGATGCATCTGCCACATAGAGATCTTTTTTGCCATACACCCGTCCCCAGGGATCAGTGATGGCTTCGGAGGGGTTCTCGCCCATGCGGCAGCCGCCCATCAGGTGGGCCGAAGCAATCGACATCTTGCCAAGTTTAAATTACTTTTCGTTAATTAACTTGTCGAGTTGAGTACACTCATGTGCTTCGAGAAAAAAATTAGCAGAAGCAGGAGCATGAATCCGTTTTGCACCTGCCGCAAAAAAGATGCGAGCACTTTCGCGAATGCCTTTGATGAAGGCACGAATATCCTCTTGAGTAAATCGATAATGGACTATCGG
>CAYHRT010000195.1:0-7759 GCA_964359085.1 uncultured Bdellovibrio sp. | reverse complement strand
TTGTAGTCGCGTAGCTCAGTGGGAGAGCACTGCCTTGACATGGCAGGGGTCACAAGTTCAATCCTTGTCGCGACTACCATCTAACTTATTAACAGCACATATCATCTTCAATCGGTACGCTCAAAAAGGCTTCGCCGTTTTTTTGAGCTACATTCGTCTCGGCCAGCGGCCGAGATGTCGCGACTACCATCCTTCTTTTAATAACCCAATATTATGTTCAAACGATACGCTCAAAAAGGCTTCGCCACTTTTTTTGAGCTACATTCACCTCGGCCAGCGGCCTCGGTCAAAAATTTTCTTTAAACCACAACGGCGTGTTTCTTGGCGGTTTTATCGTAAAATTGCATTACGTGACGAACGTACTCCCTTCTTTCCGAGTAATCTCCCGGATAGAAACTTCGTTTAAATCCATAAGAGACGATGTCTTTTAAGGATTTTGCATTGATCTGAAAGTTGTCCACCGCTAGCTTCACTTCTTTAGAAACTGTGGTGTTTGATATGAGACGATTGTCTGTGCAGAGAACCAGGGACATTCTCTTGTCCAACATGGTTTTGATGGTGTGATTTTTGATCTCTACGATCTCAGGGTTTGTTTGCATATTACTGGTGAGGCAAACCTCTATAGTGATGCGTTGATCAGCGATATAGGAAGAAAGCTTTTTGATATAGGCCTTTTTATCTTTTATTTCTGGGTCTGAAATCTTGTTTTCGTCAAATAGATAGTAACAATGTCCAATCCGATCAGCATGTAGGGAAGTAATCGCTTCAAAAATGCTCTCGGCACCATAGGCTTCTCCGGCATGCACGGTCTTATGTATAAATTTTTTATGAACATAATCATAGGCAGCGATAAATTCTGAAGCGGGATAACCTGCCTCTTGTCCAGCAAGATCAAACCCGACAATGGGAATTCCTTGTTCATCACGGATTTTGACCATGGCCTTGGCCAATTCTAAAGCGCCCATTCTAATCACTTCCATAGATTCGGAGTAGCGATGAACAGAAAAAAGATTGTTATAGTAAGGTGAAAAACTCTGCCCAAACATTCTCATGGCACAGGCGATAATGCCGTATTTAAAAGGGGGAGCTTCTTTGCTTTGCACTTCTTGGCAGGCATTGAACTCCTTTTCGGCTCGGGCCAAACCTTTATTTACGGATTCCAGAACGGCCTTCATGGTCATTTGTTTATTATTGACATGGAGCTGAGGAGCAAAGCGTACTTCAATATAGCGCACACCTTCTTGTTGATTATCAACCGCCAATTCATAGGCAACACGTTCAAGATTTTCGGCCTTACGAAGAACAGCACAAGTATACATAAAACCGTGGAGATATTCCCCCAAGCTTCCGTACTTATCCTTAAAAACCAGTTCTCTAAGTCCCTCTTCCGTGTAAGAAGGAAGTTCGATGTTATCTTTTTTGGCCAGTTCAATAAGAGTATTCAATCGGAGTGAACCATCGAGGTGGACATGAAGGTCACTCTTCGGCATTTCTTTAATAAATTCATCTGTGATCATTATTTCATCTCATCGACTTCGTTCTCGGCGTCGATTTAACTACAGGTTGCCCGTCGGGATCAAACGGCTGATCGGAAATTATCAAAACAAAGCGATGACGTTTTTTAACCTTAGGAGGAAGCGAAATGGACTCCTCGGCAATGCGGCCGAAATACTCTCGCTTATCATCCAAACGATATTTGATGCCGTCACTTTCAGACGCAATATAAAGACGAAACTCATCGGAATCAAGAAGATACGTACGACCCTCCACCACAACATTAACAGGTGCCTTGGTGGTTCGACTTCCCATCTCTTCATACACGACCGCCGTGGGTTCTTTGAAAGGCAATGTCCGGAGAACGAAAGATGGTTGCCCTTTTTTGACGACCACCAAATCTTTGAAGCCAGCAGGATTCGAAAGTGCCAGTGCTGCAAGAAGAATAATGAAAAGATAAAGACGCTTCATATCACTCTATGGTAGCATCGAGCCTATCCATGAAGTCAAATAAACTTAATATCTTTGAAACGGTTCTTACCTGCATGTTGGCCGTAACTCTCGGGGTAGCCTTTTGGGGATGGACTTTTATCTATGAAATTTTTAGTCCCTTTCTTTCAGGTTTAGGAATTAAATATCTCACTGCTGGCCCCTGGCTGATGGCCGCTATGATTCCCGCCTTCATCATTCGGAAACCAGGAGTAGCGCTGGCGTCAGAAACTCTGGCAGCAGTGGTTCAGGGTTTCCTGGCCAGTTGGGGACTCATGTCCGGCGCTTGGGGTTTAGTGCAAGGACTCGGGGCAGAAGTGGTTTTTCTAGGACTGGGTTACAAGAGATGGAATATCTGGTCCCTGGTCTTGGCGTCCATGGTTTCGGCCACCTTTAGTTACTGTTTAGACATTTTCTATTACAACTATAGGAGCTTGCCGATCCATATCAATGCTCTTCAATGGTTCTCATTTCTTATCTCGGGCGCAATACTTTGTGCCCTTCCCACTTATTTAATATGCCAGCGCTTGAAAAAAACTGGTCTCCTTAATAATTTCCGTATTGTCAGAGGAGACAATGCCTAATTTTCTTCTTTGCTGGAAAAATCTCACTGTTCATTTTCCATCACATGATTCTCATGTCACTTCCCAAGTTGTCGCAATCCCAGATGGCGCAATTCAAGAAAATGAGTTGCTGTGGATGGATGGCGTTTCGGGCGCAGGCAAGTCGACGCTTATGCATCTGATTAAAGGAATTATTCCCCGTTACATTTTTGCCGAAGTTAAAGGCGAATTTACTTCTTTTGGCCAAGACATCATTCTGAACTATCCCAAAGAACTAGACAAAAAAACCGTCTACATTTTTCAAAATCCGTACTCTCAGATGGTCACTCCAAGGGCCAAAGAGGAATTGATTTTCGGTATGGAAAACTATCAGTTTTCACCCGTAAAGATTGACTCCGAATCTCGTGCATGGTCAGAAAAATTTAGACTTACATCCCTCCTAGAACAAAAGACCTACACTCTCTCTGGTGGCCAATGCCAACGTTTAGTTTTGGCTTCCTCTTTGGCCTGCAATCCGAGAATTCTTCTCTTTGATGAGCCTACCGCTTTTATGGACCCTGAAGCCAAAAAAGATTTTTATGAACTTCTAAGCTGGTTGAAAGGCAAATTCACCATCATCGTCATCGATCACAATATCCCTAAACTTTCAGCCCTTTGTGATAAAAAAATAACATGGCCAGGCGCTGCGAGGACAGAAGTCACTCCCATCCCTCCTCTGCCTTCTTCTCCTAATTTGCACGTGAACTGCCAAAATATTTCTTTTTCTTACCCCGGCAAAAGTATTTTTCAACAAGTTGATTTCAATGTTGGCCCGAAAAGAATTATTTCTATTCTAGGCGAAAATGGTGCCGGAAAAACGACCTTCTTTAAACTCCTCTCGCAAATGTTGAAACCTCAAACTGGAGAAATTAATTTTTTTCTCGGTCAAGAAAGACTTTCTGCCAAGAAATGTTTTGATGCCATGAGTATCATTTATCAAAACTCGGAATCCCAATTCTATTTTGATACTGTCCGAGAAGAACTTTCCTTCAAAGCTTCACAAGATGTACAGGATGTACGGAATGTCGGCGTTGCAGGAGCATTCGCCGACCTTGAACTGGTGATGAAATTAGCCACTCTTATGGGATTAGACAATACCTTGGATCGCTCGCCCTATATGCTGTCCGAGGGACAAAAGCGTCGACTCTCCATTTTAATCGCTATTGCTCAAGATAAACCGCTTATCCTGTACGATGAGCCGACCTACGGACAGGATAAAGAAAATATTACTTTGATCACTCGTCTCATGATGGCGCTTAAACAGGCCAATCGTTTACAGATTATGATTACCCATGATCGGCCATGGGCCCAGGAGATTTCAGACGAAATCTATCAGCTCGATAACCAAAAGCTGGTGCGCTTGTGAAAATGAAAATCCACCCTTTGATTCTTCTAGGTCTGGCCATCATCAATATTTTTGCTGTGCTTATCCTGGGCGCTTGCCTGACAACGGGAATTTTATTCTTCCTGCATAGTCTTCTTTGCCGTATGGCGGGGTTACTTCCTATCCGTTACATAAAAGTTCTTCTTTTGGCGTGCCTTTTTTCTTTTTCTCTTTTCATCTTAAATTACCTCTACGCTAACCTCGACCTGGCCATTAATAATTTTGCCCGTGCCATACTCCTCACCTCTTTATCCCTAAGTGCCGGGCTAATTATCGATTTTGAACACCTGCTCTTATTTCTCATGAGCAAAAAAATTCTCCCCCCTACTATAGGGTATCCAATTTTTGCGGCCATCAATGCGCTGGAACATTTGCGTGAAGAAAAAAAGAGACTTGACCATCTTGCACGCATGCGTGGTCTTTATCACTTTCGCTATCGCTTACATCAAATAATGCCTCTTCTGGTTTTTGCGCTCAGGCATTCACAGAGGGCCGCCACGGCGATGATCGCCCGTGGGCTCAACGATCAAAAAGTTTTTTATTTTGATTACAGTATTTCCCGCAAAGATTTTCAGATTGGAGCATTCTTTTTCCTACTGCAACTTGCCGCTCTCATTTTAGGGTAATCTCACTAATGTCAAAACAAACCCGTTTTCAGTTCCACGATCAAAGAATTGATTTTTCCTTAAAACGTAGAGTATTTTGTTTTCCACCCACAAAGAGAAAATTCCGTTGGCGCGCAAGTCACGAGTCACTTCAATGATGTCAATCAGCTGAGGATTTGTCGGATCAGTTACATTGACTCGATAGACATGGGAATATCCTGGAATATACAGAATATTATTGTCATAGAAAAACGAATTAGCAGTAACCGCTACCCTTTCAGGGAGCATGAGGTACCCATCCTCATTCCCACTCTCCATTGAGTAATCACTTATTCCATGACCATTGGGAAGATAAACATGCCGCTCACCAAGAGTAGGAATCCAACCTGAAAACACCAAACGCTCTTGATCGGCGAGATTGATTCTTATGGTGGCCATGCGAAAAAGACTATAGGGATCATCCAAATTGTAGATTCCAATTTCACTCTTGGTCCATGCCTGGTTGACGACAAGTCTCTTTCCCTTAAAAGCAAGACGATCGCTATCACCGAGCGTGACGGCAACGAGATCATTTCTCTCCATGGTATACTGCCAGCCATTTTCCCCCTTAACATCAATGGTATGAATGCGTGTACCGGCCAGTGCTACTACCGTGTTCTCTTGGCAAATGAGTTGCGAGACATTGGCATAGGGACGATACATTTCAAATGAATATCCCCGTGGAAGTTGGCCAATCTTCCCCTCGAATCCTGCGTAAATCATCCTATCGATCATCACTAATGGTCCATCGGCAACTTCATTGGTGTTAATCATGGGAAGGGTTTCGACTCCTGCATCAGAAAACTTTATGCGAGTCACTTTTCCCGAAATCGGGAGACCATTCTCTTGATAAATTCTCTCCATCACATGTAAGGTCTCATTTTGAAATAAAAAGAATCCTTTCAGCAATGCCCTATTTTGCAACGCCAGAGGGTAATGAAAAACAACTTTTGGCGATGATAATCCTTCACGTGTATAGGAAAAACCTTTTATCTTAAATCCCCATTGATTGCCATGAGCATCACACACCAGCGAGATTGTTATCGCCCCGGCCTTTAATTCTGTCGTTTCAAAATTGCTTAAATCTAGCGGCCCGACATATTGAGCGAGTACATCGCCTGAAGAGTTTGCCAGTATCAATGAATCTCCTTTCGCCAATGCTAAACGTTCAAAAGCGAGAGTAACCTTGTTGGCATAGAGTGAATTTATATTCCAAACCTGTTGCGACAAATTATTGTAGGGATGAAGAGACTCAATAATCTGCCCTATCCAACCACTTTCCACAGCAAATGAAGTGCTACTTAAAAGCAACATTGAAGCTAAAATAGTTCTCATCATGGCCATCCTCCCTTTCTAACCTCTCAAAAGAATGCGCCACCAATGCCTCACATTGAATAATTAGTCAATATTTTTGAAATTATATTCAAACTCGTTCTCAAGACCAATCCTGATCCTACTCATCGCTGCAACTGTCTAAAATTATTACATATAGGCCTGTTTTTTTTTGCCTCTTGAGATAGATATCTCCCATGAAAACATCATTACTCATTATTTCAGTTCTTGTCCTAACTCTTTTTTCCAGCGTTGAAGCGCGTCTGCCCCGCCTCTCTCGAACCGAGGTGGCAGACAGGGTCGATTGCCAAGACAGCATCTGCACTAGAATTGTAAAACGTCACTTAATCCGCGATCTTAAAGGTTGTCAGATTGATCCAAGGCTGGTCCAAGCAACTCCCCAACTTGTTACTGATGCCGGTCTAGATGAAGTTTCTGTGCATGGGCGAAGTGCCTTTCTTGGGATATTTCCCGCGCCTTATCGTTATCGCATGAGCGTCACTGCCAATAAGGGTGTTGTGATTCAAGCCAATGTCTATTTTACTAACCACAATGAACTAAGCGAGCAAACTTTAAATGAAATGCAAGACAAGCTTAATGAAGCGGCCGCAAAGTGGACCAAGCATAACCCCTACCTTTTTCCTCTCACCTTTAAATTTTTGATCACAAGTAGGCGTGCAGATGCAGATGTTAAAACAAAATTACTGATTGATCGCTATACTCGCGGCCCCTATTTTAGTCTTTGGACAACCCATTGGGGAGCGAGCACTATTTCCCATGAGATGGGTCACGTTATGGGGCTAGATGATGAATATAGCAATACACCTTTTCCCAGTCTGACGTATTGTGATCGCAGTTCCATCATGTGTACTAACCGACAACCATTTCCATACCACTATTACTTGATCGTACGACGAATGCTCTGCTCTCTGTGATCTTTCTCTAGTAGAGTGTTGAAAACAAGAGAGGGTTCCAAGTTCCTAATCACAAGAGTAATTCTGTGGCATTATTTATAAATTCTCCTGCGAAATATCATGTAATTTTGCTTGAGAATGAAAAAAGTTCAAAAGACCAAGGTTTGCGATTGCCAAAATAGTCCAAGAGCAGTTAAACGCACTTTATTCTGAAGCTTTACTTGATGTAGTAATAATAATTTTTGGAGGTCCTATGAAACTCTTTCTATTCGCAACTATGCTTTTTACTATTTCCACTTTTGCCATGGCCGATGACGAAGTCTTCACATTCACAAACAAAATGGGAACTGTGACTTTCAACCATACAGCTCACCAGACACGTGAAGCACAGAACTGTGCTGCCTGCCACCCTCCTTTCGAGCAAAAATATGATGATGCAGTATTGGTAAAAGATTTGGCCCATAGTACCTGTAAGGCCTGTCACACCGAACGAACTGTAGGCCCTACAAAATGTAAAGACTGCCACGTTAAGTAATTTATTCAATTGATTCAAGATTGCTGGCTGACAAATGAGACTTACCGTAACTCAAAAGTTAGCCGGCGCTCTATTCTCTCTTTTACTTAGAAGTATACCGATTAGATCCGGCCTCACGTTTGTCCCAGGCGAGGGGTAAACCGTTTTCAGAACATCTAAATGATTTTTTACTGATTTCCCTCATTGATGCTGTGTACCTTTCCCAATACAATGAAAGCTTGCACGGATTCTAGAATGACAAATTATTTATCTGTGAAGAATCACGAACCACCTACAAGCAAGTATCCTGTTCCACTCCTGATGGGGCTGGGGGCTGCGCTAGCGTTTTGGATACTTTCTGCTTTTGTGGAAGTATGGTTTATCCG
>CAYHRT010000194.1:3147-7766 GCA_964359085.1 uncultured Bdellovibrio sp. | reverse complement strand
ATTGGTTGTATGTTCTTATTCTTATCCTCATCCTCAGAACTGTGGGCCCGAACCCCTATTATCCTCATCGATCCAGGCCACGGGGGAGACGATTGTGGTGCAAAATCTTATATCAAGGTAAGGCAACGAGAAGTTTGCGAAAAAGAATTAGCGCTTGAGATTGCCGTAAAAATAAATAATTTATTAAAAAAACATTTTCAATCATATCTTACTCGAACCTTGGATCGCACAATTTCTCTGGACGAGCGGGCCCAAATGGCAGACAAAGTCGCCGCTGATTTTTTTATTTCCATTCATTTGAATGCGCATGAGAACCTACAGGCCAAAGGATTGGAAGTCTATTATCTCGATAATCACAACAATATTGCCGTTCACAAGATTGAACGTGTTGAAAATAAGGATTTAAAAGGAGAGATTGTCGTTATCAATCAAATTCTTGCTGATTTGGTTATTGAACGGACCGCCCCAATCTCCAAAGGTTTGGCCCAGTCCATTCATAAGGGGCTGGTCAGTTCTGTAAAGAAGGCCTTTTCCCAATCTGACCGTGGCCCCAAGGCCGCATTGTTTTATGTCCTGGCCTTAAGTAAACGGCCATCGGTACTGCTTGAGGCCGGCTTTATGTCTCATGCAGAGGAACGCGAGCTCATGGCCAACACCCATTTTCAGCAAAAATTTGCCGAAGGTGTCGCCAATGGCATCATAAGCTTTGTGAAAAAAAATTATAAACGTTAACTAGACCCTTCGCAGTTTGGGATTATACTTCGTCCTGTTTATCATCGGGGCTGATAACATCAGTTAAACGAATACCATATTTATCATTAACCATAACCACTTCACCACGACTCACCAAGCGATCATTGACTAAGACTTCCAAAGGTTCACCGGCCAGTTTATTTAGCTCCAAAACCGTTCCCTGTCCCATCAGCAAGAGATCGCGAATAGTAAGTCGCCCTTGACCAAGTTCCACCGAAACTTTCATCGGAACATTGTACAACCACGAAAGATCCGCGCTTTTTTCAAGAACTTCTTCTTTTGCCATAGGCTATTTCCCCAATACAGGATATGGATTCTTATTTATAAAGGCATATTCCCTTATAACCTCATACAAATCAAATTTACCATTGTGATACAAAAAAAGATCAAATTCCTCATCATCCACAATAATATTCATCTCATCTTCAAGCTCATATTTCTTCTTAATGACTTCATCAATATAACAGGCCCTAACTACAACATCAATTCTGTCCATCATAGGGCTTCCGGACTGTATACAAGTGGTAATAAATTTGGCAGAAAAATCTCCCTTTATAACCACGATGTCTCCATATTTAACATTTTGTTTTTTGGTGGTTTCACTTTTAAAATGAATTTGGGGGGCCTCTTCTGTAAAAAGCACATCTCCCTCTTCAAGCGGTGCATTTAACTCCGTCAAAATCGATTCCATCCATTCAAGAGACTGATCAAATGAAAATAATTCGGGCGTATTTAACTTAAGTTTGGCCAGCGCAAAAAGGCCTTTATCTTTCACTTTGGCCTTCATACCATCAACTCATTGATTATCATGCAATCACACCTAATTTTAACACATGGATTTTGCGGGCAAAAAACCCTGAAATCCCTGCTTATAGTTTAGGTTACCCTCAATGGAAGGATGGATCAAATGCTTGCCCACTGAACAAATTTGCTCGTAATGGTCTTACCAAAGCTATTTGGTTAGTTAATGATGTGAATGATATTTCTCGGACCAAAATCGCAATTGAGACATCGGGCCATTTCTTCAATTAGTAGACTATTGCAGTCAGGACGGTGGGAAAAACACAGCTTTATGCCACATTTAGGGCAAATTTCAATCTGCTTCTTCACTTCATCGATAGTCCCCGAATATTTCTCATAGTACTCGAACTCAAAGTCCTTAACGCTTTCTTTAAGACTCATTGGATGTCACCTCTGTTGCAGGACAGGTTGCCTCCTGTTTCGTCAACGCCCAGTGAATATTTAAGAAAAGTATTCTAAAATGCCTCAGCGATGCAAATATTTCCAGTAACATGCCACCAGCAGAACAAAATTTAACTTATTTCAACAAAGGATTTCGCATGCCCTCAATTTTTACCAAGATCATCAATGGAGAACTTCCCTGCTACAAAATCTTGGAAGATGAATTTACTTTAGCCTTTTTAACCATTCAGCCTATCCAATTAGGTCATACCCTGATTGTACCCAAAATTGAGATTGACCATCATCTCGATTGCCCAGAGCCTTATTATTCTCGCGTCTTTCTCAACGCTAAAAAGATCGGTAAAGCCATTATCATGGCGACGAAATGTAAGCGCGTCGGAACTGCTATCATCGGGCTTGAAGTGCCTCACTTCCATTACCATCTCTTGCCGATCTGGGCCCATGAAGACATGGATTTTCGCAGATCCAAAGCCAGAAGCGAAAAAGAAATGAAAGATATCTGCGAAAAAATTTGCTCGTATCTCTAAATGCTTCTTTCGACTTAATCTATGATTTCAAGACTAATAAAATAACCCTGGTGCTTTCTTATATTAATCACACCTTTATCAAAAATGAGGTACTGGCCTTTGATTCCAATCAGAGTTGCTGTAATACGATGTTTCTTATCGAGATCAATGCTGGTCACCTTAGTTAAATTCCCTACTTGGGGATAGTGGAAAAAATAATTCTGCGAATCCACTTCCTCACCTTCTAAATCGTCAACTAGATTGGCAAATTCAAGGTAGAGTTCCTCGCGCACATCGACCAAATCGCGTTTATCTGAAATCTCACCTAGCAACATTTGCTGCCAATTGGTTTTATCGGGAAGACTTTTGGCGATCTCGATTTCCATTAATCCCGCCTGATAACGGGATGAGAATCGTAAAATGGGTAGGGCCTCTACGGCGCCTTGATCCATCCAGCGCATCTCGCACCGATCAGCGCCTGTGACTCCTACCTTTATATGATTGGTACGTGCTAGATAGATCACATACGGAACCATGCAATGTTCTTCTGCCAACTTCATATCACGACAAGTACCCTCGCCATAGTGACATTGGTGAGGTTTTACAATACACATGTCACACTCTGGCAATTTTGTGAAGGCCTTATAACTATATCCTTGACCATAACTCTTCTTAATCAGTTCCCCAGTGGCAATGCAATTAATTCTGTCTTCAAAATTAATTACTATCTTCTTTCCAATCAAAGAATTTAGGGGCACGCACGCCTCCCCAATGGGAAGAAGGTATTGCACCGTCTCGCCATTGGTCGTTTGCATTTTTAAAATATTACCTTCGTATTTCATCATCTACGCCCTCTGATATTTCCTTGGACGCTTGCGCTCTGGAAAACAGTTTCTACAAATTTCACATTGAAGTCCATCACATTTCTTGGCAGGACAATATTGCCGGCCAAAATAAATAAAACGCAAATGGAGCTTGGCCCAACTTGCCTCGGCAAAAAGTTGTTTCAAATCTTGTTCCGTCTGCACAACATTTTTACCAGAAGTTAGTTCCCATTGCTGGGCCAAGCGATGGATATGAGTATCCACTGGAAAAGCAGGTTGTTGAAAGGCCTGGGACATGATCACTGACGCAGTTTTATGCCCAACGCCCGGTAAGGACTCTAGCTCGTCAAAATTATCAGGCACACGCCCACCATATTGCTGCATTATTATTTTTGAAAGTCCAAAAATCGCCTGGGCCTTACGAGGAGCGAGCCCACATGGGCGGATAATGGCCTCAATTTCTGCCACTGAGAGCTGGGTCATGCTCTGGGGAGTTTTGGCCCGTGCAAATAATCTCTTTGTCACCTGATTAACCCGTTCATCTGTGCATCGCGCGGAAAGTAAAACAGCAATGAGTAAAGTATAGGCGTCTTCATGATGCAAAGGAATTGGAGTCTCAGGGAAGAGCTGCGCAAGACGCTTTTCAATATATCGTGCCCGATCAAGACGCTTCATCATATATAAGGGTCATGAAACTATCACACCAGGGCCATTTAAGAAAGAATCTGTAATTTTCCAGGGCCAAAGAGTGACTGAATTCAAAGATGAGGCCGGCAGGCCTTTTGCAGAAGTAATTCAAGTGAAGGCCGAGTGGTCAGGGTCAAGGAAGGCCCGATGCAATCAAGGATTGAAGATGCGAACAGAATTAATCAGAAGAAGTCTTTTGGTGACTGCCCTTTTGGTTTGGGGGGCCCGGCCTATATTTCCATCAATCATGCACTGGGCCCTCGACATGGAAGTAGAGGATTCCGCTCGGATAACTCTATCGAGGTCTACAAAAGATCAACTTCCCGAAAACCAGCTCAACAATCTACATGAGTGGCTCATATTGACCGAAACAACGCTTAGAACCCTTCCCATAAAAAACGGTGAGGATTTTCTCCGACACCTTGAAAAAATAAAAGGAAATTTTGCCAAACTAATCCAAATGTCTCTGCAAAAAACGAAGAGACAAGGTTCCGATCTTGATCGCTTCGATCAAGGTCTAGAAACGCTGTTTCAAGACAAGATTCGACTAGAAAATAATATCCTTCGCAATCTAGAAACATATGGCCTCAAAGTTTAGAAGTTGTGAAGGTTGTAAATTCGTTTCGAGAAAGGCCATAATGGGCCA
>CAYHRT010000194.1:0-3047 GCA_964359085.1 uncultured Bdellovibrio sp. | reverse complement strand
AGTTTAGAAGTTGTGAAGGTTGTAAATTCGTTTCGAGAAAGGCCATAATGGGCCATGGACAATAATACCGCTCCCGCCAAGCGTTTGATTTTGGCTTCACAATCCCCCTATCGTCGCGAACTATTATCTCGATTGAGTATTCCCTTTGAGTGCCAATCTCCCGATCTTGACGAGGAACAGATTAAGCGCCAACTGGAGCAACAAAAATGTTCTCTGCTTATGATCGCCCAAGGCTTGGCCCGGGCCAAGTGCCAAGCAGTGGCCAAAACGGCTGTTGATGCTACCATAATAGGCTCTGATCAATTGGCCGAATGCCAAGGGCTCATTTTGGGCAAACCTCATAATATGCAGGCCGCAGTAAAGCAACTGCAGGGCCTTCAGGGTCAAGCACATCGACTGATCACGGCCGTCACTGTTCATAGCGATAAAGGATTACTGGAATTCGTTGACGTCACCACTTTGCATATGCGAAGTTTGGATGAAGGTGAAATCACCCGTTACCTAGAAACTGACAGTCCCTTTGATTGTGCCGGATCATACAAGATTGAAGAACTTGGTATCAGTTTATTTGAAAGGATTGAGTCCCAAGATTCCACTGCAATTATTGGACTACCTCTTCTCGAATTATCAAAACACTTGCGCAAACTAGGGTTTCAAATTCCATGAAATCGCTCTTGCTTGGGTTGCTTTGGATCTATCAAAAAACTATTTCACCTTTTTTAGGACCGCACTGTCGCTTTCATCCCACCTGTTCTGAATATGCTAAGGAGGCCTTCACTCACCTTTCCTTGGGCCGCGCCTTTGTGCTTTCTCTGTGGCGAATCTTGCGTTGTCATCCTTGGAATGCCGGTGGTTACGACCCTGTACCGAAGTGAAAGGCGATTCACTACGAAGTGAAGTAAGGATCTACATCGATTTTCACAGTTACGCCGGTGGGACAATCACGATTGGCAACCGCATGAAGAGCACTATGCAGTGAATTCACTTCTTGCGCCTTCAGAAGAATTTCCCAGGTAAATTGGCCGGCCTTCTTTTCAATCATTACAGGTGCCGGGCCCAGAAGAATAATTCCAGGAAATTTTTCCAGATGGCCTTTCAGTTCAAGAGCAGCCGAGACCACTCGTTCACGAAGCCGGGCAGAGATATAGAGTGCAGCCAATTTAAAGAATGGTGGGAGTTGGACCATTTCTCGAATAGATAATTCGTCTTTATAAAAAGCATCAAAGGCGTGGGTTTTAATATGATCGAAGAGAGGATTATCGACACTATAAGTTTGTACCATGACTTGTGAATGGGGACTATAGCGCCCGGCCCTTCCAATCACTTGCGATAAGAGCTGAAAGGTTCTCTCCATCGCCCGAAAATCGGGAAAGTTTAACTGGGAATCAATCCCTAGTACTACGACACGATTAACCCGTTTAAAATTATGGCCTTTGGCCAACATTTGAGTTCCAACCAAAATATCAATTTCATGATCCCGAAAATTATCCAGACGCGACTTCATTTTTTTAAATGTCGTTATCTCTTCTCGATCAAAACGTTCAACCCGATAATGTGGAAAATTTTTTAATAAAACTTCTTGGGCCTTTTCCGTGCCGAAACCACTCTGAAAGAGATCCATATTTCCACATTGGGGACACAATTCAGGCAAGGGAATCTGATAATCACTATGAGCAGAAGATAAAATATTTTTCTTTTTAAAATATCTTAAGTTAACTCCCGTATTAGGATCGGTCCACTTATGGCCGCAATTTGAACACTGAATATAATTGGCGAATCCAAGACGATTAATGAATACCAAAACTTGCTCTTTTCTTTCAACCGCTTCTTTAATTGTACCGAGGGCATCCGGAGCAAACGGCCACATAGGATCGCTAAATTTAAGCCCGCGCGCATCGAGGAATTGCACAACAGGAAAGGCCCCTTGGGCCCTTTTTAACATCTTGTAATAATTTTGAGGTAATTGCTGTTTGAAAGCATAAAAATTTTCTAATGAAGGAGTGGCAGAACCTAAGAGAGCAAGGCATTGGTGCAGCTGGGCCTTTTTGATGGCGACATCGCGGCCGTTATAAGGACATCGGTCCGATTGTTTAAAAGAAGTATCGTGCTCTTCATCGATAATAACCAAGCCTATATTTTGCACAGGTAAAAAGACTGCACTTCGTACGCCTAAAACAACCACAGGTGCAGAGTTATTTTTGAGATATTTTCGCATTTGATATTTGGCAGAATTGGTAATGGCACTATGATAAACAAAAAAAGGAAATTCTCCCAGATTACTACAGAAAAAATCTGTCAGTTGGGGAGTCAAATTAATTTCTGGAACAAGTAAGAGAACGGACTTACCAAGCTCCAAGCATTTTTTAATTAATTCAAAATAAATAACTGTTTTACCACTGCCGGTTACACCATGGATAAAAATCTTTTCAAATCCTGCATCAACTTTTGGTAGCAGTGCCTGAATAATTTCTGATTGCTCCGGATGAAATTGAAAAGCGACTCCTTCCGAACGCCCCCTAACGATTTGCAAGTCACGAGGTCTTTTGACAGTATTGGGAAGACAGTCAAAAATTAATAACCCAAGCGAGTAGTGATAATATTTGGCCATCCATTGAAATAACTCTAATTCCTTGGGACCAAGACCCAGTTCTGAATCAAGAATGCTGTTAATCGCTTTTATTTTTTCTGGGGCCAAATCGCTAGGGCATAATTCAGCAAAGTCCCCAATCTCTAAAATTACCCCCTGTCCTTTTCTTCTGCCAAGCGGTACATTTACGACATCGCCAACCTTGAACTCGCTTTCTGCAGGTACTTTATAGGTGAGAATGGCATTGGGCCCAGGCATGCGAACAGCAACTTTTGCCAAAAGAGAAACATCCTTCATGTCTTCTTTACTTCCCAACTAGTTGATCCGTCTGTGTGATCAAGGATTACTATCTCCATGGCCGACAATTGCTGCCGAATTTCATCAGACTTTTGAAAATCTTTTTTACTTCGGGCCAGTTGTCTTTGTATGACTAGGTTGTCTACCATAACTTCATCAATCC
>CAYHRT010000193.1:0-7804 GCA_964359085.1 uncultured Bdellovibrio sp. | reverse complement strand
ATGCGTGGCGATGTGGCGTGGCATTTGAGTACCATCGGTAACTTCGGCATCGTTATGAATATGCCCTTTTTTCATATGGGGGTCTGGTACACCGGAAAATATTTACAAAATGAAAAATTTATTCAGTTTAGTAAAGAATATGCCGCGACAGCATATATCGCATTATTGGAGAGTGGGGCCTTAAGCTATGTGCATATTCATCGTCGACCCAACGAAGCTAATTTATCCAATTGGGAAACGGACTTTCGTGACACTTCCAGCTTTCCTTCCGGCCATGTCGTCCCTTATGCGGCCTTGTTTTTTAAAACGTTGCAGTTTTATGGGCCGGCGTGGAGTGTGATCCCTCTGGCCTTTACCGTCATGTCTGCAGTTCATCGCGTACAGGATGGAAAACATTATCTCTCAGATGTTGTGGGTGGTTTTTTCCTGGCAGGCTTTGCCTCAGAAGGAGTGAGGGCCGCCTCGAAATACCAGGAACACGATCCCTTTTATAAATGGTGGGCCCAGCATGATCTCAAGATCTCGCTTATGCACCACGAAGAAAGAGGACATGAGGCCATGGGCCCATTAATCTCGTTTTATTACTAATGCATCCGTAAGACTTTTTCAAAAATGCGATAGCGCTTATAGGGAGTTGCGCCCATAAGTTGGAGTGGTCGATTCATGTTAAAATTGCTTTCGAGAATCCAACTCATTTCGCATTCACGATAGGTTTTTCGCGCATTTTCATAGGCCTTGACATACATGAGGGACGCTAGACCAAGATTTCTAAATTTTTCCTTCACACCCATGGTAAGGACGCGGAAGCGATTTATTTTCTTCTTTCCGGTGAGGAGCTTAAAAAGCCCGGTTGGGAAGAGCTTGCCCGTCGGGATAGTTTTGAAAATCTGGTTATAATCGGGAAGGCCGACGATAAAGCCCGCGGGTTCATTTTTCACATAAACGAAGAGAACCAAATTCGGATCAATAACAGTCTTAAGATCTTTGGCAGTGTGGGCGAATTCTTTTTCAGTCATGGGGACAAAGCCCCAGTTCTTTTCCCAGGCGGCATTGTAGATCTCACGCATGAGGGCCACTTCACTGGTCCAATTTTTCATATTGATGATTCGATAAGTGATGTTGGCCGACTCTTCCACCTTTTTAGAAATTTTGCTGATTTTTTCGGGCATCACAAAAGACATATCGAATTGGTAGGCCAGGAGATCCATTGATTTTTTATAGGCAGCTTCCTCAAGCAAAGTTTGAAAGTAGGGGAGATTATAAGTCATCATGATTTGTGGGTCGTCATGGAAGCCTTCCACCAAGAGTCCACATTCGTAATTACTCGAAGGATTGAACGGGCCACGGACGATTTCCATACCCTGATTGATCGACCAATCTTCCACTTTTTTTAAGAGCGCGTTGGCAACTTCTTGATCATTGATGGCCTCAAAAAAACCAAACTGCGCCGCCTTTTCGTTATGGAACTGATTATGGTGATGATTTACCACTCCCATAATTCTCCCACAGCATTTGCCATTTTTATAGGCCAGAAACAATTTGACCTCACAAGTTTCATAGACGGGATGCTTGGGAGCGAGAAGGTCTTTCACGGCCATTTTGAGTGGCGGAATCCAGTGGGCATCATTTTTGTAGATGGCCCAAGGTAAATCAATAAAGGCAGTAATGGCCCTTTTCCCTTCTACTTCAATAATTTGCAAGGCGGAGGATTGGGCCGGCTGACACTGTCCATGGGCACAGCACGAGGTTGATTGTGTTTCCATATAATCCTATTGTTTAGTTGGTATTTGAAAAGTTTTCTTGGCCCGACCGAAGATTTCTAAAACGTAGGTGAGATCTTCTTTGGTGTGGATGGGCATATAGCTGGTTCGGATAAGGGCCTCACCCTTCGGTACGGCGGGTGGAATCACTGGGGTGCAGAAAATACCATTGTCCTGCAGAAAGGCGGTTACCTGCATGGCTTTAATATCATCGCCGATAAAAATGGGAATGATGGGGGTTTGCGAGTTGTAGGTGTAAAAACCTAAATCCTTAAAGCCTTGTTGCATGAATTTGACATTACTCCAGAGCTTAGTATGAATTTCTGGGTCTCTTTGAACTATTTCTAGGCATTTTAGAACAGTGGCCACGGCGGAAGGGGGCATGGAGGCGGAAAACATAAAGGAACGGGCGGCGTGGCGAATGTAGTCCATGACATCTTTGGGGCCAGAAATAAAGCCCCCGATACTGGCGAAGGACTTCGAGAATGTTCCCATATTGAAATCAACTTGTTCCGTCAGCTCGAAATGGTTCAAAGTGCCGCGCCCTTGATGGCCAAGAACTCCTAAGCCATGGGCGTCGTCTATGTAAATGGCAGCGCTATATTTGTGCGCAATCCGGGTCATTTCGGGAAGATTGACGATGTCGCCAGTCATGGAGAACACCCCATCGGCAACAATGGTGGTATTTCTGAAGCGTCCTGAGGCCTGTTGGAGCTGCTCTTCCAAGCCTTCCATGTCATTATGTTTGTATTTAAAGGTCGCTCCCATGGCGAGTCTAGTAGCGTCCACTAAAGAGGCATGGTTTTCGTTGTCAAAAATGAGGCAGTCTTTAGGGCCGCTGAGGGCCGGAAGTGCGCCCAAGTTCGATTGCATGCCGGTGGAAAATAAAATAGCAGCTTCATGGCCGATAAAACGCGCCAATTTTTCTTCAAGCTCCTCATGGATGGTGAGGTTGCCATTTAAAAAGCGTGACCCGGTGCATCCAGTGCCGTATTGCATGACGGCCTTAATGGTGGCTTCCATAACTTCGGGATGATGGGTGAGTCCCAGATAGTTATTGGAACCGATCATGACTTGACGCTTGCCACCTACCGTCACTGTTGCACCTTCGGTGGCCTCAATAGGGCGAAGAAAGGGATAGAGCTTCATCTGCCGCAGCAGATTGGCCTTTTGTAGGATTTTATTATCTGAATACGAGTAAGTATCGCTCATAGGGCCTCTTCAGCGTTAAAACGAATAGGATTTTTTTTGGAAAACCAGTGTTTTTATGCACCATGCATACCCATCTGGGCCCAGTTCGTCAATTTGAAAAATGAGAGGATGAAGTGTTTTTCTAGGCAGTTATCACGTTATTTCATAAAAAATTTTTTTCTAATTTCTTCCCCACGAGCTTCACTATTTACATGTTGCACGAGGGCCTCCTCGACTGCCTTGGCAAGATCGAGAAATTGTACGCCTAGTCTGAGTTCTGGAAGGACCATGCCATCCCTGTCTTTTTGTTCCCAAACGGCAGCAATGAGGGCCTTAGGAATATCGTAGTTCTTTTTATTAAAACGGAGAATGCAGCCATCAATAATTCGACCTTTTGTGAACCGGGCCTTCTCTGATATGGGAATGACGGTGGAAATCCCTCCGGCGCTTATGTCGAGCGCTTCAAATACAGTCTCATCCATTTTAAATTGGACTGTGATATGCGGGCCTGTGACCAAGCGATAGTTGGTTCGCTGCTGACCCTTAAAGATTTCATTGCAAAGATTGATGACATATTCTTTTGTTTCTTCATCTTTGAGCAAGATGCCGGTTGAGAGATAGTTGAATTTTTCAAAGGGTATTTTGAAGAAAATATTTTCACTGAGCAGGGTGGTGGGGATGAGTTTGATTAACAGACTGCCTTTCTTTCGGATAAGAAGCTTTTTACGCAAGGGCAAATAGCTAAAAATCTCAAAATTTTCGATATCTTCTTCTTCGTGCCCCTTTTTCCAGAGGTGAATTTCACAATTTTGCTCGGCCATCTGGGCAAAAACTTGCTGCACTTCCTCGATCAAAACAGTAGTAAAATAGTGCTTCTTATTCGGATCTTTATTGCTCTCCTTATTATTACTCTCTTTACTACTTTCTTTACTACTCTTGTGTGACATTCTATTTTGCCAACGTTAAGGTGTGGTGCAAAGATTATTTTAGGCCACACCAGGATTATGGTCAACGGCATCTTTTGAGGAATGAGAGGGACCGGAAATATTGGAGATATGGAGATATGAAGAAAGCAAATCCTAAGGCAATTTTTCTTAAAGACTATACGCCCCCGGTCTTTAACATTACTGACGTTTTTTTGACCTTTCACCTGCACCCGACAGAGACAGTAGTGGAGGCAAAATTAAAGATTCATATTCCAAAGAATAAGAAAAAGGTGCCTTTAATCTTAAATGGTGAAGAATTGAAATTTATCGAAGCGAGCATTGATGGCAAGGTTTTAGCTTCTGACGAGTATTCTGTAGGACCTGAGCATTTCACCTTGCACCGACCACCCAACAGGCCGAACAAGACCTTTGAATTGACCCTTAAGAATATGATCAATCCACAAGGAAATACCGCTCTTGATGGTCTTTATCAAACAGGCAATCTCTTTTGCACTCAAAATGAGCCAGAAGGTTTTCGGCGTATCACATATTTTCTGGACCGACCTGATGTCATGGCCCGATATACGACTAAAATTATCGCCGACAAAGTGGCTTATCCCGTTTTGCTTTCAAACGGAAACCCAATCTCTTCGGGAGAACTTTCGGGTGGGCGACATTTTGTAGAATGGCATGATCCTTTCCCCAAGCCATGCTACCTCTACGCTTTGGTGGCCGGTGATTTGGGTATGATACAAGATTACTTTACCACTAAGTCAGGAAGAAAAATTGATCTGCGAATCTATTGTGACAAGGGAGTGGAGTCGCGCTGCTCTTATGCCATGAAATCCTTGCAAGAATCTATGAAATGGGATGAGGACACCTTTGGGCTTGAGTATGATTTAGATATTTACATGATTGTGGCGGTTGATGCCTTTAATATGGGGGCAATGGAAAATAAGGGGCTGAATATTTTTAACTCGGCCTTTGTCTTGGCCGATCCTAAAAATGCTACGGACGATGATTTTAATAGTATTCAAGGCGTCATTGGGCATGAGTATTTCCACAATTGGACTGGAAATCGTGTGACCTGTCGTGATTGGTTTCAGCTCACTTTGAAGGAAGGTTTGACCGTTTTCCGAGACCAAGAATTTACCTCTGATTTAGGATCGCGAGCGGTTGATCGTATTCATCAGGTTGGCCGTCTGCGTGCCGCTCAGTTTCCCGAGGATCAGGGGCCGAATGCCCATCCCATTCGTCCGCTCAGTTATATTGAAATTAACAACTTCTATACGCCCACCGTTTATGAAAAGGGAGCGGAAGTTATCCGCATGGCCCATACCATGCTTGGGTCCCTGGGTTTTCGAAAGGGTATTGATCGGTATTTTAAACTCTTCGACGGCCAGGCCGTCACCACCGATGATTTTCTCCACGCTTTGAGTGTGGCCAATCGTGGTTTTGATTTTACCCAGTTTAAGCGTTGGTACAAACAGGCAGGAACTCCTAAACTCCAGGCCAAGTGGCAATGGAAAAAAGCACGTTCAGTTTTTGAGTTAACTTTAGAACAATCTTGTGCCCCTACACCAGGACAACCCAAGAAATTACCGCTGCATTTTCCTCTGCGAGTTGGGTTATTGAATCCGAAGGGTGCTGAGATACCCCTCAAGCAGGAGATCTTACACGTTCGGAAAAAAAGAGAGACTTTTATCTTTAAGAACGTAAAGGAAAATCCTCTGCCTTCTCTCAATCGTTCTTTTTCCGCACCTATTATGCTTGAAGCCCCATATTCCTTTGAAGATCTGGCCTTTTTGATGGCCCATGATACTGACGCCTTTAATCGTTATGAGGCCAGTCAGGTTATGGGAACCAAGGTTCTCTTGGATTTGGCACGCAAAAAACTTTCGCCCAAACAAATTCCGCATGCCTATTTTGATGCCTATAGAAAACTGTTACAAGACAGCACCATCGATGATAATTTGAAGGCCAAGGCTTTGTATCTCCCCCCCGAGGGAGTGCTGCACCTTGAGGGAAAAATCGGCCTTATCCATCCCATTCATCACGCGTCCAAGGATTTATCTCGGGAGCTGGCGCAGAATCTTGGCATTGAGATGCAAGAACTTTATAGGGAGTTGTATCATAAAAATCAGATACCTTATGCCGTCAATTCACTCTCAGTGGGAAGACGCGCGCTGAAAAATAAACTCCTCCACTATCTGGCCCAAAGTGGCGCGGATGGTATTTCACTGGCGGTCGAGCAATATCAAACGGCCCAAAATTTTACCGACCAATTGGCGGCCTTCCAGGCCTTGAGTTGGTATAGCAGTTTGTGGGGACGTGAGCAGGATAGTACCAAAGTCAGGGATGATTTTTATGCGCAGTGGAAGCATGACAAACTCACCATTCAAAAATGGATTGCGACTCTCGTTTCAGTACCCAGTGCGCAGGCCTTGAACGTGGCCTGTAAACTGGAACAAGATCCTGTCTTTGACAGAAAAATTCCTAACTTCACTCGGGCACTCTATGCCACATTCAGACAAAATCACGCCCAATTTCATCGCCTCGATGGTGAGGGGTATCTGTTTATGTCTGAGCGTATTATGCAGATTGATAAAATAAATCCGCAGATGGCCAGTGGTCTGTCGAAAGGTTTTTCCCTCTATCAACGTCTCCCGCCAGAATTAAAGAAACATATGAAAGTGGCCTTGGAGAAAATTCTGGCAAGTAATCCAAGTAAGAATACTTTTGAAATCATCTCGAAAACGCTAGGGAAAAAGAGAAGTTAACCTCGTACTATCTTTTGAGTTCTATTTTGAGAGGCGTACTCCAGTCTGAGTAACCTAAAGCGGAGTCGCGGTATCGTGCTCGCACAAAAAAGATTTTCAGCTCTGCTGATCCAGCAATTTCTGGCAGAGAAAGTTTCGTAAGATTCTGCTGTTGCTCAGTGAAAGTTCCTCCGTATTCATTGTAGGCATGATTGATGCGAGTCCAGAAGATCTTATCCATGGCCATGGTGGTGGAGGCTTGCCATTGTGTGGTGAGGTGAGAATCTCCTTGTTCCTCATGATAAGGACTACTCTCGATGGTGGCCTGTGCCAGATTTAGAGTCGGAGTATCGGGATTTGAATTATGTCTGCGTAAGATAAACTGATCAACAACTCCCTGATCTTTTACGTTCCCATCTTTACCAAAACTGTAGCGTTTGAAAGACATCGTTGCGGTTGGACCAATAGTTACTTGAACTAAGCACCAGCCATGCTCATCCTTGGTTGTGACATAATTCAAATAATCCCTTTGCTTAAATTCACCCCAGTTGTCCGTGGCCCCTCCAATCGAACCATTGATTAACATAGTCAGGGGATTTTCTGGGTCGTGCCCTCTAGAGTAGCCATGGGTGTGTCCAGAGAGTGCCACCGATGGTTTCCCGCTCTTGGCACTAAACTCACCCAACTTCAGATTGACGCTTTTTGAGAAGGCCGACTCACCTTCAAGCCATAATTCTGACTCGGCCGGATGGTGGAGTTGCAGAAGGACAAAGTCCAGATCGTCACGGCGTTCGGTTTCAAGTAGCAGGGCATCGAGCCAGGCCTGCTGGATTTCATTGTCATAGGGGGGATTGGAGTTGAGGGTAATAAAACGCACATTTTGATAATCAAAATAGTACCAATGCTCTAAATTCTCTAGTGTTCCATTTCTTGGAAGTTCAAAATATGAAAAATAGTAGGGTGTGTTTTCTTCGTGATTCCCCAACGCAGGATAGAGATTTAAGCGAGAGAGGAGAGGTTCCATTGGGCCGAAAAATTCCTCACTCCAACGCTTATACTCATGACCTTTTTGGACTAAATCTCCGGTAAAGAGCGCAAAGCTTATGGGAAACGCTCGTTCATCGAGATAACTGGCAAAGGCATACTTCATCACACTCTGCCTGATCAC
>CAYHRT010000192.1:0-7847 GCA_964359085.1 uncultured Bdellovibrio sp. | reverse complement strand
CTCTTTATGGCAAATGCGGGAGGGGCTTGGGATAACGCCAAAAAATATATTGAGCAAGGCTTGGTTGCCGGCGAGAAGAAAGGTTCAGATGCCCATAAGGCCGCAGTGACTGGCGATACGGTCGGTGACCCTTTCAAAGATACCTCTGGGCCGGCGATGAACATCTTAATCAAACTAGTGGCCATTGTGGCGATGGTGATTGCACCGCTTTTATAAAACGTATACATTTAGAAATAGGATTTCTTATGAGCACTGGTATCAATTACATCAAGGTCGAATCTGGACTCAATTGGGACGAGTATTTCATGTTGCTGGCCATGATCACCAGTTTCAAAAGTAAAGACCCCTCTACTAAAGTCGGATGTGTCATTGTGGACAGCAACCATCGCCAGGTTACCATGGGCTATAATGGCATGGTGGCCGGCATTGATGAATCTAAATTACCTTGGGGGAAGGATAAGAGTGTCCCGCTGCAATATCAAAAGTATGGCTACGTCGTACATAGTGAAACCAACGCTATTCTGCATGCCACTCGCTCTCTCGAAGACTGCCGCATGTACGTGACTCTCTTCCCCTGCAATGAATGCGCTAAACTTATTGCCGCCAAAAAAATCAAAGAAGTCATTTTTCTTTCAGACAAACACAAAGATCAAGAAGGAACCCAGATGGCAAAATATCTTTTTGATCTTGCCCAGATTACTTTCCGTCAATTTGTCCCCAACGAACGCATCATGGAAACATTGGAAAAACACCTTTTGACACTGCTTCAAGAAGCATTGTGATTAATTTTTACCCGTCTCAGTGTCAACATGTCTCCAAAAGAAAATTACTCAAGAAATAGTGCCTCCAATTTTCTTAAAATTTCTCTTCTCCACGAAGTCAAAAGTTAGTTTTTTTTTCGCTACATCCTTCTCATTGTTAGTCATAATGAATCAAGAAGGGTAGTAGGCAAAGGCCGAACGCAAGACCATGGATTGGAAAAGCAGAAGGCCGCTACCCCAGTACACCACACACAGACACAGGGAGGCGTTTATGTACATGGCAATTGCTGTCGAACATCCCAAACATCCATCTCGTCGTGACCAGTACCACATTTGGTATTTGGACATTGATGATCGTGGAAACGTCGTCGGTATCGGCAAGAAAACCCGTGAGGAACTGATCGAGGCCCTGTTTCGAAGCTACGATGCCACTGGTCGTTCTAATTGGCGTGCATTTAAAAAAGGAGATGAGCAATCGACGCCAATCGAAGTCTATGACTTCATCTCGCAAAACATTTTTGAAAACACCCATTTTGGAGAACTGCCTACGTTAGCGGAATTTCAAAAAACTGTGAATCTCCTCCGCACTCGCTTTGAAATGCAGGCAACAGAGGGAGCGGAGTGTATGCACCAGGAACTTACTCAGCATTCTGCTTAGTATAAGATGGGGGGAAGGGGGAATCTCTCTTCCCTCTCCCCCTCTAAATGTTAGAGCGACATGGGCAAGGCGCTCTTACTCAATTCTTGACCAAGATTCTGAATTTCTGTACTTCCATTCAGTGCCTTCTTGAGTAACTCCAAGTTTTTTTCAATCACGGCCGTTTCGGTTTTAAGCGGAATCTCATATGGATTCAGGTAGGCCGCATCTAAACGCTTGCGCACCGTCGCCAATTCTTCCGTAGTTAAACCTAAATCGAGATGTCCTGCGATGGCCTCATCCACCAAGGCCACCAGCTCACCTTCCAAATTGACTTCTTTCTTCATGCGGGTACGCACCAGGTTATCCCAAAAATCCCTGGGCAATTGCACCACCACATTGACGTAGGGAATAGGTAGCCTGAAATATGTTTTAAGAAATGTTTTGGCCAAAAGGCCGGCAATATCAAGTCCTAATCGTTCGGCGACTTTAAAGGCAGCCGTTTTACCGCTCACATGCTGACTCACATAACGGGCCAAAATATGAGGCTTAATTGCGGCGGAATAGATGCCCTTGAAGTTGTTGTCTTTGTCTCGCACAACCACAAATTTGTCATTGCCAAACAATTCGTAAGACCAATTCTTTTTCTGGGGGATTTTCTGCAATACTTTCGTCCTTGCCTTCTCTTGATAGGCCATCAACCTTTTTCTGTATTCTGCACCACTTCTAAAATGCTGAGGCGCTGGAGTCTTTGAGAGGTAGACTAAATCAGTGGCCAAATCCACTAAAGGGGCAGCGAAGGGCAAGGCATAATCGAAGCGCAGACCAGATTCAAGCAGCCCGATCATCTGTGACTCATGATAGTTCAGACGATCAATCAATTTATCAGTCACACGATAGATAAACATGGTGATGATCGCGCCATATGGCCACCAGCGACTTTTAGTAATATCTCCGTATTGTTCAATTCGACGGATTTTATTTTTATAGATGATATTGGCGGCAGGATTGGCAAAGTTCAGCACAAACCCCGGTAGTTTAGGGCCCTTTTTAATGATGCGCTTATCCCGATTCCACACCATCTCATAACTTTTGGTGTCTGGATGGTGAATCATCTCAAACTCGTCCATGAATGAAGCGATATTATCCACCGACCAAGTTTCATCTGGATAAAGGATGTTGGCCAAATCAATAAAAGGAGCTTTTGAGTTAACCTCTATGTCGGGAGACGGGTAGTGGAATTCGGCCAGCGAAAATGTGCTGTTGGTGAAAGCATGGCCATCGGTAGATTTGGCCAAAATTCCTTGGCGTTCGGCCCAAAGATCATTCATGCGGAGATCTTTCCACGCATCCACAACCATGGCGTCAGCATCCGAACCGCACTTATCCAGATCGCTCTCTTTGGGTTCTTTGCCTTTAAATTCTTTGTTGGCCAAGTCTTTGGCATGATCGGCACAATTTCTCTGATGAAAAATTCCTTTCAAGCTGAAATCTTTAATCAGAAAACCACCCAAAACTATCTTGGCAAAACTTAAGTGATTCAAAGTTAAATCAAAGACGGCTAAAGGAAATCCCTCATTTGTTGAGACCGCCGCAAACTTGTGGCCGATCATATTCAACTGATAGTTATTGATCGTCTCTCCTCCTTCCCCCGTCATTGGAAAGGGACGGTTGAACATTTCTTTGAGAGCATTCTGATCCTGCAGTGACAGGTCTCCGGCCGAGAAGGCCGAATGCCCCCACATAAAGGCCAAGAGCCCGAGGAAAATACCCAAACGCATAAAGTTAAAATTAAGCATATAAAAACTCCTTCAATTTATTCCAAAATCTCAATGGATTTAATCTCAAAGCCCCACTCATTTACCGAGCTGTCGGTCTTCAGCACGGCACGCACAGTGTCCCCCTGGACGGCGCGCGAAACTGCTTTAGTGCCAAAACCTGTGAGCGTATCAAAGAGGTTTCCATCCTTATCATAGAGGGCCACATGATCTGAGCCATTCTCAAGATGGTGGCGTCCGAAGTGCACTCTCACCCATTTCGCGCCAGGGGCACTGATGGTGTATTCTTGTTCAGTGCTATTCACGTAGGGATGATCTGATTCCACTTGATAGTCATGCAAAGTCCATGTCCCTCTTTCTCTCGGCATACGATTACCAGTAGGAATGAGTCCGGCAACCGCATTATAGGCATTGATCCGGCCACCAGAATTGACCAACCAGTTTAGTTCAATGGAGCGATCAGAAGTTTCCATCAAATACTTTTTGAGTACGCCAGGATTATTTTTAAATTGCCCTGGATTTAGACCAATCACAAGTGCCGCTAGGCCGGCGACATGGGGAGATGCCATGGAAGTACCAGACATAAACTGATATTTTTTCTTGCCCAACACAGTGGAATAAATAACGTGTCCGGGAGCAGCGAGATGAACACGCGTTTTGCCGTAATTGGAAAAGAAGGCACGTTGATCATTAAAATCAGTAGCGGCCACCGAAACGAGACCTTCAAGATCATAGTTGGCCGGATAGCTGGCAAAGTAGTCATTATTTAGAGCAGCGTTTCCTGCAGCGGCAGAGAAGAAGACGCCCTCAGTTGTAGCATAGCGAATGGCCTCAAGCAGAACATCCGCAGACTCTCCTCCACCCCAACTGGCATTGATAACATCGGCACCCATTTTGGCGGCGTAGACAATCGCTTCGACGGCACCTTCAAGAGTCCCTTCGCCTTTCTTGCCTAAAAATTTAAGCCCCATCAACTGGACTTTGCCGTTGATTCCGGCGATCCCCTTTTGATTGTGAGCGGCGCCGATAACACCGGAGACGTGTGAACCATGGCCATTATCGTCTTGAGGGTCATTGGTATTAACTGGTTTCTGCTCACTATCCAGTGACCAGTTCCAACCGTTCACATCATCAATATAACCATTGCCGTCATCATCAATCTTATTGCACCCTTTATTTCGACAATCTGGAGCGGCCACTTTTTCGGCTTCTGTGGCAGGCGACCATGCTCCACTCTCACCAAGGTTGGACCACAAATTTTCCTTCAAATCTATATGCTTTAAATTAATGCCCGTATCAATAACCGCAACAATCACATCGCGCGCGGCACTTTTAATATTTGGAAAAGCGTCCCAGGCCTTCATCATTTTCATATCAGCGCCAGGAGTCATCGGATATTTGGTATCGAGTTTTTGCCCGATATTTATCAGCCCCCACTGACGAGCGAAGTGCGCGTCCCTAGGTGCATATCCTGAAAACTCAAGGCCTTCATCACTATCATAAGCATAGTAATAGTAATTCGGAGATACGGCGGAAATCTCGGGGAGAGCACTAAAATTCTTTTGCAAATCTTTCAGCTCGCTCTCATTCCCTACCACCTTATAAACACCCGGAGCGCGAAGAGGGACAAATTGTTTAAGCTTAAAATCCACAATTTTGGATTGTAAGGACATAAAATTCGCACCACTCTTCACCGTGACAAGCAATTCTCCGGGAACATGATCAGTTGCACGATGTGGTACAGGTTTCAAACCAAGAGAGTAGGCCGACGGAATCATTAGGATTCCTAAGGCCGCCCCCATCATTAAACTTATTCCTCTCACCGTCTCCTCCTTGTGACTTCCCTGAGCTTCAGGGCCAAATAAAAAAAATTTTTACATCTTCTAATGTATTCGCCGTCTTATAGGGAAAAAGACGCATCAGTGAACGGCAGTTTTTGCCTAGGTCAGAAAAAATTGGATGGAATAAGTCCGTTGAAACCTTTCGCATAATAGCTGCTGAGGCGCGGCGCGAAAAGTAAGATATTTTCTCTTCCCCTGAGTATTCATTTGCTGGCGAGGCATTTATAATCTGCCCGTCTCAAAGCACTTTACAAGCATATTTACAGGAGAAATTTATGGGCCGACCAGTGATCGTCGTAAGCGACGGGTTTGACAAGTCCTTGTTTGAACAACTCAAAAAGATGCCAGAACTTGATGTCCACCCTGAGAGCAAACTCTCCCGTGATCAAGTCATGGAACTTCTTCCACGCATGGAAGGATTGATCGTGCGTTCGACCACCAAAGTTGACCCGGCCCTCCTCGATAAAGCGCAAAAATTGAAATTGGTTATTCGTGCCGGTGAAGGTGTCGACAACATCGATGTAAAATATGCCAATACCAAAGGGGTCAAAGTTGCCAATACTCCTGGTGCCAATTCTAACTCTGCAGCAGAACATGCCATCAGTTTAATGTTTACCGTTCTACGAAAGACTGCCTGGGCCCACGCTTCCATGCTTCGAGGAGAATGGGAAAAAACTAAATTCAATGGCAATGAAATGGCGGGCAAAACTGTCGGGTTTGTCGGGTTTGGTCGCATCGGTCAAATTGTCGCGCGTCGTTTGGCAGGCTTTGAAATCAAGGTTCTCTTCTTTGATCCAGTGGTAAAAAGCTGTGATCTTCCTTACGCCAAAGCGGCCAGTATCGAAGATGTTTTCAAATTATCAGACATCGTGACCATGCATATGCCCCTCATGGACAGTACCCGAAAGATGATCACCGAAAAATATTTGCGCCTTATGAAGAAAACTGCCATTTTGATCAACGCTGCCCGGGGCGGGATCGTCAATGAAGATGATCTCTTTACCTGCTTAAAAGAAGGCGTAATTCGCGGCGCTGGTTTTGACGTTTTCGCCAACGAGCCCTTGCAAAAAGATTCCAGGCTTTTGATTCTAGAAAATATTGTCCTCACCCCTCACCTGGGCGCCAGCACTGACGAAGCACAATTCAGGGTTGGCGAAATGGCCGTCAATCAAATTCGTGAATTTTTTGTCAATAATAAACTCCTAAACGAGGTCAAAGCATAATGCAATCATTAGCAATTATTGGCGCCCAATGGGGCGATGAAGGCAAAGGTAAAATTACTGATCTCCTAGGCCAGAAGGCCGATTTGGTGGTCCGCTACCAAGGTGGCAACAACGCCGGCCACACCATCATTGTTGGGGACAAAAAAATTGTTCTGCACCTAATTCCTTCTGGTATTTTGCACCCCCATGTTTTATCTATCGTGGGCCATGGAGTGGTGTTCGATCCCGGGGCCTTTCTCGATGAATTGATCAAACTGGATAATTATGGTCTCAAAGTAACCCGTGACAATTTGGCCATCTCGGAAAATTGCACGATCATCACTTCGTACCATCGATTGATCGATACATTACGGGAAAATAACGGGCCTCGCAAAATCGGCACCACAGGACGTGGAATCGGTCCGGCCTACGAAGATAAGGCCGGGCGTCGAGGCATCAAACTTCGCGATATCGTCTACCGCGATCTTTTAAAACAAAGATTGGCCGAATGTTTGGAGGAAAAAGAAGTTCTTTTCAAGCATCATTATAACTCGCCCTTTCCCTCCCTCGATGATGAAACGAATCGTCTCTATGAGATGGGCCATAAAGTGGCTCCCTTCCTCTGCGACACCTTTGGACTCATTGATCAGGCCCTGCAAAATGATAAAAAAATTCTTTTTGAAGGGGCACAAGGAGTCTTGCTGGATGTGGATTACGGCAGTTATCCCTACGTCACCTCGTCTAACACCAGCTTCGGCGGCATTTTCACCGGAGCTGGCCATCCCAATCGTCCGCTTGAGGAAGTGATTGGAGTTGCCAAGGCCTATACAACCCGGGTGGGTGAAGGCCCATTTCCCACAGAACTAAAAAATGCCGTTGGTGAAAAAATTCAAACAGTCGGAAAAGAATTTGGTGCCACAACTGGCAGAAAACGCCGTTGTGGTTGGTTAGATATCCCACTCCTCAAGTATAGTATTAAGGCCTCCAACCTCTCCAGTATCGCCTTGACCAAACTTGATGTTTTGAACTGTCTCGATGAACTCAAACTTTGTTACGGTTATCGCTATCGTGGCCAAGAACTCGACTGTGCCTATCCTGGAATTGATTTGAATGAAGTTGAACCTCTCTATAAATCACTCTCGCCTTTTCGGGATACTTTCCTAACCAACAAAACTAGTCATGAATTTGAGACCTATATCAGAACGATCGAAGAACTGGCCGGCATCCCCATCGGAATACTGGCTTTCGGCCCAGAAAGAAATCAGATAATATTTAGGAAAGCTTATTTTTAAATTAGAGGATGTGTATGAGCCGTAATTGGATATTATTTCTCATTTTAGGTCTGTTGAATTTTCAAATTGCCACGGCTTTGGCCCAAGATGGCAGCACCAGTGGGTCTGACGCCGATGCTGATTTTGATGAGTTAGAAGAAGAAGAGTTTAGCAAAGAGGATGCGGCCAACTCGACCGGCGGAATGGACACCGTGAATGTTGAGGAGCCTAAGGCCCAGGTTCAGGCCACTCCCACACCTGAAGCGAAAATTGATAAAGTTAAACCTCCCAAACAAGAAGCTAAAGTTGAAAAGAAAAAAGTTGCTAAAAAGGCAGAGAAAAAAACTGCTAAAAAAG
>CAYHRT010000191.1:0-7919 GCA_964359085.1 uncultured Bdellovibrio sp. | reverse complement strand
TCTAGCTTCACCAGTTCTGAGATGAAATTAACAATCTGTGGAATAAACTCTGTCACGCGCGGATTATAATCCTGTTTATGCAGCCCGAGTCGTTTAAAATCCTTTTCAAATTCGGCAATATACCGCTCAGAGATCACCTGTGAAGAGACACCTTCGCTCTGGGCCTTGGCAATAATTTTATCATCAACGTCAGTGTAGTTATAAACATAGGTCACCTTTCGGCCCTGAGTTTCCAGCCAATTTCTTACTAAATTAAAAAAAATTGCTCCCCGAAAATTCCCGACATGCAACAATCCATAGACAGTGGGCCCACAGACGTACATTTTTACTTGCGTCGGGTCAAGCGGATGGAATGACATCTTGTTTTTGGTTAAAGTATTGTAAATAACTGGCCCATCCATACTCACTCCTTCACTTAATGCCCGACCAAAACTGTTAACATCAATTGGTGGTAATACGGCAAACTGTCGACCGCTCTTGCTCCGTCCTCACCATAGATGAGATAATTAATATCATACCGGATCGAGTTAGACACGGCGGAAAAAATGGAAAAAGAGACCATTGTACCGTTATTAATTGGTGCCTTAGTATTGGCAATATTAGGCCTGCTTGTGGCCGTTTGTATTTTGGCCTATCTGCTGCTAAAAAAAGCACCTGCCGCCCAAAATCGGGTTTCCCCCGTTAATGATCAGATGGCCAATCCCTTACCCAGTAGTTCTTACGCCAGTATTAATACGCCAAATGAATTGAGTCAGACCGAAGGATTTTGCACCAATCATTCCGATATTATTGCCCAAGGTACCTGCGCTATCTGCGGTGATTTATTTTGTGAAACCTGCCTCAAAACTTATGAAATGTTGCACTTTTGTAGTGAGCACTATCAAACATTTATCAATCACACATGGGTTGAAGTTGAAACAATAAAAACTTCTCCCAGCGATCCCGAAGGTGGATTGGCGCTTTATTCGTACAAAGAAAAAATGTGGCGTGAGTTTAAAATTCCAAGTTACATTCTAACTCATTATAAAATTGACATCGAAAATGATTTGATTGAATCTCACATCAAGCTTTACGCGAAAGACTCGGACCAACTGACATTTCAAAAACCTACCAACCTGAAACGAGAACATCAATGAAAGGCAGTCCTTCAAAAAAAAAAGAAAAATATGATGTCGTTTTGCAGGGAGGGACTTGTATTTTCCCCCACAATGTTGGCAAGGCAGACATCGGTCTTATCAATGGAAAAATCAGCTCATTTCACCCTAACCTTCAGCACACAAAAAATATCATTAATTGCACAAACTTGGTTATTTTCCCAGGGGTGATCGACTCCCAAGTGCATTTTCGCGAACCTGGTTTAACCCACAAAGAAGATCTCGAAACCGGCTCCCGTGCCGCTGCTTTGGGAGGCGTCACTGCCTTTCTAGAAATGCCCAACACCAAACCTCCGACCACCACGTGTACCCACATCACAGAGAAGGTCGCCCTGGCCGAGAATCGTGCCTTCGCGCACTTTGGCTTTTTCATCGGTGCCACGGCCAAGAACTTGGATGAATTGATCGCAGCAGAAAATTGTTCCGGCTGTGTCGGAATTAAAATTTTCTTGGGTAGTTCAACCGGTGATCTGCTCCTCTACAATCAGGAAATTCTCGAAGACATTTTTCGACACACAAAATTACCTATTGCCATCCATTCGGAAGATGAAACGCGTCTGAGGGAAAGAGAATCTATCCGCAATCAGGCCACTCATGCTCGCCAACATCCAGAATGGCGAGATGTCGAAACGGCCCTGCGAAGTACCAAAATGATTTTAGAACTAGCACGGAAGTGCCAACGGCGAATTCATATTCTGCATATTTCTACCGGCGAGGAAATCCAACTGCTACGTCAGTATCGTGATACGGCGACGGTGGAACTGCTCCCCCAACATCTAACTCTTCATGCCCCAGACTGTTATGATCGTCTGGGAACATATGCCCAGATGAATCCTCCTATTCGCGAGCGCCATCACCAAGATGCCTTATGGCGCGCCCTCACTGACGGCGTGATCGACATTATTGGTTCCGATCATGCCCCTCACACCAGAGCAGAAAAAGAGCATAGCTATCCTGACACACCCAGTGGACTGCCGGGAGTCCAAACACTATTACCTTTAATGCTTCACCATTCTTTGGAAGGCAAACTATCTCTACTCCATTTGGCAAAACTTCTGAGTGAAAATCCTGCCAATCTCTACGGACTAAAGCACAAGGGCAAGATTGCTCTCGGTTATGACGGCGATTTTTCCATCGTCGATCTTCAGGCCAGCAGTACTATCCGCCATAACCAAATGGCCAGCCGCTGCGGTCATACCCCTTATGACGGAATGAAAGTAAAAGGCAAAGTATGTATGACAATCCTCAATGGGAATGTGAGTATGCAAGATGGAGTCCTCTCTGGTAAACCATTGGGCGAAATTCTCTCTACTGAAGTTTAAGGAAATATAATATGGAAAACTGGATAAAGAAGGCCAAAAAAGTGGCGCAAGAAGCAAGAGAAAAGGCCTATGCGCCCTATTCAAAATTTAAAGTAGGGGCTGCGCTTGTCACTCTTTCCGAAAATATTTATCCCGGATGCAATGTTGAAAATGCTTCCTTCGGTGGCACCATATGTGCTGAACGGAATGCGGTATTTCACATGATCTCAAAGGTAGGAGTCCAGCCAATCAAAGGACTCATTCTCGTCACTGAACCATTAGCAGTTCCGTGTGGCCTTTGCCTGCAGGTTCTTTCTGAATTCGCCCCACAAGATTTTCTCATTCATATGTTCGATCTCGAGGGTACTCACAATTGCAAAACATTAGCGGAATTTCTACCCAATCGATTCGACCCTGCCTCGTTGCCAAAAAACAAATAAAAACCATAGCAATTTCGGTCAGTTGCGCTGGCTCAAGGACTTAAGAGACTGGCCAATCATCCGATAAGTATACAGGAATCTGTAGCTTCGAAATGGGACAATGAATGAAGGCCCGAAGGTTAACTCTTGCTCACAAAATCACCCTCGTGATGTTGGGTTTACTCTTGTCTACCTCCATCGTGGTCATTGCTACCTTTGCCATTGGGAACAAGTACAATTTGATTGGACAACAGGCCAGTGAACTCGAAGAACATGTTCCCTATCTGTCACCACTTATCTTACGAAACATTGACCACATCACCCTCCAAGCACAAAAACTCAGTGACATCCTCATTGAGACACTCCAATTTCAAGAGGAGCAATCCAAGATTGATGATATTTTATTGCATTTTGTGAAAACAAATCACTTCCTCCTTGAGGCCGGTTTCGAGCTAGCTAAAACACGACGTCGCACAAGCGTTTATAAACTTCCTCAAGGGTCCGTCAACGTCAATACCGATCAAACTCATTCAAAAATAGCTCCTGGTGCTTTTTTCTCACGCGTTTTTCGCTATAACCGTGCTGAATGGAAAAATGAGAAAATTGCAGCACTGACTTTAACCTGGCCAGTGATTCTTCCCGATCAACATATCCTCGGCAACCTCACCATCACTCTCAATTTTCAAGAAAATGTAAACTTTGCTCAACAATTTTCAACTTCGAAATATCACATTTATCTTCTGAATAGCGATGGGGAATATTTTTTCGATCTGAACCAACCGGATGCCTTGGTGCCCGCTTACCTGGCTCCGCATCTCGCCCAAAATGATTATCCAGAGCTGACTTCCGTAATCAAAAATAACCTGGAGGAAAAAACTATCCCAAAAGTCAGCGGACATGCCGGTCTGGCCGTCCACTATAAACGCTTAAATCTGGTTCCCTCATCTCTCTCGCATCACTTCATCAATGGAAATAATTCCTTGGCACTCCTGCAAGTTATCGATTACTGGGAGGCCTGGAATGAATCCGAAAGTCTGAGGAAAAAAACCTATTTCTTCGCCGCCGGTTTAATTGTGCTGGCCATGATAGTTGCTTATGCTTTTTCTAAAATCATTTCTCGAAACCTGAATATCATTACCGATGTCGCACACCGATACACCCGTGGTGAGACGGATATCCAAATCGATATTGCATCCTCCGACGAAATCGGGGTATTGGCCACGGCATTCCAAGAAATGATTGGTCAGGTGAATGAGCGAACACGCAAAATTAAAAATAGCGAAGAACAAGCACAACAGTCCAAAGAAATGATGGAGGATGCCTTAATCGCCAATCAAAAACTCTTGGAAAATACCCAAAGTCAAAATATTGAAATCTGTAAAATCGGCAAGGAAAAAGATGACCTGCTCGCGGTGGTGAGTCATGATCTCAAAAATCCACTCTCGGTGATTGAAACCAGTATGAGTCTGATTATGGAAAACTGCCAGACTCTCTCTCCTGAGGACCTCGACCTCATTCAACGGTCCAAGCGAGGGGCAAGATTAGGCATTAATTTAATAACCGATCTATTGGATATCGCCCGTCTTGAAGGTGGGATAAGATTTTTCCCAGAAGTTTTTGACCTCAATAAACTGCTCAACGACTGCATGCAGAATTTCACCTTGGCGACTCAGGAAAAGAAGATTCGTCTTCTCATAGAACTAAACAATAACGTAGAAGTTTTTGCTGATCTTCGTCGCATGAGTCAGGTCATCAACAATCTTCTTTCTAACGCCATCAAATTTACCCCGGAAGGCGGTAGCATTTTTCTCCTCGCAAAAGAAAAAATTCAATCACTCGTCGCCCCTTTTGGGCAAAAGAAAATTTTACAACTAACCATTAAGGACACTGGAATCGGTGTTCCCCAAGATAAACTTGATAAAATTTTCAATAAGTATGAACAAGCAAGAGTTGAAGATCGAGAAAATGGTACAGGCCTGGGTCTTACCATCTGCCAAAATATTTGCGAACTTCATAACGGAACTATCACGGTAGAATCTGTGGAAGGGATGGGGACTTCCTTTACTCTAACATTACCCATTCTGACCAATTCCCAAGTTGTTTCCCATGCCGATTCCCAAGCAGCTTCCAAAGATAAGCGCTCCCCACATTTACTCCTCATTTCTCAGAATCTGGATGAATCAAACAAACTAAAGCAGTGTTTGTCCGAAGAGCTGGGATCACCCAAGATTACCACGCTTACTCGCGAAACCTTTCTCGCAGCGACAAGAAGCTCCTTTGAAAACCCTATTATCTTGGCCGACGTCTTCTACCCGAAAATCCTTGAAAGCATCATCACGCTTCGCAAGTCGACTACGAATACTTGGAGCAACGTCCCCATTTTTATCCTGGCACCTAAATTCGGCCGCGATATCCTCGATAAAGCTTCCACCCTGACAGATGGAATCATTGAATGGCCTTCAGAGCTAGCTAAGTGTCTCTTTGCTTTACGCGATTATTTTCCCAATTTTAACTGGCCGTCATATTACCAGAAAAATATTCTCCAGGGATCGACTGGATCACGAAATCCAGTATTCGCATTTACCCTGCCCGCAAAGAAAGTCTCAAAAGTTCTCATTATTGACGATTCCGATGATACTCATCAATTAATCAAAATTATGCTGAAAAATCGGCCGGTGGAACTCTTGCATGCCTATAATGGTAAAGAAGGCACTTCTGTCTATGCGCTAAACTTACCTGATCTGGTCTTAATGGATCTGAGTATGCCCCAACTCGATGGCATAGCGGCCACTCAGCACATTCGTTGCCTGGAGGCAAAAGAGGGCCTTAACCACGCGCATATTCTCGCGATCACAGCGGCCGACGATCAACGCTCTTTAGAAAAATGTCTCCGTTCAGGCATGGATGGGGCCTTCCCCAAACCATTCTCTAAGGCCAAACTCCTGACTATCATCGACGGTCCCACGAGCGAGAAAAAGGCAGCTTAAAACCTGAATTTAAAAACTCCTTCTCTAAGAGCGTATGGATCTTTACAATAGAAGGCTTATGCCATGGTTCAAATACGCAATCGCGATAATATTCATTAATCTTTTCACCGTGGTCCATGCCCAGATGGATTTGGGCCTGGAATCCTTAGTGCGCAGTTTTCCTCAGGCCATCTATCTCAAGGCCACAAGCGGTTATAGTATTCCCTTATGGGAAAAACGGGAAAAATCGCCGGTTCTTTATAGTTTTGTGCGCCCTATGGTGAGTATGAGAACAAGTGGAATCATCAACGCCTTCGATACACGTCTTGAAATTTATCCTATTTCATTTTTGGGCATCGTTGCCGGCAGAGAAACAGTCTTGAGAGAAGCCAAAACTCTCAGCACCTTTGATTGTACTGTGATTGACTGTCAGGGCCGAGTCACCAAGGACTATATCGGCGCTCGCATGGCCCTGAAATATAAATCCACTTTCTTTATGGCCGACATGCGCACTATCGCCTTGAGTTTTAACCGTCCCAATCGCAGATTCAGTGATGAACTCTCGACTCTCGAAGCTGGGCCATCCAAGGATCACCTGGTTAATGTTATTGGGATTCTTGGGCAGGAAATTAATGATCACTATGCCACGGCCCTTATGCACATGGAAAACTCCATGCAAAATACTTCCCAAAAATCCTCTATGACTTTTCTTTTGATGCAAAAGAAGGCCCAGACCCAAACATTCTTGGCCGGCCCTGGCATTTTCAATACCCGCACTGATTCACAGGTTTTTTCACTTCTTTTTTTGTGGAATTGGAAACCTGAAAAAGGATTACTACTTTTTTAAAAAGGCCTCCTATGAAAACTATTATTTCCCTTTTTGCCATCATTTTCTTATCCACCTCCTGCGATATGGCCATCAGCAAACTGGCCGGTAATTTTTCCGGCTCCCCGGAGCAAATGCAAAACGCTATCGGCCCTGAAGCTCAAGCGCTTATCGTCAAGGCCATGACAGGTTTACGAGCGGAATGCGTGCGCGATATTCACCTCCATGTGGCCGGAGTAGGACATGAACATGATGTCTTTGAGACCACCAGCACTCCCTGGGTTAATCCCAAAATGCAATCGCGAATCAACTTATCCACCTTCTTGAAATTCAAAATTTACCTCAATGCCGCCGGTATTCAGAAGCCCGAATTGCAATCACCGGACAAAATTAACAATGATTATGTCGCCAGAATTGTCGATCTTTGGAAATTTGGCAAACTGCCCGGTAAGGCCCATCTTTTGGCCTTTGATAAACACTACAATGAAGACGGGACTCCCAACTTAGAAAATACAACTTTCTACATGCCCAATCAGACTATTTGGGACCTCTCGCAAAAATATCCAGAGATCTTTACCCCTACCATTTCGGTTCATCCCTATCGTCAAGATGCCATCCAAGAATTGGAAAAATGGGCGAAACTGGGAGTGAAATTTATCAAATGGCTCCCCAATTCTATGCGAATCGATCCTAGTCGTCCCCAACTTGATGCCTATTACGACAAGGTCAAAGAATTAGACATGACGATCTTGACCCATGTGGGAGAAGAGCGAGCAGTAGAAGGAGATCAGTTTCAAAAACTGGGAAATCCTCTTCTCTATCGTAAACCTCTCGACAAAGGGGTCAAAATTATTATGGCCCATGTTGCCAGCCTAGGAAATTGTGAAGACTTTGAGCAAGGTGGTCAAAAATCTTGTTTTCAACTCTTCTGGCGACTCTTTAATGAAGATAAATATAAGGGAATACTCTTTGGGGAAATCTCGGCCGTCACCATCCACACACGTCTAGGGGAAGCACTTTTAACCATCTTGGAGCACCCGGAGTTGCAGACACGGCTCATGAATGGCTCAGACTACCCTCTTCCGGCCATCAATTGGATTTATCGAACCTCACAATGGAAGGATCAAGGTTATATCACTGATTCAGAACGTGAATCTTTGAACCAAATCTACCATTACAATCCACTGCTTTTTGATTTTGTTTAAAAACGCACTCTCCATCATCCCAAAACTGGCATGCAACTCAGACCTGAA
>CAYHRT010000190.1:0-7965 GCA_964359085.1 uncultured Bdellovibrio sp. | reverse complement strand
TATCGACAAAATCAGTCTAGTATGTTGCACTTTCTTCTCAGTCAGTAGAAAGCAATAGGAAAGGGATTGGGCCATGACAAAGACAAAAATTGTATTGAGTTTGTTTTTTTGGGTGGGACTTTTGGCCTTCGCGATGACAGTCGTGACAAAGGGTGTGAGTGAAACTGAACAGGGGCAGTTACCGGATGATGCTTTGAGAGTGCCGCTCATTTCGCAGGCAACATCATATAGCTGTGGTGCTGCCGCCATGCTGGCAGTGCTCATTTATTGGCAAGTCTATGATGAGAACGAAAGTTCTCTCTATGCGCATTTAAAGACCACTCCGGAAAATGGCACTGATCCTCTCAATATGTTGAGTTTTGCGCAAGAACTTGGCTTAGAAGCAGAACTTAAAATAAAACAAACGTTAGATGAGGTGGAAGAAAAAATTGATGATGGGTACACCGTCATTCTCGATTTTCAGGCATGGGCCGAGGATCGTCGTCTTGCGCTCAACCCTGATTGGGAAAATCGCTGGGAAGACGGACATTATGCTGTCTTAGTCGCCTATGATGATCGCAATCTCTATTTCATGGACCCATCCACCCATGCTCGTTATGCCTTTGTTCCTAGGCGGGAATTCTTGGCGCGCTGGCATGACTATGAAGTGCGTGATGGTGCGCGGGTCGAAAATTTCCAGCTTGCCCTTTATATCAAAGGTAAAAAACCCTTACGCAATTTTCCCGCTTCAATCCAACGCATAGAATAGACGGTAATTCCGACGGTTGTCGTCAGACGTTCCCTCAAAAAATATGAATTGCAACTTATATCCAGCAAAGTACTATTGTTAAATAAATTTTTTGCCGGTGATGAGGTTGGACATGAAAGAAGACAAAGTGCGCATTAAGATCAACCAAGAATGGCGTGAATTTTCGCTCGGTAGCGAGATTACCCCAACCATGACGTTGTCCTATTTATTGCGTGAAAAAATGGGGTACACAGGACTCAAGGTTGCCTGTGATGAAGGCGCTTGTGGAGCATGCACCATTATCATGGATGGCAAGACCATCTTATCTTGTCTCACGCTGGCAGTTTCCGCCAATGGCCATGAGATCCTCACTATCGAGGGACTTGCTAAGAATGATCCGGTTGTCGAGGCGTTTGCCGAACAGTGTGAGCCTGGTCACGGTACGGCCTTGCAGTGTGGATTTTGTACTCCCGGGTTTGTCATGAGTACAAAGGCATTGCTGAGTGAGAATCCAAAACCCAATATTTCCGAGGTGAAAGAAGCGCTTTCTGGGCATATTTGTCGTTGTGGTTGTTATTCAGGAATCAAGCAAGCAGTTCTCCATGCCGGGGAAAAGATCGAAGCCAGAGGAAAAAATCATGAATAAAAATAAACATTTTAAACCGCGGGTCGATCGTAAATTTATTGGGAAATATCGCCCGAGATTAGACGGACCGGAAAAGGCTGCGGGCCAGGTAAAATTTGTCGATGATCTTGCCTTGAAGAGCAATTTTCCCGACATGCTTTATGCCAAGGTCATGCGCAGCCCTTACGCCCACGCCAAAATCAAGAGCATGAATATCAGCAAGGCCGAGAAGCTTCCCGGAGTAAAAGGAATTCTGACTTACAAAGATCCAGAAATAGCTGCGCTGCGGGCCACAAATGCCGGATGGACAGATGGTGTTGATACTGTTTCCTATGATCGAATGATGTGGAGACACTTTCGTGACAGACGCGTTCTTGGTGATCATGCTTGTTGGGTCACCGACGAAGTTGGCGCCGTCGTTGCGGCAGAAACTGAAGAGATTGCGGAAGAGGCCTTGAAACTTATAGAGGTAGTGTGGGAAGTTCTGCCCTTTGTGCTTGATCCCGTCAAGGCCATGCAACCAGGTGCTCCCATCATTCATCCTGAGATTGCGCCTAAAAATATTCTACCCAAAGATCCTGTCGGTGGCGCCGATGTATTTTTGGATAGAGGGAATGTTGATAAAGCTTTTGCCGAAGCCGATGTTGTCGTTGAAGATACTTCCATCCACCATAATGCAACTCAGGCGTCTCTGGATAATTGGTGTTGTTTGGTGGATTGGAAAGATGACAAAATAACCGTTCGTTCAAATTCTTTTGAAACAGATCAGTCGCGTATGCACATCAGCCAGATGCTGGATCTTCCCATTCACAAAGTGAGAGTGATAAGCTCCTATGTTGGTGGGCAATTTGGCCGTGGAGATACGGGCGATCAACCCTTTTTTCTTTTCACCGCGTTCTTGTCTAAAAAGACTGGAAGGCCAGTGAAGTTCAAGCATACGCGCAGGGAGAGTTTTCACGATTCCAGGCAGCCCGCGATTTACTTAGGCAAAATGGGCGCGAAGAAAGATGGAACAATAACTTCGATGTATTTTAAATCAATCGGCAATTCTGGAGCTTATGCCGATCACACCATGTTTGCGCTCAAATTTGCGCCGACAGAGATCACGGAAGTTGCCCTTGCCCATATCCCAAATATAAAAATGGAATCCTATGGAGTTTATACCAATAAGCTGCCTGCCTGTATGATGCGAGGAGTGGGCAATTCTCAATTTAATTTAATTTTTGGCCATGTCGTTGACATGCTTGCGGAGAAACTGGGGATAGATCCCATTGATCTTGTCATTAAGAATTTTGGGCATGAGTGGGGAACCATGCCGGATAAAAGTTTAGTGGCAGTCTTGAATGCCGGAGCAGAGAGCATCGGCTGGCGAGAGAAACGTCATAGACCAGGAGCTGGCTCCGACACGAAAAAACGTGGCGTGGGATTTTCTTTTCACCCAGCATGGCACGCTGAATGGCAGGAAGCACGCAGAGGAGAGGTTCAGGTTGGTATCACTTTAAACACCGATTGCACTGTCATGCTTGAGGCCCCAACGGTTGAGACGGGAACAGGATCAAATACCTGTAATATTTTGGGTTGTGCCGAGGCCTTAAGTTTTCTTGGGGTAATGCCGGACGACATTTGCTGGTCCCATGTCATAGACACGGAAACGAGTTTGAAGGATTGCGTTCAGACTGATAGCGCGGTTTCCTTTTTGCAATCAGAAGTCCTTGCTCATGCCGCGAGAGACTTAAAAAAACGTCTTATCGAAAAGGCGGCCGTCGTGATGAAGCAAAAAGCAGAGGATTTAGAGATAGTTGACGGGCGGATTATTTCACAAAGTATCAGCATGACAGTTAAGGAATTGATGAATCATGGAGATTTAATCCCAATTGTGATTAGAACCAGTAAAGCGCCGAATGGCCAGAAAACGGGAGTCCCGTACATTGCCACTTTTTCTGAAGTTGAGGTTGATACAGATACGGGAAAAGTTGAAATTCTAAAACTTGTAGTAGTCAATGATTGTGGAACCGTGATGTTCGCTTCTGGGGCCGAGGCCCAACAAATCGGTGGACAGTGCATTGGGGTAGGAGAAACATTGACCGAAGAAATTATTTACGATGAAGAAACCGGTCGCCCACTCAACTTTAACTGGATCGACTATAAAATTCCCACTATGGCAGATATGCCCGATATTGAACCCGTTTTATTGGAAGTATGGAAAGGTGCGGGTGAGTATGGTGCATGTGGAATTGGCGAGGGTACGGTGACCTGTACTCCCAGATCGGTTTTAAACGCAATTTATAATGCTATTGGAGTTAGAATTAACGATATCCCAATCAAGCCGGAGAAAGTACTCCAGGCATTGGGCAAGGCTTAAGGTGTAGGTAGAGATATATGAAGAACTTTGAATATATTGCGGCAACCTCTCTCACAGAAGCGGAATCACTTTTGTCCAAAGGCAAAGATGAAAAAGCAGTCAGTCTGATAGCTGGTGGTACGGATTTGCTGGGTACCCTTAAGGATAAGATTCATCCCGAAGGGCCAGAGACAGTGATCGATCTCAAATCGATTGCCGGTCTAAGTTATGTAAAGGCGGATAAAAAAGTCCTTCGCATCGGCGCTTTGACCACCCTTCGAGAAATTGCCACGCATCAAATGATAAAAGAAAAATATAATCTGCTTGCCCAAGCCGCTCGCTCTGTTGCCTCACCGCAGATAAGGAATATGGGAACTATTGGCGGTAATATCTGCCAGGAGCCGAGGTGTTGGTACTATCGCGCCCCAGATAATCAGTTTCATTGTTTGAGAAAAGGTGGCACTAAGTGCGGCGCAATTCTGGGAGACAATCGCTACCACTCCATTTTCGGAGGTGCGCGAGTCGCGGCCCCTTCTTGTACTTCAGCCTGTCCCGGGAACGTTGAGATCGGAACTTATATGGGACATATGCGCGATGGTGAGATCGGCAAGGCCGCTGAGACCTTACTTTTAAATAATCCTCTTCCTGCAATGACTGGAAGAGTTTGTCCTCATCTGTGCGAGTCTGAATGTAATCGAAACGGTTTTGATGAATCGGTATCTATCAGAGAGGCGGAGCGTTTTCTGGGCGATTACATTTTGAGTAATGCGCTTAAGTTTATGAAAGCGCCAAAAAAACAATCATCCAAAAAAGTGGCCATTGTGGGTTCAGGTCCCGCAGGTCTCTCCGCCGCCTTTTATCTGCGACAACTTGGATATCGGGTCACAGTGTTTGAGAAAATGCCCGAGGCCGGAGGAATGCTCAGGTATTGTATCCCGGGTTATCGTTTGCCAAACGATGTCGTTCGAAAGCAAATTAAGGCCTTAGAAAAAATGGGAATTACCTTTGAACTCAATGTTAACATTGGAAGCAAAGGCCAAACGTTGAAAGATCTCAAGAAAAAATTTAGCAGCGTTTTTCTGGCCACAGGAACCTGGCACCAAAAAACACTTACACTTGAAAAATCAGAACTTCTTACCTCAGGCATGGATTTTTTAGTCAATATTGAACAAAATAAAAAACAACCGCCAGGAGATAATGTCCTGGTCATTGGCGGTGGGAATGTGGCGGTGGATGTGGCCATTAGTGCGCTTCGGCTTGGGGCCAAAGAAGTGACCATGGCCTGCCTCGAAGATAGAAAGACCATGCCTGCTTTTCCCGAGGATCTGGAACAAGCAGTGCGTGAAGGTATCAAGCTCATGCCTTCTTTTGGTCCGCAAAAGATCTTAGAGTCCCATGGTAAATTGAAGGGGATGGAGTTTGTACGTTGTCTCTCAGTTTTTGATGGTCAGGGACGTTTTAATCCAAGTTTCGATCTTACCCAAAAAGAAATAGTTAAGGCCGACAGGATTATTTTGGCCATTGGCCAATCAGCGGATTTAGGCTTCGCCGAGAAAAATTTAAAAATTGAACGTGGATTAATTGTTGTTGATCGTGAGACCAAGACCACAAATATGGCCGGTGTTTTTGCCGGGGGCGATGTCACCAGTGGGCCGACTTCCGTAATCCAGGCAATCGCTGCAGGTCGCAAGGCCGCAGCTTCCATAGACACCTATCTCATTGGGAAAAGGCCCAAAGCGACTCCCAGGCCTAGGGTTAATTTAGGTGACTTTATAGAGGCAGATACGAGTTGTTATACTAAGTGTGATCGGGCACACACATGCTCCTCAAGCATGGGTAACAGTTTGGATTGTGAGGACCATTGCACTCTGGATGAGAGCGCAGTGCAGAGTGAGGTTCAGCGTTGTTTGAATTGTGCCTGTGTTGCGGTCAATGCTTCTGATTTAGCGCCCGCGCTTGTCGCTTTGGGTGCCAAAATTCGAACCACAAAACAAGTTTTAGCTGCTGCAGATTTTTTTTCAATGTCTCCAAATTTAGAGCAAGATGAAATCGTTAAAGAAATTGAAATTCCGGCCCATGTTCACAAAAATTCACAGAGCTATCACAAATTCAGAATTCGAAATTCCATTGATTTCCCAATTGTGAGTCTGGCCTCCGTACTGGACGCAAACAATGGAAAGTTTGTGAATGCCAAAATGGTTTTGGGTGCAGTCGCCCCTATTCCGCTGAGGATAGAGGCCGTCGAAAAATTTTTAAAAGGCAAAGAAGCAAGTGAAGAGGTGGCGCAAGAAGCAGGAGAAATTGCGGTGAAAAATGCCAGGCCACTTAGCAAGAACAGATTTAAAATGCAGATTGTGAAGGCCTTAATTAAGAAGGCGATTTTAGAAACCAAAAACTAGCATGCCTTTTTCAATGGCCTGCTGTCTTGATCAGGAATGGGTTGCATATCTTAGTGTTATGGTCGGCATTGTTAAGTGGGACTATTTACGTCGTTAAGTTAGATAAGCTAGAGAAAATTAATCGGTCATATATCTTACCGTTGTAATATTTTCCCTTTTTTTTAAGAAACCCTTTTGTTTTTTTTGATAAATTCCTGAATTTTTCCGAATAGATCGCGTGGAGAACTCCATGAGTTTTATGCTTACGAATTGGAAAATATTTTGGTAGCAACCACGATGGTGATTTGATTTGGTTACTCTAGTTGGTTTTCTCATTGTGGCCGTCAGTGTAATCGGGGGATATGTCCTTGAGGGTGGACATCTGCATGTTCTTTTCCAACCCATCGAACTCTTAATCATTTTAGGTGCAGCGATCGGCTCCATTGTCGCCTCGTGTTCTAGCAGTCTGATCAAGAGCTTGGTAAATAATATCGTAGGTATTTTAAGGCCAACTAAAGTTAATAAGGATTTCTATTTAGATTTATTGCTTCTGCTCCATGATCTTTTTAAACTCTTTACCCAAGGCCCTCAAGAAATTGAAAAGCATATTGAAAATCCTCACGAGAGTCCGCTCTTCCTAAAATTTCCTCAAATTACCAAGAATCGCCACTTAGTCAGCTTTCTTTGCAATACCATGACCTTGCAACTTTCTGTCAGTGTGGAACCGCACAACTTAGAGGATCTGCTCGATACCGATATTAAAACCATGCATGATGAAGAGGATTTAGTCCCCAAGACACTCTTTCGTGTGGCCGATGCTCTCCCTGGTTTAGGCATCGTTGCGGCAGTTTTGGGGATTGTTATTACAATGGGTAAATTGGCCCAGGGCAAAGAGACGATCGGTCATAGTGTTGCCGCTCCTTTGATTGGAACTTTCCTAGGCGTTCTCTTGTCCTATGGATTTTTTCAACCTTTGGCCGCCAAAATCGAAAATAAACTTCTGGAAGAAGGTAAATGTTTTGGTGTGGTTAAGGCAGGTCTCTTGGCCCTATCTCGAGGTTGCAATCCCAAAATTTGCATTGAGTTTGCGAGACGAAGTATCCCAACGGAGCACCGTCCTTCATTCACTGAATTGGAGGCAGCGGTTCGAACCAGCGGTGGTGGTGCTGGAGCTGCTTCTGCTAAGAAGGCAGCATAGGATTTATTATGGCGGACGCGAAGAGAGCACAGATAGTGATCAAAAAGAAGATTATCGGTGGGCATGCCGGGGCCCATGGTGGTGCGTGGAAAGTGGCCTATGCTGACTTTATCACGGCGATGATGGCCTTCTTTATGGTTTTGTGGCTGATGGGAGTGGATGAGGAAACCAAGCAACAAATTCAACAATACTTCGCTGATGGAAATACGTCCGATACCATCAATAAAAACGGTGTCCTCGGTGGGGGGGATGCCAGTCTGCGGTCTGATGGGGCCCAAGGGAGATTTAGTGAGGAATGGATGAAGCGTTCTACCATGACAGCTCCGGTGTACATTGAGGAGCAAGAAACCTTGCACACCCTGCCGCGCCTTTTTGAAGGTTCGGCCTTTTCACCAGATACGTCCAATGATGTTAAGGTCATGTTTAAAATTCCCGGCGAAATTAAATTTCCTATAAGTTCTCACACTGTTCCTCTGGCGGCCTACGAATACTTGCGTTCTATTTCCGCGGCCCTCAGAGAACATGATGGAACTGTCGTGATTGAAGGAAGAGGAGATACGCAGGACGATTGGTCTCTGGCCTTCGTTCGGGCCACTGCTGTCCGCAACATCCTCATAAAAGACTATGCGATCAGTCCTGATAAGCTGATTCCTACGGCGGCCTATGACGTAGGTGGCAATGGCCGAGTGATCGCCA
>CAYHRT010000189.1:0-7977 GCA_964359085.1 uncultured Bdellovibrio sp. | reverse complement strand
GAGGGCCGGGTAAAAACGACAGCAAAAAACAAAAGAACCAACCCCACTGCAGCGGTTGAACTCATAAAAGCGAAGCTACCATATCCATAGAGTTCGGGAACCTTGAGGAGATAGCCAAGCGAAGCAACCACCGACAAGAGGCCCGAGATTATGGCGAGATTTTTTGCCAAACGGGTAAACTTCGGAAAAATAATGATCACAACCCCAAAAAGGGCAAAAGACAGCGCGGTATTAAGTGGAAGCCGACCGGGAAAGCGTCCGTTCATTTCGTAAGGCAAGAGACGATCGACGCCAAGATCCGCCAAAAAAAGATACTCCATAAGCATCATGGCGTTGATCAAAAGAGCGCTCCCGGCAAGGGCGATACGCACGCCATCTTGCACGGAGGTCCGTTGTTTCATTTGGGTGAGGAGCAAGGCAGAAGACAAAAAGAGCAGACTCAAGGCGGCCCACGACCTCATTGGCCCTTGACTCATTCCATATTTAAGGGCGTGCAGATCAAACAACCACCCTACCAGGGTTGCCAGTCCCAAAATGAGGGCGAGGGATGCCGCCCAAAAAGAGCAAATTTCAAAAGATCGCGCCATGATCCCCTCAAATTACAAGCTATCGAGAATAGTAATTATGTGCCAATCCATATACATTTTATAGTATTTCTGTAAATTATCAGCAATTTTTTGAATTTTCTTTCCACGGACCCAGCGGGATGTCTATGGGGTAGATTGCCCATAGCTAAGCAAAAAAGAATGAAATTGAAAATAATATAAAATTATAGGAATATTTACTTTCAAATATCCGGAGATTTAGTTAAGAGTTTGGCTTATGAAGGTTTCTCGAAAAATCAGTCCAGGGCGTCGCCTCCAAACTCAATATGTTCGCCTTAAAAAAGAATTGCTAGCGACCAAAAAGCAATCCGATAAATTGGCCGAGTTACTTTTACTCCGGCAAGAAGAGGTCAAGAAGGAGATCAGCCGCAAGCTTCATGATGAAGTCGCTCAAATCTTGACCGGCATAAACTTTAAACTCTCTATTTTGGGCCGAACAACCGCCAACAGCAACCCGGAACTGCGTGAGAAAATCATCGATGCCCAGCAAATGGTGGAAAAATCGGTTGATAAAATTAATGGACTTGCGCGAGAACTCTATCCCATGATCTTGGATGACCTCGGACTCGGGGTGGCGCTTGAATCCTATATCAAGGCCTTTATGGCAGAGACCAAGATTCGAGTCAAGTTAACATCCTCAATTCATAGCTCGAAAATCAGTGATCTTAATAAAATAGTGTTGTTTCGGGTGGCACAAGAATCACTGACCAATATTGCGAAACACTCCAAGGCCCGCAGTGCTTCCATTACAATTCGCAAAGTTCAGAATAATATTCAAATGATGATCAGTGACAGCGGCGTCTCCTTTAAAGTAAAAAACTTACTCCTCATTGGAAAGAATACGCGAATCGGGTTAATTGGCATGGAAGAGCGAGTGAAAATGGCTGGGGGAGATTTTAAAGTCACCTCTTCGCCTAAAAAAGGCACCCTGGTCAAAGTTCTCATTCCTCTTTTAAAAGTTCGAGAATGATGATGAAAAAAATAACCATCTTTTTATCTGAAGACCATCTCATCGTGCGAAAAGGGCTCAAGGCCTTAATCGGGCTTGAAAAAGATATGACGGTTGTCGGCGAAGCTGACAATGGCCTAGATGCAGTCAAGATGGTCAAAAGTATTGCTCCCATGGTGGTTGTCATGGACATAGCATTGCCTAAGCTGAATGGAATCGAGGCCTCACGAAAAATCCTCAAAGAAAATCCTTCCACCAAAATACTGGTGCTTTCTGCGTATGCTGAAGATGGATATATCGAGAAGATGACTTCCATCGGCGTGTCGGGATTTCTTATTAAACAATGTTCCCCCAACATCCTGATCGAAGCCATTCGGGAAATTAGAAACGGGAATGTTTTTTTCAGTCCTTTGGTTTCTGACCGTCTCAAGCTGTTGAACGGTTTCTCAAAAAAGACAGCTCAAGCTCTCAGTGACAGAGAGTTGCAGGTGCTTCAGCTTATTACAGAAGGCAAGGCCAATAAGGAAGTGGCCTATGAGCTTGAGATAAGTATCAAAACCATTGAAAAACATCGCCAGAGTATTATGAAGAAACTTTCCATCCACGATATCGCCGGATTAACCCGATATGCCATTGCCGAAGGCATTATCGAGTGCAGCAGACCTAACAAAACCAATGAGTAAACATATTTTTAGCCGCGACAAAGTTCCGAGATCTTGGCCAGCTCATCGAGATCAAAAGGTTTCTTCACAAAACCAGTAATCTCAAGTGCCAGGAGGTGGGTGTCCCCTCCTGCGGTCATGATGAAGATGGGCGTTTTGGCAAAAACTTTGGGATGCTGTCGCTCAAGTTCCGCGAGAAATTCAGGCCCGTTCATTACCGGCATACTGTAGTCAGTTAGAATGATCCCAGGCGGCGTCGACTCCTTGGCCAGAAGCTCCAGTGCCTCCTTTCCATTGTTGGCGAGAAGAACGAGATGCCCCTCACTCATGAAAAACTCCTGAAGCATGGAGCGAATGTCCAAATGGTCTTCTATAATGAGAATAGGTTTTGAAGCGATGGGGGGCCTCCGAGACAAGCCAGCTACACGGAATGATTATAGGACATCTGGACTCTTTATCAAAATAGTTGTGGCACCTCATTTCACTTTTTTGATCAAGAATTCTTAGCTTTAACAATTTACTCAACCACAAGGTTTGCCTTGGTTGGCACCTTGGTGCTAGGTATTAGTGCTTGTACTTCTTATTAAGTTCAAACATGCATTCTTCCAACGTACTGATCATGATATCAAACTCATGCTGACCAACGACGAGTGGAGGAGCGAGGCGAATGGTGGAAGCACCACAACCCAAGAGCAAGACACCTTTGCTAAAACTCAACTGTTCGAGATCTTCCATATAGGCATGAGCAGCTTCTTTAGTTTTAGGATCATTAAATTCTACGCCCACCATATAACCAAAACCGCGTACATTTCCAATCACGGGAAAGCGTTCTTGCAGCTTACGAAGTTTCGTGAGCAGAATTTCGCCATTCTGTCGGACATGAGGAAGAAGTCCTTCAACAATATTAAGCGTCGCCAGTGAGGCGGCACAGGCCACTGGATTTCCGCCGTAGGTAGATCCATGGGTTCCGCGAGACCAGGTCATAACACTCGCTTTGGCCACGATGGCCCCCAGTGGCATGCCACTCGCCAAGCCTTTGGCGGTACAATAAATATCGGGAAAAACGCCATAATGTTCAGAGGCGTACATCTGGCCCGTTCGACCAACGCCTGACTGAACTTCATCATAGACCAGCATAATTCCATGCTCGTCACAAATGCGCCGCAAACTCTTGAGAAAAAATTTAGTGGGTGGAATGTAGCCCCCCTCGCCTAAAATTGGCTCAAGTAAAATTGCCGCTACTTCCGAGGGAGAAACAAGAGTTGTAAAGAGTTCTTCTTCCAGATGCTTGATGGCCGGTGAAGCATTTTCAGTCTCTTGTAGGTCACTATAGGGATTGCAGAAGGGGACGTGATAAATTCCGGGCATTAAAGGGCCAAAGTGAGCACGATATTTGATTTTGGAAGAGGTCAGAGCAATGGCACCGGTGGTACGGCCGTGAAAAGAACCATTGAAGGCAATAATATTGCTTCTCTTGGTATGATAGCGCGCGAGTTTGATCGCCCCTTCGATGGCCTCTGTGCCTGAATTAGTCAGAAAGACTTTTTTGGGGCCCATGCCAGCGACGTACCCTGCAAGCTTTTCCACAATATCAGACATGCTCTCGTAGAAAAAATCGGTGCCACAAATATGCAGAAATTTATCTGCAGCCTTTTTAATTGCCTCCACTACTTGGGGATGAGAGTGCCCTGTGGAAGCCGTGGCAATACCGGCCATCATATCCAAATAACGGTTTCCATCGACATCGTAGATCCATGGCCCTTCTCCATGATCCACCACTAAATCATAGGCCTTAATATACGAAGGAGAAGAGTACTTCCGATCCTTTTCAATAACCAACTTACCTTTGGGGCCTGGGGGATGAACTTTTATTTCTGGGTATAACTTACTCATGATTTTGTCCTAGATGTAAGGATGCCGTGTCTGAGATTGTTCGCGCATAAACTGACTTACGTAATAAGGGCCACAGAAACCTTTCCCACTACCTCCCGATCCCTTCCAACCGCAGAAGGAATTCACACCCGGCCAAGCACCAGTCGTGATACCCGTTGGTCGATTGGCATACGTTACGCCAGCTTCAATATTATTAAAAAAGTATTCTAGTTCACGTTCATCGCGACTGAAGATTCCGGCCGTAAGGCCATAAATCGTATCGTTCGCCCGTGGGATGACTTCCTCGATACTCTCGAAGGAATATATATTAACAAATGGAAGAAAGAGTTCTTCTGTGTGGAGTCGATGGTGATCGGGAACGTCCACCAAAGTCGGCGCTACAAAATGGCCATATTTGTATTCAGCTTTTTCGCGCAGATCAGTGCCACCTACCAAAATCTTGCCACCATTTTTCTTGGCCTCTTCAACCGCCCAAAGATATTTTTTGACCGCGCGTTCATCGATAACTGGGCCAACAAAAACTTCTTTTCTGGTTGGATCCCCCACCACAAAGCTATTAATCGCTGTCATCAGTTTTTCTTGAAACTGTTTTCGAAGATCTTTATGCACATAAACACGTGACAGTTCACTGCACTTTTGGCCGGAAAGACCGAAGCCAGATTTCCAAGTCGCGTACACGGCCTTATCGAGATCAGCGGACTTGCACACAATCCCCGGATTTTTGCCACCCATTTCAGTAAAACAGGGCCTTACCCATTTTCCACCCGTGCCGAATTTTCTGATCAGTCCCATGCCAACATCATAGCTGCCGGTAAAAACCACACCCTTCGTAAGGGGATGATTGGCCAAGGCATCACCGATGACGCTGCCACTTCCCTGCACGAGTTGGAGAACGCCCTCAGGCACCCCGCCATCACGGTAAGCTTCATAGAGGCACTGAGCCGTCCATGGTGTGGTCGATGCAATCTTCATGACGACGGAATTTCCCGCCGCCAAAGCGCCGGCCGACATGCCTGCCGACAATGCCATCGGAAAGTTAAAGGGTGCAATCACGGCAAAAACACCATAAGGTTTTAGAACACTGAGAGCATTTTCGCCAGGAGAGAGCTGCCCCATCTTTTGCACGAAGCCCTCGGCCTTCTCGAGTTGGCCGGCATAGTAGTCAATCAAATCGGCAGACTCCTCAACCTCGCCTAAGGCCTCCATGCGATTTTTTCCAACCTCAAGCACCATGCGAGCGGAATATTCCCAGCGATTATCGCGAATTTTATTAGCAACCTTATTTAGGATTTTGGCTCGTTCTTGCCAGGAAGTCATTCCCCAAGATTTCTGGGCCTTATGAGAAAGCTGCATGATCTCATCAAATTTCCCCATGGGCGTTTTGCCGTGCTTTGAGAGTAGGACACGGGTATCGGCAGGATTGAAGTTCTCCAAATATCCCTCAGGACTGATTTCCTTATATCCAAAAGTGGCCGGATATTCCTTGCCTAAAATGTCTTTGGTTTTAATAACGGCGGCATCGAAATTTTTATCAATTTCAACAGCATCGGCCGAAACGGCTGAATAGGTAATCTTGAACGCCATGACTCCCTCCTCGAAAACAATCACATTTGGGCCAGATTATAGGGATTCAAGAGTGCAATTTCAAGGGAATAGTCCGCCCAAACGCAGGTTCAAAGGGCCGCAGGAAAATATTCTTGCTTCTGCCCAACGACATGACCGGAGGGAATCGGTATGCCCAATTCATCTACACAAAAAATTTCTGGCGGCAAATTAAGCGACTGGCGCAATTTATCCATGGTGCCAGGGACAAACGGATAGAGCATGATCATGAGATTTTTTAAAATATAAAAACAAGAAAAAAGGGCGTTATTGCGTTCCTCTTCAGGAAATCGATCATCATGAGGTTTGTACTGAACAAATAAACTATTCACCAGACGAGCATAATTCTCCACGGCATAGAGAAGGGTTGCATACTCAGCACGCTCCATGGAGCGAAGATAGCGCTGGATAATTTTGGCCGTTTCCACTTGGACTTTTTCCAAGAGCACACCCTTGGGCACTAAACCACCAAACTTCGCATGGCAGGCCGAAATCGGTTTTTCAAGAGCAGCGTTCATGGGGCCGGCCAGAAAACGGTTTCTTTCCTTAAAATTTTCGAAATCAAAATTAGACATTTTTTCCGGCAGACTTAAGAGGGTCACAAAATATCGAATCTGATCAGCGCTATAACCCTTTTCATCTAACAATTGGTCCCCGGTAAAATAATTGCCTTTGGATTTGCTCATTTTTTCGCCATCCACCATGAGATGAAAGCTGCCAAAGATATCCGTGAGTTGAAAATCACCGGCAACTGGCAGCTTGCTTGGATCTTTTTGAGATCCAACCCAAAATGCCCCTTGCATGAGCACATAAAAATAAACGTTGTCCTGGCCCAAGAATTGGAATATTTTGGCTTCGGGATCTTTCCAAAATTCTTCATACTTAGCTGGGTCTAACCCCTTATTCTTCAAGGCCACTTGCGTAAACGCAATTGGAGCAATCAGAGAATCTGGCCAAACATAAAGACTCTTTCCCGCGATTTCAGGGCCCCACTCCTCAGGAAGAGGAATCCCCCAAGTTACGTCCCTGGTAATTGATCTATGGGCCCAGCCATCCAACAGTTCACTGTCGATGCCATTTTCTATCAAGAGTTTTTGGCCTTGCTTTAAATCTTCCTTGTTCTCAAACTGCACTTGAATTTTTTTTCCAGCGGCATATTTACTCTTGTGTTTCGGAAGACTTGTTTTAAGTTCTTTATATTTTGGTTCGTGAATATTACTGAAGGCAATGGAGGGCAGGACCGTATTAATAACCTCATTGAAAACCGATGCGCGCCACGTCTTTTCTTTCCCTTGAATCCAAATCCTCAAGGTTTCGGAAACCTTCCACATGTCGAGAAACCAATGAACCGTCTCTTTTAAAACTGGAATCGCGTCGCTAATAGCACTGCGAGGATTGAGAAGTTCCGTAGGTGTGTACTGAGTTCCACACTTATCGCATTCGTTACTATAGGCGTTTTCATTATCACATTTTAGATTTGGACATTTTCCTTGAACAAAGCGATCTTGAAGAAAACGCCCTACTTTAGAATCAAACCACTGTTGACTGGTTCGTTTATTTAATAGTCCATTGCTGTGAAGCTTGCGCAAAAAATCTTGCGACAGTTGCTTATGAATAGGGAAACATTCCGGCCGGGAAGTCCCAGAATACACGTCGAGGCTTAGGTTATATCTCTTGAGCGTTTCATATTGTTGCTTATGAATTTCATCAATAAATTCACGCGTAGACTTTCCTGCTTTCAAGGCCGCCAGTTCACTGGTCGACCCGTGATCATCACTCCCACTGACAAACAAAACATTTTGGGCACCTATCAACATTCGCATATAGCGTGCATAGACATCAGGAGGAATGTTAGCTCCTGCCAAATGTCCTAAATGGATCGGGCCATTGGCGTAGGTCATTGCGGCGGTAATGATGGCCTTTTTTGGTCGATGGGCGCGCTTCTTGATCGCCTCAATGTCGTTGTAATTATCTATATTCTGCTTCATTATTGCTTCCTCACCGGTTTCCTTAACTTTGCCATAGATGAATTGTAAGGCCTATGCTACTCTTTGCCTGCTCAAAAACTTAAATAATTTAAAATTTTCCAGCAAGGATGTCTTCTATGAAATTATGCCACAGACTCTTTCTCTTCTGTTTTCTTTTTGCCTTGGGTGCGAAGGCCCAGGCGGCCAGTACTTTTGTCTATTGTTCAGAGGGGAGTCCCACCTCCTTTAACCCCCAAATCACCCCAGATGGAACTTCTAATAATGCGGCCGGACATCCC
>CAYHRT010000188.1:0-8009 GCA_964359085.1 uncultured Bdellovibrio sp. | reverse complement strand
ACGGACAACGGCATCGGGATGAATGAAGCCGAGGTAGAAAAATATATTGCTCAGCTGGCTTTTTCAGGGGCCGAAGAATTTATCGGAAAAATGAAAGAAGCGGGAGGCAGCGGCGACAATGACATTATTGGGAAGTTTGGCCTCGGTTTTTATTCTTCCTTCATGGTTGCGGAAAGAGTCATTCTTGATACCCTTTCGATGGAGCCGAACGCTAAGGCCGTGCGCTGGGTTTGCGACGGTAATCCGGAATACACTTTTGCCGATTCAGAGCGCACCGAGATCGGAACCACCGTCACTCTCATCATCAATGAAGAAAATACCGAATTTCTGGATAGCTATAAACTTTCTTCAACCTTGAAAAAATTCTGTGATTTCATGCCCTGTAAAATCAGCCTTCTCGACGAAGAAAGAAAAGTTTATCCCTATAAGGATGATGGAACCGAAGATAAAAGTGCTGCGCCTTTGCCAAATTTACCTGAAATCATCAATGAAACTGTTCCTCTTTGGAAAAAAGATCCAAAGGAACTCAAAGATGAAGATTATACAAAATTCTATCAAAATCTCTATCCTATGGAGCCGGCGCCTCTTTTCTGGATTCATTTAAAAATTGATCACCCGTTCACTCTCGAAGGAATCTTGTATTTTCCTAAACTCAATCCTAATCGTCCTTTTAATGAATCCAATATCAAGTTATATTGCAAACAAGTTTACGTTTCCGATAGCGTGAAAAATATCATTCCAGAGTTCCTGGGCCTTCTGAAGGGCTGTATAGATTCAAGCGACATTCCCTTAAATGTGTCGCGCTCTTCGCTTCAAGGGGACCCGAACGTTAAAAAAATCTCGAACTACGTGGTAAAGAAAGTGGCCGAGTCTCTGAAGAAACTTTTTAAGTCCGATCGCGCTAAATTTGAATCTATCTGGGAAGACTCTGGTCTTTTCATTAAATATGGCTGCGTCTCCGATAATCGCTTTGATGAACAAATCCGCGATCACATTATCTTTAAAAATAGTGAAGGCAAATATGTAACTCTGCCAGAATATCGTGAGTCGATTCCTGAAACATACAAAACTAAAGTCGGTGACAAGGTCATTTACTTTGAAAAAGGTAAAAGTGATCCTGCGCTACGTTCACAGTTGCTTTCAGAAAAAATCCATACGGTGGAAACGGAAGATCATATTGATCCTCACTTCATGCAGCATGTGGAATCCCACAAGATGGGTGACCATCCCTACAAATTTGCCTCGGTCGACGCTGAGTTCGCCAATATCTTTGGAACAGAAGCCAGCACCGGTGATGACATGAAAATCAAAGATCTTTTTGAGTCGATCCTCAAGGAAAGCTCTACAGACCCGAAAGATCCAGGCCGTTTTGAGATCGTTGTAGAGAAAGTGAAGAATGCACTCTCTCCGGCCTATTTTCGCGTTGATGAGCAGATGAAACGTTTTAGTAAGATGACGGCCCAGATGGGAAACAATGTTTTTCCACTTAAGAAAACTCTTGTCATCAACCCCAACAATGCTCTCATTCAAAATGCTTTCAAAATTCATGAAAAGGGTGGACGACCTGACTTAGTCAAAAAACTTTGTCATTTAGTTGAGGACCTCGCCAGCATTTCAAGTGAAGGGCTAAAACAAGAAGAGCGCGAGATTTTCGTCAAGCGCTCTCAAGAACTGGTACAAGATCTTACCAGCTATGCTCTCTAAGGAGAAATCCTAGGAAGCCATAATCTGATTGGTATTACCCAACGTGTGCGATCGGCGATCATAGGGAATATGCTTCTCCGATCGCTCTTCCATCTCTTTGCAATCGAGACAAAGTCGAGCCATGGGGCGGGCCATGAGTCTATTTATGGCCATCACTTGTCCACAATCTTCACATATTCCAAAAGAACCACGACTAATTTTAAAGAGTGATTCATCTATTTTTTTTAATAAAAAAGTTGAGCGACCAGCTAACTTGTATGAAAGAGCTTCTTCTGCTCCCTGCATTGTCCAATCAACCTCGTCTTTCAAATCATCCTTGGCCGAAGTTATCACTTCCTCACTCATCAACTTCACTCGTTCTATTCCACTCAGTAAGTCTTCGCGCATTTTTAAGAATTTTTCCTTAAACTGCAAAGTGAGAGAAGTGTTCATAGGTCCTCCAAAAAATCTTGGACAAAGATGGGAATCTTGCCCGTCCTTGGGCGCTTATCCCCGTGTCCTTTCGGACTAATCGAGAACTCCTTCCTGGAGGCCCCGTCTTGAATAAACATATGTGCATTCTCTATGCCAAACAGGCCCCCCTTCATTGGCCCCTTATAAAAGTACTTGTTTTTATGTTTTTTTGTCTTCCCTTGCCAGAAGAGGTCAGGAATTGGCGCATCGTGGCGGATACTTTGGAGCTAAAATGCCTCCAGATTAAGAACTTGATGTTTAGATCATATGGGATCAAAAGAGGAATTGGTTACCGACTGGCCCTGCAGAGTGGTGTCATACCATCTGGTCTTTACCGTCCTTAGATAAAACGATTTCACCCTTTTCAACTTTTTCTAACAATATTTTGAGAACTTTTTTCTCGGCATCTTCCACAATATTTTTTGGTTGGGGGGGGCCTTGCAGAACTTCCTGAATTTCTTCTTGCATGCGCAAACTCAACTGAGACAAGAGATGTCGCTTTAATTCTGGCGACGATCGTCTAAGGGCCAACCCCAACTCTCTTAATGAAATAGCTTTCAAAAATTCTTGTAACATTCGAATAGTTAAAAATTGCAGATCCTCCAATGTCACCATCAGGGTGCGCACCACCTCAGCAGTTCTGGGGTCCTTGATCTCTAACTCTCCCAAGATGCGCCTGCGTGATTCCACGTCAAGCAAGGCCAGCATCCGTGCGGCCTCTTTCGGGCCACCTTGAAAAGTCATTTCTGTCCCCGATAATAAGGATCATTTTTTACCAGATAATTTTGGACATAGTCCTTTACCCCTTCTTCCAAGGTATGAAATTTCAACTTAGGTAATATCCTTTGCATTTTATCCATCTCGGCCTCAGTGAAATATTGGTACTGATCGCGAATATTTAGCGGCATATCAATGTATTCAATATTAGGAGTTTTATCCAGAGCGCGAAAAACGGCATTGGTGAGATCTAAAAAACTACGGGCCTTCGCAGTTCCCATATTATAAATACCAGAATCTTGTTTGTTGGCGCCTTCAATTAAGCTGATCATGGCATCAGTTACGTCATTGACATAAACAAAATCGCGGAGTTGTTCTCCATCCTTAAATCCTGTCTTATGCGACTTAAAAAGTTTTACTTTCCCTGTGCTCTGAATCTGACCAAATGCTTTGTGAACAATAGATCGCATTTCACCCTTATGGTATTCATTAGGCCCATACACATTAAAAAATTTAATTCCAAACCATTTCGAAGGTGCGGTTTTTTGAGCTAATACCCAATCATCGAAAGTCTTTTTTGAAAACCCATAGGGATTTAATGGGAGGAGAGTATGCATCTGATCGTGACTATCTGTGTATCCCAGCTCTCCATCCCCATACGTTGCAGCGGAAGATGCGTATACTAAGGGGATATTATAATGGGTGGCCAGGGTGAAAATATTTTTTGAGAAAGAATAATTATTGCCCATTAAAAAATCGACATCGTTTTCAGTCGTGCTGGAACAGGCACCCATATGATAAATGGCAGAAACTTGTGAAAAAAGGTCATCCCGATCTTCTTGAAAAAGATCATCCGCATGAATAAAATCTTCGAAGACCGCATGCTTTAAATTCTTCCATTTTTCGGCCTTGCCCAGGCGGTCAACAATGATCAAATTTTTGTGCCCGCGGCAGTTTAAATCCCGCACCAAGACACTTCCGATAAATCCGGCACCACCCGTAATAAGAATCATATGTACTTCTCCAAGACTAAATAAGTAGATTCGTAAAAAATTGTGACGGATTTACTATAACTTTTTGCATTTAGGTTTAAAATAAGGATATGAGGAATACCGCTATGACGCACAGGGATAATTTACTGGACTGTTGGATTCTCTTTCTTATCATCGCCACCTCGCTCTTCGTCTCTCCACGGACAAGCGCTGCTGGACGTATCTCAGATCTCATTCGCTGCCTAGGTCAAGAAGAATTATCCTTACACCAACAAAAGCTCACCGGCCCCCTCTATCAGCTCAATCAAGAACTGATTGTCCTCTTTGCGGGAAATAATGAACTTCTTCTCAAAGAAGGCCTCTTTGAACAAATATGCAAAAATATAGATGGAGACAAAGATTTTAGTCCTTCGGTGACCTTATTACGAAAATTGCTCACCAACAATTACAATATCTTTTTTCTTGATGAAGCTCTTGTCCCAGCACGATCAAAACTTGCCCATCATGTGATCCTCAACGAACTAAAGGAACGGGGCCATCTCATCTTCATCAATTATATTGCCGGTTTGCAAGGCCTAACCAAGGACCCACACTGTCTGGAACGAGAAATTCCTGAACTTAAATACTTGTTTGAACGTATTAAATATCTTGAAGAAGAAATTGATGCTCCCGAGCTAATTGAGGACAATGACAAGGTTGAGGCAGTCTTTCAAAAATTAAAAGACTTTAAAGCTCTTCAACAACGTTGCCTTAATATTTTACCAAAAAAGAAAAAGAAGAAAAAATAGGTATGTTACCAATGCTTATTTGGGAATGGAGGTAAAATTTTGTTCTTCATCAGTTCTTAGCGTGAGAATCTCAACCCCTGATTCAGTGACCATCAGAGTATGTTCAAATTGCGCAGACCATTTTCCATCTTTTGTAACAACCGTCCAATTATCAGAAAGAACTTTACAATCACGAGCACCCATATTGATCATGGGTTCTATGGTAAAAGTCATCCCTGTGCGCAATTCCGGGCCGGTACCCTTTTTGCCGAAATGGAGAATTTGCGGTTCCTCATGGAATTGACGGCCGATCCCATGGCCACAATATTCCTGAACGACGCTATAGTTATAGGCGTGAGCAATTTCCTCAATCTGTGCCCCGATATCCCCCACATGCCCACCAGGGCGCACTGTCTTGATACCCTCACGCAAACAATAATAAGTGACATCAACAAGCCGCTGCACCTCTGGGCGCACCTGACCCACACAAAAGGTCATATTGGTATCGCCATGAAAACCTTTATAATAGGTGGTGATATCAATATTCAAAATATCGCCCTCTCTTATGCAAACCTTGTTGCTGGGAATCCCATGACAAATCACCTCGTTCTTGGAAGTACAAATTGACTTAGGAAAGCCATGGTAATTAAGGGGCGAAGGTGTAGCAGCATGGGCCACAATAAACTGGTGACATAAATCGTTTAATTCAAGCGTGCTGACACCACTTACGACTTTGGGCCGGATATATTCCAAAACGGATGCGGCCAGAGAGCAAGTCTCCCTCATTATTTCAATTTCTCTAGTCGATTTAATCGAGATCATTTTATTTCTTTCTAAACCTTTCAATAATTTACGTCAATTAAAAGCCAGTGCGCCTAAGGATTAGTCTATCATTTTTACATTTTCAGAGGGCAACGTATAAATTTTCCTTCCTCTAGTGTATAAATCAAGTATTCTGCACGGATTCTAGGAATAAGGGGCATAACGTGAAAATGGTAAACATTCTAAGTATCGCAGTGATTTCTGGTATTCTGGCGCTGGCCAGTGGTGTGAATGGGCGATTGTTGGCCAATGAAGAAGCTTGGGAAGCTTCCATGAGTTCTCCTACGCTGTTCTTTTATGAATTAAAGAAGGCCTTGATGGAATTGGGTTCTCCCCTGCCTGAAACCCCAGAAGAGTTTAGTCGCTCTTTGGTCACTTTAGGCGCAGAGAACAATAAATCAGGCATCTCAAAATCTAAATTTGAAGAAAATTATAATAAATATCTGAAATTAAATACGCTCTTCCAACAACTAGATATGTTCACTGTCGACTATGGTAATAAAATTGTGAAGTACATACGCGAGGATCAGGTCTTAACGGGATACCATCTCCACCTCCTCAGCAAAATTTTTATTGCTTATCACTTAATGGGCTATCGCACCCAGGAATTCGTTTTTGTCTATGGCCCCGGCCAAAGCCACCAAGCCGCCCAATTTGTTGATGTGAACAATATGGCCAAAACCAAAGAAAATTTAATGTGGCTCGCAAGTGGCGCCAATATGTACGACAAGTTTTTCCGTGCCTATGACATCTATTATACCAAAGAAGGAAAGCTTCGCCGTATCCTCAAACATATCTTTAAAACCAGTGTCCATACCAAGGAATTGGCTAAAGATCTGCAAGACATGGTGAAAAATTCTCTGGGAAAAGAAAAAAGAAAGGAGCTGCAGCGTTTTGTGGGATTCTACCTACGGGAACGTCAAAATTTGGCGAAAGTAGCCGCCACTGATACTGAACTCAAATCCATCATGGATTCCATTGACAGCAATCCGTCCCTCGGCAACATTGCAAAGGGCACCAAGATTCGCCTGCGCGGTTATTCCTTGATCGATGGCCTTGCCAACCTAGGTGAAAGTATTGTCTACGGCCTCAGTAAATTCTTTGGAAATATGGCCGGTTCTATTCGTTGGCGTCGTGGGTATCTTGAAAACAATGTTACCGTGGTTGAAGAAATTAAAAGTCAGTTAAAACCTCTTGATATGCTTTTTGAAAAAACTCCGTTTGCTTTGACCGACACTTTTATTCCAGGACACTTCGGCCATGCCGCCGTTTGGCTGGGAACTGAAGAAGAACTAAAAGAGCTTGGCATGTGGGATCATCCCGCCATCGTTCCCTATCAGGATCGCATTCGTCTTGGTCAAAGTATCGTTGAGGCCTTAAGGCCGGGTGTCCAAATGAACTCAGTGCGTGGCTTCTCGAATATCGACCACATCGCCATCTTGCGAATTCCTAAAATTTTTGAAGATAAAGAGGAAATTCCTGAGATCTATACCAGGATTACCAAGTACGTCGGTGGTGATTATGACTTCAATTTTGATGTAGCCACGACCGATCGAATAGTTTGCTCAGAACTTCCCTATCATGCCTTTGGAAAAATAAAATTTCCAACCAAACCTCGCATGGGACGAGATACTATCGAGCCGGATTTGGTGGCCGAGGTTAATTACTATGATAACTCTCCAATCGAATTTCGCTACTACGTCGAATCTTTTGCCAAAACAAATATTCAACGCCTGAAGGAACAAGATCTAGGCGCTCGATTAGGTTTTGAAGTGAACAGCGAGCGTTCTAGCGCAGAAGATATAAAATACGATCGCGTAAACACCACTTGTCGCACTGTCCTTCGCAAAAAGACTCGTTTTGCTCTAGGAAGCCGAGCAAGTGCCAAACGCAACCTAAAAATGGAACGCGTCTGCACCACTAAACGCGAAGCAATCGTTTATAAGGCCCCTGATCTATTAGCGCAGGGCCTGAACATTGAGTAATTGTCCTCCGGGTCGGGGCATTTGGGTTCACCGGCCAGATCTCTCTGGATATTTAGAGCAGGGATATCTGAAGACCGAAGAGTCAACACTGCTCGCCGTGGGAGTGACTCGTTATACTTTTGGCCCTTTGTCACCTCAGAGGAAATCTCCCGGAATCGTTATCACAAGTAGCAATACCCGCATTCAAGAATTGGCCGATCTGGGTTTGCTTAAAGACACTCAGTTGATCATCCATCCCAATAGTGGATATGACAATTTCAGTGTCGATTTTGTCAGACAATTCAAAGGAAATGTCATCTTAGGTAATTCCTTGCGTGCCAGGGCCGTGGCCGATTATATTCTCCAAGGTGTCCTGACCTACGCACATTTTTCTACAATGAAGAATAACTCCCACTACTCAGGGCCTCTTCCCAAAACCACCACATGGGATAAGAAACGCAGCTATCCCCGCCAACTCCTAGAAACGATGCAGGCCTTAGTGATCGGACTTGGACATGTTGGAAAGTTAGTCCAACAGGGCCTTGAATCTTTAGGAATCAAAGTTTCGCTTTTTGATCCTTTTATTATTG
>CAYHRT010000187.1:0-8081 GCA_964359085.1 uncultured Bdellovibrio sp. | reverse complement strand
CGTTTCGGCACCTCGCCTCGTCCGCCTTCTTGAAAACCAAACTGCGAAGGGTATAAAGAGGCACCGGCCAAAAATTTGTCGATGATCTTGGCTGCCTTGAGTCCCTCTCCCATGGCATGGACCACGGTTCCTGATGAATCCTGAACGGCATCGCCCCCTAAAAAGACATTGCGTATTTTTGATCTAAAATGCTCTTTTTTAATAAAACGACCCCATTTATTTTCTAGAGGAATGGCCAAATCGCCCATCTCGGCATCTTCTCCAAAAGCAGTGAAAAGAAAATCGGTGGAGATTTCAAAATTTTTCCCATCAACCGGAACGGCCTTTTGTCGGCCCGAAGCATCTCTCTCCCCCAACTGCATTCTTTGAAAAGTGACACCACTTAAGTTTCCATTTTTTTCTCGACACTCAATCGGATTAACCAGAAATTCGATGGCAATTCCTTCCTCCAACGTTTCACGTATCTCATCTGGGTGGGCCGGCATTTCGTGGCGTGTGCGTCGATAATAAATCGTGGGTCTTCCTCCCAGGCGCAAGGCCGTCCTTGCGGTATCTAAAGCGGTGTTCCCCCCTCCGACTACGGCCACCATTTTTCCCTTAACATTAAAGGCATTAAAGACATTAAATTGAGATGCATCGGGACGGTAAGCATGCGCCAAAAGAAAATTCAAGCCCGAACTGACTCCGATAATATTGTTTCCCTTGATAGCGACATCTTTAGGTTGATAGGCCCCAATAGCAAGAAAAACGGCATCGTAGGTTTGTGAGAGATTCTCGAGTTCCTTTTTGGAGATTTTGAAGTTGTATTTTATATCGATCCCAAAATTAAGCAAACGTTGGATTTCTCTATCCAGGATATGTTTGGGAAGTCGGAACTCGGGAATTCCATGACGGAGCATCCCTCCCGCCTTTGAACGTGACTAAAAAATTGTGACGGTATGATTCATGCGTCGCAAGTGGTAGGCGCAGTTAAGGCCGGCCGGGCCAGAACCCACTATGGCAATTTTCTTCTGTTCATTTTTGGGGGAGACAGAATGATCTTGGATTAGCGAGAGATTTTGCTCAAGGGCATAATCCCCTACGACTCTCTCTAGGGCACAGATGTTGACAGAACTATCATACTGCTGACGATTACAGTGACCTTCGCAAGGATGATAGCAAACGCGGCTACACACCGCAGGAAAAGGTGTGGTGCGAGTCAGAATGGCAAAGGCCTCTTTTAAATTCTCTGCATTGATGGCCTGAATAAATCCCTGAATGTCATTGCTATTGGGACAGCCTAAATTGCAGGGAGGTATTTTATTTTGATAGAGCGGTTTAATAAAACGCCAGCTACCTGTGTAATTGGCCTTTGAATTTTTATAGGAAAAGCTGGGAGCCAGTGTACCATCTCTTTTGCTCATCGGTCCCTCGCAGGTAAGATTTGCTCATAGGCTTCACGAGCGGCCAGGGCATTTTCTTTTTGTTTGCTTGGAATCATTTTGTGGATAGCTTGCTCTAGAGATTCAATCGTGGGGGACTGAAAAATTTTGGCAAAAGCGCCCAAGATGGCACTGTTGACGATGGGGGCCAGTTCGGTTCCCAATTTTCTCTTCAGGGCAATACTTGTCACATCGATGCTCGCGACTTTGAATTTTTGATTGAGTTCCTTAAATGCATTGGGAGGTTTTGTAGAATTTACAACAATCCAACCACCAGGAACCAGTCCCGCCAAGGTGTCGCTAAGTTGCAAAAGGGTTTCATCGAGAACGATGAGGTGGTGGGGATGATAAATTTCGCAACGGAGGGGGATGAGAGTGTGGTTTTGGCTCAGACGCACAAAGGCGGCGGCGGGGGCCCCTCGCCTTTCAACCCCGTACTTGGGAAATGTTTGAGGACAAATACCGTCGGCATGAAAGGCCAGGGCCAAAATCTTGGAGGAGACGACACCTCCTTGACCACCTCGTCCATGGATTCGGATTCCAACGATATCGGATTCCAGTTTTTTCAAAATGCGGGATCGCAGATCGGACATTTCATGAGAAGGTGATTGCATTTTTATGGCCTATTCTAAAGTTTGAAATCATGGTTTAAGGATTGATGTAAGTGGGACAAATCATCCAAGGCCTTTTGGCAGTCGTGGCAATCAATCTCAGGATGGGGACAGGGACAGCCGTCAGCTTGGTATTCATGACATTGGCACTCGGATATATGAGACAAAAGGTGCTCAAACTTTTCAAAATCCTTTTTAGCAATCTGCTTTTTAAGTCGATGTAATTCGGTCAAAATGGCCACTTGTTCCACTTCAATTGCTTTTCGTAGATCTTTTGATGTCGTGCGTTTCATGGGAACCTCTCGGTTGTATATCATGCTTGTGAGGGGGGCCATTTACAATACTTTTACATGAAGAAATGTACCCATTTTTCTCATGGTGATACAATTAAAAAGAAGAAGTGAGGGGATTTTTATGGCCGTGCCATCTTCGACATACCACACCATTGTTGTCAGCGACTTTCATCTTGCCGACGCCGAACCATCCCATAAGGAGAATCCTCTATGGAAAAAGTTTCGACGCAAAGATTATTTTATTGATCAAACCTTTGCCGATTTTTTGAGATGCATGGTCAACGAAGTGAAAGGTGCCCCTATAGAATTAGTGTTTAATGGAGACACCTTTGATTTTGATTCTATCACGGCACTTCCCCTCCATCGAGATTTTGACATTTCCTATACTGAAAAACTTATCGGAGTGGACTCCACTCAAGAAAAATCTCTTTTTAAAATTGGCCTCATTCTTCGGGATCATAAAGTCTTGATCGAGACGTTGTCAGAGTTTGTGAAAGAAGGGAATCATGTGGTTTTTGTGATCGGCAATCATGATGCGGAGCTTTATTGGCCGCAAGTCCAAAAGGCCATTCATGAATCGCTCAATCTGCCAGAAAATTTGAAACACCATGTTCGTTTTTGTGAATGGTTTTATATTGCTCAGGGTGGAACGTTGATCGAACACGGCCACCAATACGATCCATATTGTCTAATTCTCGATCCCATTTACCCGCTGGTTAAGAAAAAAGGTGAATATAAAATTCGTCTTCCCTTTGGAAATTTGGCCAATCGTTACATGGTTAATCAGATGGGATTGAAGAATCCTCATAGTGATGATTCTTTTATGAAAAGTGTGCCAGAGTTTGCCAATTTCTTTATTGCTTACGAAATGAAAACGCAACCATTCATGATTCTAACTTGGTTCTTTGGTGCTCTTCGCACCTTGTTTACCTCGATCAATGAAGGGTTGTATCCCACCATTAAAGACCCTCTTACGCTAGAGGACCGACTCAAGCAAATTGCTTTTAAGGCCAATTCTGAGGTGAGTGTGGTCTTGGCGTTGAAAGAGAACCATGCTCACCCGGCGGTAATGCGGCCTCTTATGGTATTGCGAGAATTGTGGCTTGATCGGGCCTTTTTACTGATCATGATCGTCTGGGGATGTTGGCAGATCTTTACCACCTCCAATGTGTTTGCCCACGTTTCGCTGTGGTGGTTTTTGGTTCCCCTTATGGCCTCACTGCCATTTTTTCTGTACTACGCCCATGGTGTGAAATCGGATGTGCGCAAAAATGCCGGTAAGGCGCTGAAACGGGCACCCCTTTCGGCCAAAATGGCCAATGTGAAAAAGGTAGTCCATGGGCATACGCACCTAGAGGGCCATCTTTTCATAGAGGATATTGAATATATCAACACCGGAACATGGTCTCCTCGCTTTCGAGACGCCGAATGTGAATTGCCCTACGGTGAGATGCACTTTGCCTGGATCAATGGCGAGAAAAATCGTGAGATGGGTCTTTTTATTTGGAAAGATGCCGGTATCCAAAATAAAGAAACAACCACTGTAACAAGTTATAAAGACCTTCATCCATCTACGCCCAATCCACATCGAGAGTTTGTGGAATTGACCTGATAGATTGATCTGATAGACAGTATTTTGTGGCAGCAGAATAACTGATTTTTCCGCTCTAGATACTGGTATTTACGTACAATCGCCCTATTGCCTTAAAAATCAGTGATTGTTCTCTAACTTGCTGTAAAATGAATCATTATGAAAAATATTATCCTCCTTATCGTTATGATTGGTGTTCTGCCCGCTATCACATTTGGTGGTGCGAAAGGGGCGAGAGAATTATGTGGAGTCGGTTCCACTGAGTGTGCTAGTGGTCTCCAATGTATTCCCTCAACCTATGCTAAGGAAGGTTATGGGAAATTTTCCAAGGATGGTTTGTGTTTGCCTCTCAAATCGCTAGGCGAAGAATGCAGCATCGGTGGCGTGACAAAGATTTGTGCCACTGGTTTGACCTGTGCTCCGTCCAATCCGGTGGAAATGACGGCCTTGAAGGGAACTTGCATCCAGTTGGATAAAATAAGACCTGAACAACTAGCAAGTATGGGGGTCGTGGTGCTGCCACCTTTATCTAATCCCATAAAAGAGTGCAAGTATTTACCTGGAAATTATTTTTTTTCAGTGGGCCGTTCAGATGATTGCTGTGGGATCATGAGAAAAATTTCCAAACCCAATGAGACAAATAATTTTTTGACTGACATCAAGTATTGCGATTGGGTCAGCGCAGTAGATTCCAAGAAAGTTACAAGCCCTTCTTTCTGTGGCACAAGTGAAAATGGTGCTCCCCTGGCATGGAATGCTCTTATGCAGGAAGACACTCCGATTGGAGAACCAGTCTCCGGGACCTGTGCCGCATCTAATCCTCATGACAGTACCGTCGTTTTAGGCCCTGACCCTGAATTTACCTTCGATGACGTCCAATGTATGCCCGTTTTTAAAGATGAAGATTTGGAGTCACGGGTTGGGTTAACCAGTGATTGGCAGGGCGTTGGGGACATGAGGTATTGGTTTACTTCTTTTCCCACCAAGAATTTTTACCGCGTTGGTGATGAAGCCTTTATTCTTGCTTACATCTGGCTCTTTAAAAATACCGATCAAGATAGTCTTGAAGGAGCAAATTTTAAGGCCAGAGACTTGGCAAAAAAACTTTATGATATGTTTGCCTTGCACTATTCAAAAGGTTTCCAAGATGGCTTTACCTTAATGCAGGAATTAGACAAGATCAAAGATTGTATCAGTACCCAAGGCCCTTTGGGTTTTCAACTCCGTTATCAATTAAGTCTCATCATGGAGCAAGCCATTTTGGGAACGATTCGCACCTATCAATGCGGTGGGGTGGAAAAATTAAATTCAGCAACTTTGAATTGCACAAGCGAAGACAATGCTTTTTTTGTGCAGGATTTTTTAAATATCACTGCATCAGCTGAAAAAGAATTTATCCGCTGTGCCGATCCTTTGATTAATGGCTGTCAAAAAAATTATTATCTCTACGATTGGCAAGATGATAAGAGAGGTGATTTTATTGTTAATACAGTGAGTGAGGCCAGCGGGGAAAATCTCTGGCTTTACAAGGCCACTCCTTTCACCAATGCGATGGATATCGATACGATCATAGACCCCCCCGTCAATACTCAATGGATACCAGATCAATTTAAGGATAATTTAAAAAATCTGTTTGCCGATTTAAATACCAAAAATCCTACTGTGCCCATTGCCATGCCCACAGCGGATGGGCGTGATCCCAATTTTCATTGGCAGATAATTTTAAAACCGGAAAAATTGGTCGAGGCCTTTCCACCACAGACCAACTATGAAGGAAAATCCTTTCTGCATTTTCATGAGAAAATGCCTTACATTACTCCGGCAAGTAAGGCCTATCACAATACGTTTGGAATCAATCCTGGAGCAAGTGAGCAAGAGTATTGGAATGGCCCTTTGACCATTGCGTCGGAAGCCGTGCGAATCATGGAACATTTTAGCGCTTCAGATGAACCATTGAAACCGTTGAATATCCGGGGAGCAGATCTTCAATATCATTTGCGCCAACTTCATTTCCTTTACCATAAGGATGTTGTTTCTCAACGATTGGGCAGACTCATACAATATTATGGTAAAAAATTGGATTCCATCGTCATGGAAAAGAAGTGTTTGGTAGAAAAAATCAAAGGGCTATCGAAAATTGCCGGAATTGATACTGAAGCTCCTGATTATGATCCGGCAGTGATCAAGCTCGATATGTCACGCAATAGTTGTAACGGTTCGGGTAATGGGAACGGCGGTGGAGGAGGTGGCGGTGGCGGATCAGACTCTTCCGCTAAAGGGCAATCACAGGCTTTGGCCATGGCCGATGGGACACAGCTTCCTCCCGGCAAGGTTGCTCCAAACCAACAGAATGGGTCAGTCGGCTTTGCTGACTTCAATATTCAAGGAACTGACATGTCTCAAGCCACCATGCAAGGTAAAAATAAATCGCAATCAATTAGTCTGGCCTCTCTTGTGAAATCAAAGTCGACATTGAATGCCAACGGCAGCAATAGTGCTTTCGCTGCGGCGAAGTTGGGCATGAAAAAACAAAAGGATGCATCTCTTTTAAAGTTGAAAAAGTCTTCAGAGAGTGGGCCTAAAGATCCAGCGACAATCATTGACGAGCAATTAAATAAGTTGGCCAAGCATGTGTTTAAAAAGGACCTGATGCCGATCTCGGGAAACTTGAACAATTTAAGTCATCCAAGCTTGTCCCCTGCTGTTGAAGCGACAGAAGAACCGGTCGCCAAAAGTGATGTCGAGAATATTGGCAAGGAGGTCGAAAAGAAATTTGGAGTCATGCCTGAGGAGCGAATCAAATTTGGTCTTGATCCCAAAAAGGCAGGAAATCTGGGTAAGACTGGCAACGCTTCCGCCATTTCCAATACAGGTCTTTCGCCTGAACATGAAAAAGAGATTTTGGATAATATCGCGAGTGAAGATTTGGCCGAGAACGAAGATGATACCCTCTGGCGCAAGGTTACTAAGGCCTATATCAAGAACTATAAAAAATTATTTTCAACTAAGACCCGATAAGCCTGAGTTTGGGATTAGGGTCGTAGCGAGAAGTCGTCTGACAAAGGAGTTCAAGGACGCACAAGTGAAAAACCGGAGGCGTAGCAGAGCTACGTCGAGGATTTTGAACGCGGAGGACGCTGAAATCCTTTGTCAGGCGGCTTCGCAGTAGACCCTAATCCCAAACTCAGGTGATAGGGTCATTCTCGTCGCAAGGATCGAATAGGTACCCTCGCATGCGGACACTGATAAAATGTTTGGGGTGCTTGGGATTTATTTCGAAATATTTTCGCAAACGCACAATAAAACTGTCAACGGTCCTAGTCTCCAGCCCTTTCTCGTATCCCCATGCCAACGAGAGGAGTTGATCGCGGGAAAGAATTTCTTTGCTATGTTTGATAAAAACGACGAGCAGCTTGCGTTCCTGTTCAGTCAAAAATACTTCTCCCGCTGTGCCTTGTCCTTTGCCCGTCCCTAGATCGACCCAGCATTGTCCAAATGAGAAGACTCCCAATTCTTCGCCATCAATTTCATCTCCGGTTAAACCCCAGCTGGAACGCAGGAGAAGCCGATCAGTTCGCAAAAGAAGTTCATCAAGGTTGAAGGGTTTGGTTAAATAATCATCAACGCCAAGTTTGAGGCAGCGTACTTTATCAATGCCAGCATCTTTGGCCGATAAAATTAAAATCGGGATGCGAGCATTATACTTTCTTATTTCGGCCACGACTTTAAAACCATCAATTTTGGGCAGCATCAGATCAATTAAGAGCAAATCAAATTTTTGCTTTTTAAATTCTGTGATGGCAACTTCACCGTCTTCTGCTACAAATACCACATGGCCATGCAGAGTGAGGTTGAGTTTGAGACCTTGGGCAAGATGTTCTTCATCTTCAACCACCATGATATGGGCCTGTTTTTTTGTGCTGCTCGCGCTGCTGGAACTCATTTCAGAACCTTATCATACTTGAGTTCACTTGGACTATTCTTCTTCCACATCCGGACGCGGCACCACGAAAATTCGCAACTCATCCCAGGCCCGATCAAGCGTTGGTTGCGGGATCATTTGTGTGAGCGCAGCTTTACGATCACGTTCAGTCAGCAAGAGTTCGCGCATGAGTTCATGAGTATTGTCGGCGGCGGTGGAAAATGCCCCGGCATTTTTCTCGGC
>CAYHRT010000186.1:0-8100 GCA_964359085.1 uncultured Bdellovibrio sp. | reverse complement strand
TGTGCCTGGTTTCTTACCAGGAACAGTTCAGGAGTATGGTGGAATTATTAAACACGGCTCTAAGCTTCTTTACGCTTTTGCGGAAGCCACTGTTCCACTCATTACCTTGATTACAAGAAAGGCCTATGGTGGGGCCTATGATGTGATGGCCAGTAAGCACATTAAGGCCGACATCAATTTGGCTTATCCCACTGCCGAGATCGCCGTCATGGGTGCTGAGGGGGCGGTTAGCATTGTGTTTAGAAAAGAGCTCGAGGGACTCAAAGGTGCGGCATTTGAAAAGAAGAAGGCAGAACTGGTTAAGGCTTATGAAGATGAGTTTGCCAATCCGTATCGTGCAGCTGAGTTGGGATATCTGGATTCTGTTATTTTACCTGAGGAAACTCGGCGACGTTTGTATCAGTACTTAATTGTTTTAAAAAACAAAAAAGTGGAACTTCCAAGACGAAAACACGGGAATATCCAATTATGAACAATAAAAGAATTCTTATTGCCAATCGTGGTGAAATTGCCACTCGTATTGCCCGTGCCTGTAGGGAATTGGGCCATACTTCCGTTGGAATATGGACGGAATTTGAAGTAAATGCAAAGCATTTGGAATTTTGTGATGAATGGGTTTTTCTTCAGGGAAAAAACAACAGAGAAACTTATCTCGACATTCAAAAAATATTGAAATTGGCTGAAGATCATCGTATCGATGCCATCCACCCTGGCTACGGGTTTTTATCTGAAAATGGTGCCTTTGCTTTGGCATGTGAACAGGCGGGAATTGTTTTTATAGGACCTAACCCCAAGGCCATCAAGGCCATGGGAGATAAGGCCACAAGTAAAGAGGTTGCAAAAAAAGCAGGTATCCCGGTGGTGCCAGGTTCTACCCAAGCAGTTCCAACAGTGGAAGAAGCGATTAAAATTGCAAAACAAATTGGTTACCCAGTCCTCCTCAAGGCCGTCGCTGGAGGCGGTGGACGAGGAATGCGTCAGTGTTTTTGTGATCAGGACATCATAAAAAATTTCGAGGCCGTAGGCAGGGAAGCACTTGCTAGCTTTGCCAATGCGGAACTTTTGGTTGAAAAATATATTCTTAATCCTCACCATATTGAAGTTCAGATTTTAGCAGATAAGAAGGGTAATATTTATCACTTCTTTGAGCGCGAGTGCTCCATTCAGCGCCGCCATCAGAAGATTATTGAAGAGGCCCCGAGCCCTTTTATTGGCGAAGATGAAGAATTGAGAAAGCGTTTGTGTAATACAGCTGTAAAATTGGCCCGCGCTGTCGGATATGATTCTGCGGGTACAGTTGAATTTGTTATGGGTGCAGATCGGAATTTTTATTTCCTTGAGATGAATACGCGAATTCAAGTTGAGCACCCCATCACAGAAGAGATCACTGGCGTCGACTTGATTGTCTGTATGATCCAAGGGGCATTCGGTGAATCCCTGGGAATTCCGTCTCAAGAGTGGATTAAAAGGACTGGTCATGCTATCGAGTGTCGAATTTGTGCCGAAGATCCGATAACGATGCTGCCAGCGCCAGGGAAGGTCACTGGTTTTGAAACTAATTTTCCCCAAGGTACGCGCTTTGATAACTGCCTCTATAAGGGATTGCAGGTAACTCCTGATTTTGATCCTATGGTTGGAAAGCTTGTGACCAAGGGAATTCTTCGCGATGTCGCCTTGAGAAAGATGCGGGCGGCCCTTGATGGTTTATTGCTCGAAGGTTTGAAAACCAATATGCCTTTGTTAAAAGAGATTTTGCGAGAAGAGCATTTCATATCAGGGCACTACACCACAAATTATATTGCAGAATTTAAACCGCAGGAAAAAATCAATACTGACTTCGATCATCTTCGTGTTTACCAAGTACTTGCAACGATTGAGGTCAGGAGGTTCGGCCGATGAGAACATATCTGATTGATAAAGATAAAAATGAGCAGTGTATTGATTTAAAAAAGACCATAGTACATTCTAGTGAGCTGGTTGAGTTTGAATATGCTACGGTAGTCGATAATCATGAAATAAACGTCCAGAAAGTTTTTGTGCGTCGGTTGGCAGGTCAGTATTTTGTTTCCTTAGATAATATTCATTGGAAAAAATTGGCCCGCCAGGAGCTTCCTACCATCTTCCTTAACGTGAACCGTCTCTATAGTGTCTATAGGGGATACAAACCTTCAGGAATGGGTAGCACTGCTGATGGCGGCCTGGTGACTCAAATGCCAGGTAAAGTTGTGAAAGTTACGGTCAAGGTAGGAGATCAAGTTCAAAAAGGTCAAACGCTTCTAATTCTAGAGGCCATGAAAATGGAAAATGAAGTTAAATCTAATGTCGATGGGATTGTGAAAGAAATTTTTGTCAGTGAAGGTCAGGCCTTAGAACAAGGTGTCGCCATGATGAATCTGGAAGAAAAAGCCGTTGTCTAGCATTAGTTTATTCCTAGATAGATATGCGAGATGTAAGATTCTCCCTTAAATCAATTTGGGGAGGATTTAAATGAAGTTCTTGATAGTTTTATTGTCGCTCTTAGTATTTTCATTAGCGTGGGCAACAGAGGTAGATACTACCAAGAGTAAGTTTGAATGGCTGGGTACAAAGGTCACTGGTAAGCACAACGGTACCATCAGTTTGAAGCGTGCTAATCTCGAACTAGATAGGGGGGAAGTGAAAGGTGGTGAGTTCATCATGGATATGAATTCTATTACAAATACTGATCAGACGGGAGAGTGGCATGACAAGCTGTTGACCCATCTGAGAAGTGCTGATTTTTTCGATGTACAGAAATTTCCGGAAGCCAAATTGGTTGTAACAAAAGTTGAGGGCGATAAAGTAAATGCCGACCTAACGATCAAAGGGAAGACAAATCCAGTTACGTTCAAAGTCGTCAAAAAGGATAGTGAATATGCTGGTGAATTAAAATTTGACCGCACTAAATTTGATATGATTTATGGTTCTGGAAATTTTTTCAAAAATCTCGGCGATAAAATGATTCATAATGAAGTTACCGTGAGTTTTAAAGTTATTGCCAAATAAATAGTTGATTTCTTTCTTATGCCTACCTTGTTAAGATAAATCTTTGACGGAGGCAATCAATGCAATATTCAGAATCGGCCCAGAGGGCCCTGGCCATACTGAGAGATTCAACCCATTTTGAGTGGTATGTCGTTCCAATCTTTGGCATTGTTCTATACTTCTACTTCATCGAGATTAAGCAGAAAAATTGGAATGTTATTTTTGCAGGGCTGGCTTACTACGGAATTGAATGGCTTGGTGAAATCGCCAATTCATTATGGATGTATAGCTCGGGATACGCGCCTTTATGGGGAGAGCCCGGCAAAACGGCATATTTAATTTTGGTGGGAATTAATCTCGAAACGACTCTGATGTTTTCTATTTTTGGGCTTGCAATTGCCAAGCTCTTGCCTGATGACCCTAAGATGAAACTTTGGGGCGTTCCCAATCGCGTGCTTGTGGTTTTTGGCCTTTCGCTCTTTTGTGCTTTAGTTGAAACAGTTTTGAATAAGTTTGGCGCACTCACTTGGGATTATTGGTGGTGGGGATGGCCTCATATTTGGTCAGTCATTCTTTTTGCCTATGCCCCTGCTTCAGCCTTTACGGTGGTTATTCACGATATGAAATCAATAACCAAAAAGGCCTTGATTTTGGGCGTGATTTATCTACTGGATGTGATTTTAATGGTGACTTTTATTCAAATCGGGTGGATTTAAAGATCGTGTGATATTGGCCATATCTTTTTCATGTCTATCTTTTTGACGGACGTTTAATCTCTTTTCGCACTGTTAGCTTGTGGTGCTTTGGCACCTGATATGCACTCAAGATGGCAAGGGAAAGGGGTGTAAAGATGTTTAAATTAATGGGATTTGCAGTTTTGCTGATTGGTGCTTTTGTTAGTGAGGTGCGGGCCACCAGCAGTTTTGTTGAATATGAATATTATAGACGCAACGATGGAACGGATACGTATCGCAACTATGTGACAAGCGAATTAATCAGTGTTCAGTTGGGAAGTGGTACTAAATCTAAGGGAATCTTCAGCAATTATGAAGGCAAAGCGATTATTACGATCAAAGTAACGAGGGCCGACGGTACGACTTATAATAAAGAAATTGCAGCGTGGTTTGATGAAGAGGATGAGGCACAAGGTTTTGTTGCTATGATGAATACGTCCGCTGCTCCCGATCTTTACTATGATTTCTATAATAATCCACTTAACGGCGAGAGCAAATGGGAAGAGTGCGGAGTTCTTCCTATCTTTTGCAGAAAGCATTCGGCCACGATAGTTAATAGGAACGAGGTAACAGCTAATCAATTATGGGTCTTTAATCGTAGTACAAATCGGATGGCGAGAGTTGTACCTGAAATGGAAGAACGCGGTCTGGCCAACGCCAATTCGAGAATATTCGATGGTGCTCGTGATTCATCTAATCCCAATGGAGAATCAACCACGGAAGAACGTGATTCCTATAGAACGATTAGTGTTTGAAGATTGAAACATTCTATATTTGGGGACGATTGATGCCTCTAAAAAATGGACAATGATAAAACGAGACTGGAGCGACATTATTGGCCAGCTCTCAATTCATTTTGAAGATAGAATTCGATTAGAGATTTGAAAAATGACGTAGGTCCATCGCTAAATCATTTGGCACATTCTTTATCCATCACTTCTTTCGTATCTTTTGGCAAGCACGTAATTTTTGCTATATAAAACTTTTTTTCTTGAGATATGCCGATTTCTGCTTTCAAATATCCATTTTTATTTTTGCACTCTTCAAAGTCTTTCGAAAAAGGGCCTATTCTTTTTTTATCTATTTCAATTTCTTCAAGATAATTATTGTACTTTTGCGTACACCTTGCAGGAGAGGCAACCAAAAAAGGATAGGTCCCGTCTTTTGAAAGATCTCGTTTAATCCAAGGTGAATCTAGGCTAATAGCTTTATAAGAAAACGCAGATGTCACTTTTTCGTCTTTGATGAGAAGGTAATTCAAGCCAGCTCCTCCATTATCTTCGACCAAGCTTAAAAGGACGAGCGTGTCACCTTTGATATTGTCCACTTTCACATTGTATTCGTCTACTCCGATAGAATCAGCAGACCACTTCGTTGACCAGACTGTCTTTTTCGATTTATCTTTGGAATCAAGATATAACTCTGCGGTGGCGCTTATTTCTTCGCTATCATTCCATTTGACAATGACTTCATCATCCTTTCCGTTCTTATTGAGATCACCTTTAAAAAGAATTTTCTGATTTCCTGATGCATACAGAACCTGAGAAAAGATCATCATCGAAAAAAAAATAATCCGATTCATATTTTCCTCTATTGCTAAGATGATTGAAGAGAGTCTTACATATTAACAAGTTAGTAGAAAAGGTACAAGCCGCCAAATGGGCCCCATGCTAATGGTAAACTCTCAACCGTAATATCTTCCCTTGATATTTTTTTGGTGACTTGTACTCAAGTTCGTACAAACGCTTGAACCTGACATTGAAATTTGACTAATAGGGAAAATAAATTAAAAGATTCGGGGAGCCCATTAAGGCTTACCTGATCAGTCAGGATTCAAACACACAATTATTTACAGTCCCGCTCACTTCAATTTATATTTTGCACGTCCGAGTCCACCCGAGGTTGAAGCATAAACATTAAATTCCGAATCTATAAAAAGCGCGTACACAGTACTACTTCCAAGCCCATCTTTTGTAGTTCTACCCTCAAAGGTGCCATCACCATTAGAAATATACATCCCCAAATTTGTGCCCAGATACATTTTTCCATCTGGATCGCCATAGACTGCATTGATATTTACATTGGCAATGCCATGGGCTGCTCCTTTGTTCTGAAAACTCACACCTGAATTCTTTGAAATAGAAAGCCCACCTATTGTTCCGGCGTAAATTACTCCTTGTTTATCCACAAACAGAGAAATCACTTTATTGTTGCCTAGCCCCTCTACGGTTGTTTTCTTCAGAAAACTATCACCATCGACAGAAATATAAAGACCAGCATTAGTTCCTGCATAAATTGTATCATTCGCATCTATCAAAACTACATTTACGACATCGCCCGGAAGCTTATTGGTAAAACTATTTCCGCCATCTATTGAAACAGATAGTCCTGCGCTTGTAGCGATATAAAGAACGCCTTTGGAGTCTTTTGCAAGAGAATTAATGTTGTTATGTGCGAGTCCATGAGCAATTTTCTTGCTAACGAATTCGCTTAAACCATGTTTTAAAATGGAAAGACCTCCGTTTGTACCAACAAATAAATCACCATTCATCTTTAAAATTGCGGTTAATGAATTAGAAACTAACTTGGACCCACTTGCAGTCATGTTACTGAAAGAAACACCGTAATTTTCAGAAAGATAAAGTCCACCGCCCCATGAAGCGGCATAGATTACATTTTCAGCTAAGTAAGTAGACCTGATCTGAGGATTTTTAAGACCACCGATACAGCCAATACTGACAAATGAAAATCCATCTACGGATGTTGATAATCCTAAAGATGTTGAAGCATAAACTTTTCCGCCGTTATCTACATAAATTCCAAGCACAGTATTACTTGCTAATCCATCATAAAAATCGTTCGTCACAAAAGTACGTGCTCCAACTGCAAGTGAAGAAAGTCCGGCCGAAGTAGCGGCCCATAGGTTAGAATTTTTATCTACAAAAACTCGGTAGACTGTGTTTGAGGCAAGTCCATTATCTACTTTGTTTTTCATTTCAAAGTTTATTCCTTCGTTGGTAGAAATAGCGACTCCAAGACCGTTAGTGGCGAGATATATTGTCCCGTCTTCAGTAACAAATACGTCGTTAACGGCATTATTACCACCAATCCCTCCAGAACCTAAGACCTTACTGCCAAATGATTGACCGCCGTCATTCGAAATTGAAAAACCCGCATTGGTTGCCGCATATATTTTATCACCATTCGCTTTTACACTGTAGACAGTATTGTGTATTAAGCTTGAATTTGCCGACGTTCTATTTACAAAATATTCCTCATTTGTTGGAGAGATAGAAGAAATCGAAAGGCCTCCAGCTGTCGCCGCATATATTTTGCCATTGTTTACGAATACTCGATATACAGTATTGCTTCCTAACAGATCGGCGATTTTTTTACTGTAAAAGGAAACTCCTGCATCTTTAGATATCGAAAGCCCCTCACTCGTGGCGAGATAGATGTTGTCTTTTTCATCAACAACAACATCATAAATGTAATTTGCCGCTATCCCATTATGAGTCGTTCTTGCGCTAAAATTGATCCCATCGGTTGAGATAGCAAGACCTCCTGTGGTGGCGACATAGAGATTTGACTTTGAGTCCTGTGCCACGGCCCTGACGTATTCACTTGGTAAAGATTTATATGCGGCTAAGCCATGAGGCAAGGTTGTAAATTTTTTTGCATTCTTTTCACACGTTTGAAGAAGTTTGACTAAATCATCTGGGTCTGCCTTTTGCACTTCTTCTGAACTGCAGAATGCGGCCCAGCTTGAAAAGGTTAATACAACTTCTGATTCATTTGGCTCATTTTTCGTGCTGTCAGTTGTCGAAGCGATAACTGGCGAAGTTTCTTTGACTTTGCTCTGGTTGCAAGAGTAGATAAAAAGAAGTGATATCAGTAGGAATGATTTAATCATTGATGCCCCTTTTTCTCATCAGGAAATGCATCATTTACAAGCTTTGGTAAGTCAGTAAAAAAATCGCCTCTTCTAAATTTTAAACTTTCGACTTTTTTACCTTCTGCAATTTCTTTCAGGTGAGATTTTAAACGGATAATCGGTCCAGAAATTTTATGCGTGAGAATAAGATTAAAAATGGTAGAAAAAACACCTCCAATTATTCCGGCACAAAGCAAATACTTGAGGATAGTAGTTTCGTGTAAAGATAAGAACTGGAAGTACGCGTGCCCCTCCGGTAATTGTGCAGCTTTTCCCATGCTTGATAGCTTGTTCATCGATTGAAAAAAGAGAAATGCTACAACCAGCAATTGTGCAAGCGTATTCACTAAATTTAACAGAAGCAGTGATATCTGGAATCTAGGATAAATTAAAAGATTCCATCTTATTTTTTTCATCTTATTTATCCTC
>CAYHRT010000185.1:6049-8103 GCA_964359085.1 uncultured Bdellovibrio sp. | reverse complement strand
GTATTCTGCTTATTTTTTTGGTCTTTTTTTTCACCATAGCAAAGCTACCGTCATTGAGAGGAGAATGGTGCTATGGACCCCGGTACCTCTTATTTATTCTTCCAACGCTGGGGCTTCCTTGCGTGACAGTATTAAATAATATCTTTCGATTCCAAGCAAATTTAAAAATGATTACTCAACTCTCGCTCATTTTTATTATCTGCGCAATCTCGACTTTTGCTCAAATCCAGGTGAACCACCTGCCCTTTTTTTTTAGATATAGCGTACAACCGAATAATCTTATAACAAATGAGATTGCGCGCGAGTATTTTTCGACGAGGCATTTTGCGCGAATCAATTTTGATTTCATTAAGGTCAAATCTGATATAGATAGGCTTCGCGCACTTGATTTTTTCAAAGCAATGGAATCGTTGTCATCTCCTCATGTAGTCGAAGCCTATCGCAACAAAGTAAGAGAAAAGCTTGCAAACCGTAACTACTATTGGTTTCGCAAATAGATGAAAGTTTACATGTCAATTTGTTAGACAGATGTTGAAGATCGAAGCAAGCACTTTATCCAATAATCGCATCTTAGGAGTGGCATAGGTATTGCAATTTCTGGGCAGCGGCCTTCGCAGCCGTTTTCGGTCCTGAAATCGCACCAGGAGAAGCAAATGGATTTGCCACCCTTTAGAGAAGAAACGCGTATATTTTTCGTAAAACAAATTTTTCTCGGTTTGCAGAAGAAAGGAGACATTTCTCTTTGGCAAAATATTTTAAGTAATCGAGTTTATCAGAAGGCAGAATTGAATCGGGTTGTTTCTTATAATGGGTTACTTAAATTTTTACCTATGCGGGGTAAAAATTTTCGCTTCAACTCAAGACATCCAATTTATTTTTATGAGAAGGGAAAAGTAATTATTTTTAAGTCACGTATTCTTTTCCATTCCAGTTTTGCCATGGAAGTAGAGTTGCCATCTTTGGTTATGTCTCAGGAAATCCGCCTTGAAGAGAGACATGACCCGCCTTCCATCAGTAATATGGCCGTAAAATTTAAATTATTGAATTGTGCGGATGATACGATTTACGAAAAACCTTTGCTCAACTTTTCCAATGGGGGGGCTTGTTTTCGCATTACCAGTGAGGAACGTAATCGATTTATCCATGCCAATACCATAGAGTTTATTACCTGGACGGATGAGAGTAAGCAAAAAAGAGCAGAAATTAAATATGTGGTGAACTATCTCGATGAAAATTACAAGGTTGGTAAATTTTTTCGAGTGGGAATCCAGCTACTGACAGATGCCCCCAAATTGCATCTGGTTGACTGAAGCCGTTCCGCCCGTAGTGCGAAAAGCACAGACTCTCTGTACTCCACGCAAACGTGTTAGAAGCATATGAAAATAGGCCACACGAAAGCGTTGGATATCCATGGAGATTGCCATTACTTCTTTGGTGAGTGCATATTCTCGTAATTGCTTTTTAGTCCAAAACTCAGTAAGGCCATCCCAAAAGCTATCGCTATTATCAATTTCCGCCAATTTCTGCTGGTAAAAATCATTGAGAGAATCGATCATTCGTTCGATCTTAGGATTTTCCAACTCAGTAGAATATCCGTTCCAAACTGGCCTTTCGAAGAACTCATGAGCGCGTGGAGGAAAGGTTGATGAGTTATTCCAGAGACTCTCGATTGTCTCTGGGGTAATAGATTGACCAAAATTTTCATGGTCACCGAAAAGGTCACGATAAATCATATAACCATCAAGCGGTAACATAACGAGGCTGCGAGAAATTGTGAAATAGGTCATGCCTTTAATCAGAGGAGAAATGGCCAAGGTTTCTCCGCTCGTTAATAAGGTTGCCACACTTCTGGTGGCAAAAATTGTTCTTACTCCCATAACTCGGGCTTGCACCGCTGCTCCACGTAGGATGGTGGCGACACCAATCGACCCCGATACATAAATCAGAGCTGCGGCCGAAATGACAGTGCAGACAGACGAGATACGATGGGCCAGGCGCATGGCCCTGAGATTGCGATCGGCCTGGTCGTGACGTTTTTTAAGTTCATTATAGAC
>CAYHRT010000185.1:0-5949 GCA_964359085.1 uncultured Bdellovibrio sp. | reverse complement strand
CTGTCAGAATTCTAACTTACATTTATCCGCATGCTCTAAGAATTTTACCAACAGGTCGACCCCCGCTTTGATGTCTTTTTTATGCAGCATTTCGCTGGGTGAGTGTACATAACGAGTGGGAATCGAAAGGGTACAGACGGCCCCGCCTCCGAGCACTTGCATGGCATGGGCATCAGTCCCCCCAAAAGGCAGAATTTCCATCTGAAATTTGATTTTATTTTTGGTGGCCAATGCTTTAAAAAAGCTCACCAGACCATGGTTAGAAATGGAAGCCTGATCATTTATCTTGATCGCTACCCCTTCGCCCAATTTAGTTACTTGCTGAGCATCTGGAACACCTGGAACATCGAAGGCCGCGGTAACGTCAAGGGCAATTCCGAGATCAGGCGAAAAGTTTCGGGCCGCTACACTGGCGCCACGAACTCCAACTTCTTCTTGGCTCGATCCGAGGGCAAGAACATTCACATTCAATTTCTTTTTTTGCAATTGCCTCATGGTTTCGAGTACTAAATAACAGCCAATTCTGTTATCAAAGGCCTTGGAGATAATCATATTGCCTTGTTCGATCCAAGCACCTTCCATGACAATGGCATCTCCCACTTCAACTATTTTTTTGAGTTCTTTGACTGACATGCCCACATCAATATGCATATTTTTAAATTCAGGTGCTTTATTCATCTCATCGCGATTAAGAAAGGCGGGACTGCCTTCTACGATGCCGGTTAAAATCTTTCTGCCATAAATTTTCACGCGCTGGGAAACAAGCACTCGTGGGACATGTCCACCACGTGGACAAAAGCGGATATGGCCACTTTTCTCAATATAAGAAACAACAAAACCAATCTCATCCATGTGTCCTGAGATCATGACTGTCTTGACATTATTTTTGGCATCATTTTTAGCAGATTTTTTGATGCCGATAACATTACCTAGATTATCAATTTGAACGCTATCGCAGCTCTTTTTTAATTCACGTTCCATGATATCGATGATCGGCTGCTCACGGCCAGGTACACCAGGGGCTTGGCAAAGTTCTTTAAGTAATTCCATCATAGTTTCCTCATGTTAAGGGACCGTCAAACAATAAATGCTCGTTCTGGCATCTCATCTTCCGGCCATCTTTGCCCGCTACTCAGTCGCACAATCCTCAGCGGGACCGCTGCCCCGCTTCCGGTTTTGCTCCTTCCGTTGCGGTCAAATCTGACCGAAATCTGAGCGCCAGAACGAGCATTTATTATTTGACGGCCCCTAACCAAACCCTGGGATCATGAATCATTTTGTTCAAATAAGCAAAAATTACGCGTGCTTTCATAAAGTAGCTGTGGTAGGGTGCCGGCGTTAGTTTTGTCTGTCGCTCCAAGAGTTCTTCAAGCATAGGGCCCTGAATCTCTTTTGCGGCACCCTGCCTTAAGGAGGTTTTATGGGTAAAAAACTGTACGTTGGCAATCTGCCATTCTCTGCTACTGAACAATCACTTACTGAGGCTTTCTCTCAGTGCGGAACAGTCGAATCGGCCAAGATCATCACCGATCGCGACTCAGGACGAAGCAAAGGCTTCGGTTTCGTAGAAATGTCCTCTGATTCAGAGGCCACTGATGCCATTGCAAAATTCAATGGTAGTGAATACGAAGGTCGCGCTATGACCGTTAACGAGGCCCGTCCAATGGAACCTCGTGACAATCGCGGCGGTGGCGGCGGCGGTGGACGCGGCGGCGATCGCGGTGGAAATCGCGGTGGATTTGGCGGCGGCGGACGTCGTTAATCGTTGTTGAAATTATCAACTTAAGAAAGGTCGCTTCGGCGGCCTTTTTTTATGTACAGGACGTGCAGTGTGCCTAAGCACAGTGCGCGCGGTATGCCCGCGAAGGCAGGAGCCGAGAGCGGGCGATCTACAGTTTTTTGTATTCGGCTTCGATGGCAGCATCCCCGTGCTGTTTTTTTCCAGGAGAAGTGCCATCACCCGTGCGATGTTGCCAGTTTGGTTGCCAAATTTTAAAGTGAAAATGCTTTCTGCCAATACCGTATTTTTCAGCCGTTTCGCCTGAAATGGCCACCAACCAACTCACTACCACCAACATTGGGTTGGTACGAAAATAAGTGATAGTGGCCAAACATGCTACGAGAATTCTGGGACAAAAGATAAGTCCTAACCACCACAAGAAACCGCCAAAGGGAACAGAGGAAAAAAGTAAGGTTAAGCGAGGAAAGAGGGTAATAAACAACAGAAAAAAGATACCATGGCGGGTAAAAAAATCAATTTCGCCAAATTCTGCGCGGAAGACATCCATCATGAGAAAAGTGATGACGAGTAAGATACAGAAAATGACGAGACCTTTTAAAAATAATTTTGCCATGTGCTCACCATTACCCTAAAAATACGGGTCCAAATCTTTGACAAAAGCTAACATCCATTATCCATATGATCAAGCTTGCGCTAAAGAGTTATAATCGAATGTACAGAAGGGGATATTATGACAGATATATTTTCGATTCCTGTGAAAACGATTTCTGGTCAAGAAGAAACCTTGAAACAGTATGAGGGTAAAGTTTTGCTGGTGGTGAATGTCGCCAGCGATTGTGGTTTCACGCCGCAGTATGAGGAACTTGAAGAACTCTATAAATCACTCAAGGATAGAGGACTGGTTGTTTTGGGATTTCCGTGCAATCAGTTTGGCTCGCAAGAACCTGGCACAGAAAAAGAAATTCTAACTTTTTGTCAAACTCGCTACCATATCACTTTTCCCATGTTTGCCAAGATTGATGTTAATGGTGAACAGACCCATCCACTCTATGAACATCTAAAATCCCAACAGAGTGGGCTTTTTGGTACCGAAGTCATTAAATGGAACTTTACCAAGTTTTTGATCGATCGCAAGGGGAATGTAGTTGCCCGCTATGCCCCACAAACGACACCCGGCAAGCTGCTGCCCGATATTGAAAAATTGCTTTGAGCTAGCAGCTTGATGAACTTGATGAGCGATGGCCTTTGGTGCTAAACTCGGCGCAATTCAACTGATGGGAGGAGTCGTGAGTCAAGTTCAAAGTCAAGCTGTCGTGCCGTTTTTGATTAATGGTCATCAGAGGAGTCTCTGGCTAAATGTGACTGCCGTGATTGGCGGTTCTTTGCTTTTGGCGCTTCTTGCCCAAGTGTCCTTCATTCTGCCCTTTACTCCCGTTCCCATTACAGGACAAACTTTTGGTGTCGCGGTGTTGGCCCTTTGCTGGGGGCGTAAACGGGCCTTAGCGAGTTTTGCTCTTTACCTTTCTGAGGGAGCGATGGGACTGCCTTTTTTTGCTCTAGGCAAAAGCGGACTGCTCTTGGGCCCAACTTTTGGATATTTAATAGGAATGTTGTTGGCGAGCGGTGTGGTTGGTCATCTAGCCGACAAAGGTTACGCCAGAACAATCAAAAGTGCTTTTGCTTGTTGTTTGGTTGGGAGTTTCATCATTTTTTCCTGCGGTCTTCTCGGCTTGTCTTTTTTTGTTCCCGCCAAAGCTTTATTGGTTACGGGGTTTCTGCCTTTTATTCCCGGTGATTTGATTAAGAGTTTTGCCGCCGCATCCCTCGCGAGTACTGTGAGTAAGAAATTCAAGCTGTGAATAAGCAGGAATATTTAATTCGTAAAAAAGCACTTCTTGCTACGCCAGCTTTCGCCGGCCGGACTGTGTGTGTGGAGTGTCTTCGTCCCCCCACATGCTGCTTTTGTGGCAGTATTGTTCCCTTTGAATCTCTGGCTTCGGTACGAATCTTGATGCATCCAAAGGAGGCACGCAAGGAAAAAGTCGGTACCGGAAGATTGGCCAACTTATGTTGCGCGCGATCTAAAATTATCGTTGGGGTAAATTTTTCGCAAAACTTAGAAGTCCAGAAAATCCTTACAGATGAGCAATACTTTCCTATGCTCCTGTATCCTGGTGAAGGGGCCCATAATCTTTCGCGTACTCCTCTTCTCTTGGACCCATTATGCAAGAAGAAGCCGTTGTTTTTTGTGATCGATGGCACTTGGCCTTGTGCCAAGACCATGATGCGTGAGAGTAGCGTGTTGCATTCCCTGCCCCGAGTGAGTTTTGAAATCTCGCAAGTCTCGCGTTTTTCCATTAAGCAACAACCATTGTCGGGCTGTCTGTCTACCATTGAGTCGATTTTTGAATTGTTCAATTGCCTAGATAAGTGGCATCACGAAACATTGGATGGGCGGCATTATATTTTATTGGAGACTTTGGAGAAGTTGGTTCAGTTCCAAATTGCCTGTGCGCTCGATCCCAGCAAGAAAAGTTATCGTACAGAAAGGACTAAGGGCTATAAAGATCCCAGCATGAGAACTTATCCTAAAAAATGGCAGGAAAGAAAGATCTGTTTTGAAAAGAAAAACTATCCTACTTTGTCGAGCACTTAAGACCGAAAGTGGAGGTTTCTTTTAAATCATAACTCGGCGATGGATAGAGGAAAGAAATTCCCATGAGGTCATCAATCTGGTAGCGCAAGAACTCCTGGTCGCTATAATAACTCATGATTGCGTGAATGGACTCTTGGGGATGCATGAGACCTAAACAGTGTCCAATTTCATGGGTCGTAGTTCTCAGCCATTTTTTGGCATCTCCGTCATGATCGGGGTCAAGTTTGATGGTGCATGAAATGATCTTTCCATCTTCTATTTTAAATTGGGCATTACCTGAGGCGCCTAAAGCACCGGGAGTTCCTGCACATACTTCAATCGTACGATTGGTGGGAGCGCCATCGAAATAGAGCGCCATGACCAAGAAGGAAGTATCTAAATTGTTAATATCATCGAGAATCGATTGGACAATTACACTTTTGGTTAGAGTCGCATTCGCCAACGCATCTGAGCTAGGTAAGTTATTGGTTAAAGATGTATCGGGATCGCAAATTTTAACGTAGAGGTAGGGATCGTTTACGGAAAGATTCCAAGTGACTCCACCTCGAGTTGCGCGAAAACCAAGCATCATTGAAAAGAGCATCATGCTTAATATAATCTTCATAATTGATTGGCCCTAAAAATTAAGTGATACCCCAAGGAGCAGTTCTCCTTCGGTGGTATTCCGGTAGGTGGCAATTCCATTGGCCTCAAAGCGAAAATTGAGAAAGGCCAGATTCCAAAACTCCACACCACTCGAGGCATAAAAGCCTAATTCTGATCCACTTACGGCGGCAAATCCAAAACCAAAATACATACTTCCTATATTGAGAAGTTTTGCCACGCCGACTGAACTCGAGCTTAGCAGACCAAGTTCCCATGAATGATGACCCACTCTTGCTGAGCCCAGGCCGTAGAGTAGGCCTGCGGCACCAAAGATATGACCGATCGAAGCTTGGTTACGAGTCGTACTCCCTTGGCAAGGCGTCATGATGATTAAAAACAACGTGAGGATGAGGATGATTTTTTTCAAAATCGTACCCCCAGCAGCACGCTGACGATATCTTGAGTACTGAGCAGAATCCAATCGAGTCCACGAACTCCGTACATGGCCTCAAGACCAATAAATACGGGAGAAGCCACATTCCATAACACTCGCAAGGAAGGTCCAGTTGCCATTGCATTTTTTTCTTCTAGCGTAGTCGTGGAGGTGCGTTTAAAACCGATCTTGTAATAGAAAAAACCCCATCCCAGTCCCGCATCGATATTTCCTGCGATAAATTCGCCAGAGGGTTTATATTTTTTGAAGAAGCTGAGCATGTAACCAGAATGATAGTATACCGAATTGTTTACGCCGACAGCATAACCGGTCAGCGCATATTCGTTTGATTCACCACTGGCATAGATGAGGGGAACTGTGCGGCCTGCCGTGACGGCCGAAAAGCCTGAAGCCACACCCACACCAGCATGGGCCATGGGAACCAAGGATAATAGGATGAGCGGCAGTAATTTAAACATGGGCGAAACGCTAACTCAGGATTGCAAGCGTTGTCTAGAGAATGTGCTAGATATA
>CAYHRT010000184.1:0-8138 GCA_964359085.1 uncultured Bdellovibrio sp. | reverse complement strand
CATTGATTGCCACTTCCACTCCCAGAACCACTCCCACTTCCTGGAATAACCGCTACGGGTGTATCTGAATGGTCCGGGCAAGTGGCACATTGACCTGACCCTGATAAGCTCTCTCTATCATGTCTACTTCTGGCAAGATTAAATAAGCGTAGGGCCTCATTGGTTGGAATTCTACGACTCCCGTCATAGCGAAAACCCAGGCCTGGGATATTGGTGACCTGAGAATCCAAATTCAAAATTGTGCCTGCGGGATTTTGTCCGTAACAAAAACTACTCATACTAATGATCAAAAGAAAGGCCAGAAAATGGCCAATAGTCATAAGCATATAAAACCCCTTCCCAAGAAAGAACCCCGAGGTTTGGACTGCAATTCATGCGCCAGACATTCAGAAGCTAACTGCCGGATTATAGAAGTTTATCATGGGAATGGGGTGTCTCGAAATCAGGCAATTTTAGTCAAAGTGATAAAAGAGTTGTCAGCAAACAGATCAAAATACCTTTCAAAATACCTCTCTGTGAATGGCAATTCCGCCCCGACCATCACGCAAAACAGTTATAAGTAACATTGTCGATGTTGGAGGTATACTTTTGTATCTGATTGTTTCAGATGAATAGGCTTTCGGTTTATTGATTTCACCTTCCGAAACATACCATGCCACTTCCAAGGTTTCACTGCGCGCCTCCAAGCTATCATCAACATTTTGATAACTATAATCCTCTGCCGTCGAAGATGTTAAAGATAAAAGATCATCTTTGTTTGGTTTCCCGCTTGCCCCATTTCCATTTATCAAGACGTTTGAGATAGTGGGGTTAGAATTTAAACTAACTCTGCTGGTGGCGACGATACGCTTGAAGGATTTTACCGTTAGGCCATCCACCGTAAAACTAAAATTAACAATGTAGCTCACGCCATTGTATTGTTCTCTTGCGGTTCGGCCTAACAAAATAGTGGCAGGAATTGTCGCAGTATAAGTTGCGGTGGCAAAACCAGTATACAGATTTCCTACTCCAAGATCGGCATCATTGATGGTATCTATACTGTAAGCGGCCGTGGCCTTGAGTGGATCGTGATCACAGCTCACCGTGGCCCCAAAAGCAATGCCAGGATCAATACAGGCCTCCAACGTACCGCTGATGGTGCGTCCATCACCCTTAGTATCGGAGACATAAAGTTGGAGTACCGAACTCCCCCCTGGTGCGACTTCTGAGTTACTGGCGGTAATGGCAAGAATGCGAAAAGTATTGAGTGCTTCAACTTTTTTAAAGCTATCATCGGCACACGACATCAATGTCAGGATGAAAACAAGAAAGATTATTTTCATTAAAATTCTCCTTTCACCCCAATCGTGGGTAAGATCGGTAAACCGTTGACTTGATTGTTTTGACTGTAATCATAGGAATATTCCATAAACTGAGGATTTTTTGAATTGGTCATATTTTGAATATCTAAATATCCGGTCATAATCCAAGTATCATAAATAAATTTACGATCAACTCTAAGATCTAAACTTTTAAAATTTGCAAAACGCTTTGAATAGATTGCCCCACGAGTAGGAATATAAACATCATTATCTGAATCATAGGTACTGGCATCGATGGGAGTATAGGGATTTCCCGTCACATAACGCAAACGCGTGGAATAACTCCAACGGCCTTTACTGTACCCTCCAATCAAATTCAGATTGTGAGTTTGATCAAACTCAGAAGGACTCGTACCATACACTGGAATAGTACGACGACTGTGCAGATAAGTATAAACGACTTGCGAAGACCAATTGTTTAAACGATATTTCGCCTGAATTTCACCGCCATAGATTTTTCCCGTCCCCTGATTGGCATAATTGGTTTGAATATCAGAAACCACCAAACGTTTTAGATCTTTATAAAAATAGTTATTGGTAAACTCAAATCCTTGGGTGCTTCCTTCTCTAAAATCCTTGCTAAATCCCATGGTGTAATGAATGGCATAGGGCGATTTTATTCCGGGATTGCCATAATATTGCGAAGTTTCCTGGGGCAAAGGTGGTTGCACATATTTTCCCACGGAGGCGCGTAAGAGAAGTGAGGAATCCAATTGGTAGCGCACCTGAAAACGGGGGGCCAGAGTTGTGTCATTATTCACGGTAAAATGATCGAGTCGAAAATTTGGCAGATAAGTCCATCTCGAATCAGGAGAGGTTTTAATTTCCTGCCTTAGATAGGCCGCCAATTCTGAATCATGCCCTTTCGAGACAAATTTTCGTTGATCACCCACAGAAAATGGGTTGCTCACACCCCCTACCAAATAATAATTTGGCAAATTCACTTTCACAGTAGAGGAAGTAAAATAGTTATCAAGTCCAAAATAGGTTTTGAAAGTGGGTCTCCATTCTTTCACTATCTCTGAACGTTGTGAGATGACCTTGGCATCAATATCAAGATAACGACCATTTATATTTATTAAAATAGCATCACGGCCAAAACCTAATGAATTTTCCATCTTGGTTTGAGCATCGAACTCTGTAGAAAGCTGCGGGATCAAACGAACAAAAGATGAAATGTTTTTAAATTCGCCCCTCAAAGCAGTGTCATTATTGGCAGCTTTACCTAGCACCAATTCCAATTCATCCCGACTGGCAACAAAAGTGGTTTTGAATTGATTATTGGCATTGAGCTGACGTTTATAAATGCTGGTGACGTCGTAAAAAGTAGGCGCTGCCGTAAGTGCAAAATCATCATTTTCTTTGGCCACCGCTGTTAGCACTTGTCCAATATAACTATAGCGCCCGGAAATTAGTAAGGAAGATTGCGGATCAAGCGGCCCCTCTGCCAAGGCCCCGGTATTGAGCAAATCAATGAAGGCCATGGCATGCCAGCGGTCCTGAACAGGGGGCTTGGTGGTGAGACCAATCACTCCCCCCATCGCCTTACCATATTCCGGGCCATAGCCGCTGGGTAAAAAATCTATGCGCTCCACCGATTCTGGCGAAACAATACTGGAGAGCCCACCAAAATGAAAAACATTGGGAACACGATGGCCATCAATAACATAGGCCGTATCATCAACGCCCGCCCCCTGAACGATGATTTGAGCACTGGCACCTGATTGACCGACACCAGGTAAATTTTGAGCAGCACGAATGGGGTCACCACCAAAGGAACCAGGCATTTTGAGAAATTCTTCCTGAGTTAAACTCATGGACTGGTCATCGCGTTTGATAACTTTGGCACTTACCGTCGTTTCAAAAGTAGTGTAAGAAATCTTTTCTAAATAAATAGAAAGATTATCTTGATTCTTTAAGCATAAATCTTTTTCTTCATACTTATTGTATCCCGACACATTGATTACAATTTGGCAGGAAGATTTGGGGATATCTTCAAAACTAAATTCCCCTTTCTGATTGGTCACAGCCTTAATTTTATGAGGCAGGATAAAGATATTGGCTTCAAAGAGAGGTTTCTTTGTGCCCCTCTCCCACAACCGACCATGAAGATGAATAGTCTCCTGGGCATTCAAAACTCCCACAAAAAGAAGGATCAACATGATGGCAAGAGCTGACATCTAAAACTCCAGCTTGAAACGTAGGATGTAACGAATATTAACCGCAACGGCTTTGCCGTCAACTTTCGCCGCCCCGAAAATAAATTTTCGAATGGCCAGAAGAGCAGTAGCACGAAAAATTTCCGGCCCCTCAATAATACTTGCTTGGCGTACAATACCTTGTTCATCAATAAGAATACTCATCGTCACGGCACCCTCAATTTGTTTTTCCTTGGCCTCCTTGGGATACTCAGGTTTAAACTCAGAGATCAGGATGGGCATCTCACTCACCAGATATTCTTCCGTTGGAACGGGCAGTGCATCTGGGTCATTGGCAGCCAGCTGCTCATGATCAGCTTCCTTGCTCAAAGTATTACCCAACTTGGCACTCACATTGACCCCATCATCAGTATTATCAGTATAAGCATTGCGAGAAATTCCAAAAATCTCACGACCTTTGATCACGGATGGAGGCGTTTGGTTCTGATTAACCGATTTCAAAATAACTTTGGTTTGCCTATTCACCGCACGCAATTCTTGGGAAGATTCAGGTTCTTTAATCTGCACCGCCACCTCATAGGTTTCTGTGACTAGCTTTGGTTTAATCAAGATCATGAGTATCATCATGGCCATGATACAAAGATGCCACGAGAGTGAAACTTGCCAAGGCCTCATTGAATAATTCTGGAGACTCATTAAGGGGCCGCTTTAATCTTTTCAATTTGTAAGGCAAAAAAATTAAGGCCATTTTTTTTCAACAGATCAATCATTCGTACCACATCGCCATGTCGAGTATCGATGTCGGCGCTGATTAAAAAAGTTGTTTCAGGCGCCGTTTGTTGCAATTCAGTCAATTTTAATTGTAAATTCTCCTGCGAGATCAATTCACTATTGAAGATCACCTGCCCTTCTTTCGTAATGGCGATACCAATAGAGTTAGATTTTGTATTGAGATCAGAAGTCAGGGTTTTGGGCAAGTTCACCTTCAAACTTTCTTTCAACATCACGGGTGCGGTAACCATAAAGATGACCAGCAGTACCAGCACCACATCAACAAAAGGCGTGATATTGATCTCTGTGATACCCTCTAAATTATCTGGATCAATGTCCTTTCCCACCATACATTACTCTTTGTATGCGAGATAGAGATCTTTCACGGAAGATGTTTCACCGATAATAAAACGTACTTTGCGTGAAAAGTAATTAAAGGCAACCACGGCCGGAATGGCCACAAGCAGACCTGTCGCAGTTAAAATCAGCGCCTCAGCAAGGGAAAACATGACTGAGTTGGTGCTGCCGGTACCCGTCGACAATTCACCGAAACTGACAATAATTCCAAGGACTGTACCCAAAAGACCAATAAAAGGAGTCGTTGATCCCAAAGTTCCTAACACTGACAACCCTTTCTCTAATTTTTTCCGCTCTTCGCCCATAAGGACAATAAAGGCCTTATCGATTTGCTCATGCGATTTAAATTTTTCAACTTCTAGCAAGAAGGCCCCTAGCACACCATTGTCCCTTTTGATCGCCTCGGCCAGCCCGGATGGATTTCTCTGACGAATGAGTTGTTTGAACTGATCTGTCGGCAACGAAATGGCCTTAAAAAAACGGTGCCGCTCAATCATAATCGAGACAGACCAAATGGAGAGAAAAACGAGAAGAAGAAAAACAATTCTGGCCAACCATGCCAGTAAAAGCAGCCAAAGCATATTAAACTCCCTCAAAAAAACGCTTTGACTATAAGCCTTCTTTCTTAAGTCTACCAATGATCTCTGCGAAAAATTTGAGATGTTTCAGCTTCGTGCGGCCTAAAATCTGTCCAATTTGGCCATAGTGATCTCCATGATAAGTACAGATATGAGTTCCCCATCGCGCCGACTGTTCAGAGACAAAGCCATCATTGTCTCCCTCATAGTGCTTTAAAATCGGCTGGGTCACCCAGAACATGGGAAGCGAGTTCAAGAACACGGGAGAAGGAATCACACTGGTAGCACTAAAATAGGCCACCCCGGCAACATCCACCACGGTTTTATGCAAAAATGCATCAAAGTTCTTCTTACTCACCTGCCGAAATCCCTCGTGGGATAAGTGGAATTTTTTTGCAATTGACTCGGTTCTATCCATCACATCGTTAAGAAATAACTCAAGAAAGTGATCCACTATCGCAGTACCCCGATTAGGAGTGCCGATTGTTGTCACACTTGCCACCCTTGTCCCTTGATCAAACTGAGTGGTAAATAGTCGGGCATCTAACCCTCCCATGCTATGCCCAATCAAATTAACTTTCTCCCCAGGAAAGATCTTGACCATTGCCCTATTGAGTTCTTCGGCACGGTGTTCGATCGAATGCCAAAAGGATAAATTGACGATATGAAACCGATTTTGATGCTCTGTCAGCCATGCTGGGATCTTATAAAAATATTCAAAGGGTCCCATGGTTCCCAACGCGCCTAATCCATGAACCAATACGATTGGATATTTTAGCTGCAATTTCTTATGCATAGAAAAAAGTGTCTCATACTTTTAAAATAGAAGTAAAGTGCGTCAAACCAACTAATGAGTTACAATATAATTTGTGTTCAAATTAGTAAGCATCCTGTTTATTTTTTCGTATCTACTCCCAGTCTATGCCTTGGATTGTCCTGACGGAGCTTATGTGGTCAAGGTCGACTTAGGTTACAAAACCTTGACCTTTTGCCAAATAAATCACCAAGGCCAACTGGTCAAACATGGCCCAGAAGAATCAACTGACGGAACGGGCAAAGTGATAGAGCAAAAAAATTATAGATATGGAGTCGAAACAAAAGCACAATTTAACTCGACAGGTCTGCCCGCCATCAGCGAAAAACATAAGGACTTTGCCGATAATGATCATCGTACCGTGGCATCAGAAGCGGTCAAAATGCTCTTCAAAGCACTCTTGCCTTTTTTTGGCAAAGGATCTAATGGTAATTTTATTGTCAGCGGTTGCCCGGATTATCATGGCAAGTGGCTACAAATTCTGGTTTTTAAGACACCCCAGAATCTTCCCTATCAATTCGCGAGCGAATGCCATATTCAAGGAACTGTCTCCTATTCCAAAACCACTGACATCTCGTTTAACCTGGATTTAAAAGGTCTCGCCCCTTTTGCCCATGTTACCATGAACGTCAAGTGTTCGACGGCCATGAATACTTTGCCACCCCTGGTTGATATAGATTGTTCCACCGAAAACGGCGTTTTATCACCACTGGCCAGCGCTCCGAATAAGGGAGAAACCCACTTCAAGGCCAATTATGCCGTCACCATTAATCCGCAATTAAAAAAACTCATTCATATGAACAAGGGCGGGAAAATTTCTTTTTCTCAAATCTTCGGCATGCCAGAGACTTATGAAGCGACCTTGTTTATCAATGAAAGCTCGCTTTAAAAAATAAATCTGAGGTTACTTGAAAACTAATATTGGTTTTGTACTGGCGCGTACCAGCTGTCGAGTTGTACTGCCTCCCATGAGTGCCGCTATACGCCCCACCTTGGCCACCACAATAATCAAATCGGCCTTGACCTTCTCAGCGGCCCTCAGAACCAAATCCGTCATTGGCCTAATCTCAGTAGTAACTATAACCTCACAAGGCACATTGAGTGAGTTACATTCCTTTTCAATCCATTCACTCATTTGCCTAATTTCTTTTCGATAGGCATGGATTTTCGGATTGGCCTCATCAAGGGACCATCGGTACATTACTTCAGCGACATGAAAAACTGTAAGTCGCGCTTTTGTCTGAAGACAGATCTAAAGAGAACGTTTGAGAAATTTTTTGCTTGCTGGCGTAAAATCGCTGGCAAAGATTATACTTTTTATTTTTAGCGGAACCTTTGACAATGGATTGATCAACAAAAGATTGATCTTACTTCGATGGATTGCCGTTTCAGCAAAACTTCCAAGTAAAAATCTTTTGTAACCTTTACGCCCATGGGTATAGAGAGCAATCAGATCAGCACCACGAGATTGTGCTAAGGCCAGAAAGCGATCCACTGCTTTTGTATTGGAGATCGTATCAAAATCTATGAGATGCAACTTCTTATCTTCTATTAATACCTTGGCCTTGCGGAGTGCATCTTTCATTATTTTTCGCGGATAACTCGTGAACCGTGCGTTTTCATGAATATTGTACGCCAGATAAAGTTCTGGCTCTGATCGAGTAACAACAAATCCAACCTCGATATTTGAAGCCGTGCCAACTAACTGCCGTAATAAAAGATACATTCCCTTAAGACTTATGGCATTTTGATGGAATGGTTCAAATGCCCATAGTGCTTTCAGCATGAATACTCTCCTCTTATATCATCCTAACTGTTCAAGATTAATCTTATAGAGAAAAAATAAGAATAACATAATTAAAACTACCACCATTTCCGAGCTTGGCGCAGAAAAACGAGGACGTTTTTTCGCATGATAAAGTTGCCCCATTACCGCAATGCTCATGATTGCAATAATGCAAAAGGCAGTGATGGCATGAATATTTTGCACAGAACTAAAGAGGACTTTAGGGTAAATTAAATCTAATGGGAGAAATAAAAGCATATTAAAGGTATTGCTGCCGATTATTAATCCTAAGGCCAGATCAGGCGCCCACAT
>CAYHRT010000183.1:0-8159 GCA_964359085.1 uncultured Bdellovibrio sp. | reverse complement strand
TTGGTTTGAATCCGAAGGGGAAGAAAAGCGACAAGAGAAAAATTATTCGCAGATTCCTGGAGGCTTAGACATACGTGCGCATCTTCTGCATAATGGCCATAATAAAATGAGGATCAGATGAAAATCAAAAAAATTGGAATTGTTGGTTGGCGGGGAATGGTGGGGCAGGTCTTGATGGAGCGGATGCAGGCCGAAAATGATTTTGCCTTGGGTGATTATACCCTTTTTAGTGCGAGTAGTACCGGCCGAGCGTGTGACAGTAAGATGTATGGTCGTGATTTTGGAAAAATTCTCGATGCTTCAGATCTTCGTGCTCTCAAAAGCATGGATGTTATTCTTACTTGTCAGGGAGGGGATTATACCAAGCAGTGTTATCCCATGTTAAAGCGCGAGGGTTGGCGTGGAGATTGGATAGATGCCGCATCTGCTCTTCGGATGGAAAAAGAGGCCACTATTATTTTAGATCCCGTGAATATGCATGTGATCAAGGATGCCTTGCAACGAGGCGAGACCACCTTTGTCGGTGGAAACTGTACCGTGAGTTTAATGTTAATGGCGCTTCAGGGATTATTCAAGGCCGGTGAGGTGGAGTGGGTCTCAACTATGACCTATCAAGCAGCTTCTGGTGCCGGTGCCAAAAACATGCAGGAATTGGTGGCACAGTACGATTTTGTAAACTGTGGCATTCAAAAAAAAATGACCACCGCACAATCGGCCCTAGAACTAGAAAAAAATGTAACGACGATTCTCCGCTCTGGTGAGGTGCCGCGTGAAAATTTCGGTCATTGCCTGGCATACAGCTTGTTACCCTGGATAGATTCAGAATATGAAATGGGTCAAAGTCGTGAGGAATGGAAAGGCTTCTCTGAAACCAATAAAATTCTGCAAACAAAAATTCCTATTCCGGTTGATGGAACATGCGTTCGTGTGGGAGTTTTGCGCTGCCACAGTCAGGCCATCACGATAAAAATGAAGCAAAACATCCCTTTGCCAGAAATTGAAGGCATGCTCAAAGAGGCAAATTCTTGGGTGAAATTAGTTCCCAATAAAAAAGACGCTACTTTGGCAGAACTTACGCCGGCAGCAATCAGTGGAACTTTGACCATCGGCCTTGGGCGCATCAGAAAGATGAGATTGGGTGAATGCTATCTCAATGCATTCACCTCTGGAGATCAATTGCTTTGGGGAGCTGCTGAACCGCTAAGACGAATGCTCCGTATTCTTTTGGACTAGCAGGCCGTTGAAAAAGGTACATCTGCCGCGTTCTCGTCTTCAAATCGCCCTCGACGTACTCTTCAAGTACGCCTCGGGCGATTTGAAGGCCTCGGCCTTGCATCTGAACCTTTTTGAACGGCCTGAAATTGTCTTTTTCAACATCCTGCTAGCAGGCCGTTGAAAAATTTATAGGGTTAATGGCCAAATGGAATTTTTCAGCGCATGTCTAGAGCATGAAGAATGTTTTGGGCAAAATCTTTCTTGCAATCACTTTTACCTGGTTCTTTAGTTTCCAAGTTTTGGCCTTTGATTCGGCCTGTTCGCGCCCAACAGAGTTGACCTGCGACTATTACGCTAATTGTGTTGAGAATTATCTCCCCTGTGGTTCAAAAGGCTATGCTTTAGGATATGGCAAATTATATTGCCAGCGTTTTTTAGATACCAGTTATACGACGTACCAAGCCGATTTATGGAGAGATGAAACACTTCTTTGTCTGCAACGTGAATTGTCCCTTTTTGTATTCTTTTCGCCCTATGAGATAAAAAGTTGTTCAAACATTAAGAAAAACGCCTATGAGTCTCATGCCGATTGTTATGTTCATCCCAACCGTAGTCATCCGGAATTATCGATCTGTTATCTCTCACCCGCAGATTTGAAATTGACTACTCAAAATATCAAGGCGGTGGACATGCTGCGCTGGAGAGGTTTGAAACAGATGTCTCGGGTGGCCAGACTCTGTCTTGAATTATTGAGTAAGAATAGGGCCATCCCCAACAGCTACGGTGTTTCAACCGAACAACAAAAAGCTTTGTGGCAATCAATGTTGAAAATAGAATAGAGACTACTTTTCCATCTCACTTTCGGCCATTGTACTGCACTGTTGTATAACCATTTGACCTTCGGGAGTATCAATATATTGATTTACAAACTCACCAACCTCATCATCACTTGTGGGCCGGCGATCGCTCTTCGAGAGCGCCACTTTGGCGGCCTTAAAGGCACCCGCTGCCACACATCCACAGTATTCTTTGGCGTATTTTTGGATCGGCACCTTGCGCTCTAACGGTGTGGTTTTCGGATCAAGTTTTGCATCGGCCATAACTTGTGTGATGGTGGATGTTGTACAACTAGAAACGAAGTATTCCTCATCACTGATACTTACTCCACTTTTTGCTTCAGCAATCTTGTTGCATTCTTGGGTGTCGTGCTTGCCTTCAGGGGTTCCCAGATAGGTGTCCACCGCTTTCTCTGTTTCTTCTTCGTAGACACTCTCACCTTTCATTTGGTTGTACTTAGTGGCGATCAGATTTTTCTTTTCGATCTGACTGGAGATACATTCACAATAACTGTTGGCATAGGTACTGCTCAGTGTTTCATTTTCACTCGGCCCATGCTTAGCGATGGTATTTAAATGTTCTAGCATAGAGGTCTTGGAAGCCTCTCCACAACTACCGACAAAGGAGGCCTTAAATTCAGCATCCCATCCATCATATTTCGACATATGCACTTCAGTTTCGGCCACAAAGAATGACAGAACCAATTTAGTCGCGGCAAGAGCAAGAATGCCCAACAGACCAAACAAAAGTTTTTTCCCAAGACTCTTTTTCTTTTTCGGAGGAAGTTCTGGATGGGGTTGCATTGGTTCGAATTTCTCATCATTCATAGATAACCTCAAAGGCCAAAGGAGGACTCACGCAATAGATATTTATCGTCATTATCGAAAGATGTTTTAGGAAATGTTTTAGAAAAAATAGGGATGCAAAAATAACCGACTTGGGTTGTTATTCCTAAGTAGAAACCTAATGCCGGCGATGATGGTGGTAAGAGTCACCGCGAGAATGGCGCGATCTTCCGCCACCAGATTGTGGACGAGAAGAGTAGCGAGGCCGTTCTTCAATCCTGGCCTCTTGGAGCGGTCCTACATCAGTCAGACGCTTTAACTCTTTATTGAAGGTCCAAGTAAAAAGAATTTTAAGTGCCTCTTCTTTTGAGAGGTGCTCAAAATATGTTTTAAAGAGGTCAAAGGTTTCATCAGTTTTAAAATCACCTTTTTTATCTTGAAGCGCCGTAAAGATCGGGCCCATATTTTCAATTTCATGCAGCACTTTTATGGCCTTCAAATCGGCCACCGAGGGGAGGTCCTTGCGTTTAATGATCACACCTAACATCTTTTCCAAGCGACGAATGGAATACATATCGCGTGAATCGACAAGGGAGATGGCGATTCCCTTCATCCCGGCACGACCGGTGCGACCAATGCGGTGAACGTAGGAGTCAAGCTCTTGCGGCAGTCCGTAGTTAATGACGTGAGTGAGATTGTTGACATCAATCCCTCGCGCCGCCACATCGGTGCAAACCATAATGGTGGTTTTTTTTGCTTTAAATTGCGCCATGGCAAAATCACGTTCTTTTTGTGACATCTCCCCATGGAGAACTTCGATCTTGTGCCCGCGTAGAGTAAGTTCATTTGCCAGATCACGTGTTTCTAGTCGTGTTCGGCAAAAAATGATTCCATAAATATCAGGGGTCATGTCAAAAATACGACAGAGGGCCTCTTTATGATGCTTCTCGCGAATCACATAATAAGTTTGCTCAATATCCGCATTGCTGACAGTTTTCTTTTGAATGGACACCATCTTGGGATTTTTAAATTGAGCATTGATCATGCTGACGATGGGACGAGGCATGGTAGCGGAAAACATCCAAATACGTTTTTCTTGATTGGTAGACTCTAAAATAGTATTCACATCTTCCAGAAATCCCATGTTGAGCATTTCATCGGCCTCATCTAAGATGACGTGACTGACAGTTTCGAACTTGAGGATCCCTCTCTCCAGAAGATCAATCACTCGGCCGGGAGTTCCCACAATAATGTGAGGATGAGCGTGTCGAATGCCATAGATTTGCTTGTCATACGAAGCACCACCAAAAATGGCTTCAACCCGAATCTTTAAATGTTTACCCAGTTTGACAATTTCTTCTTTAACTTGATTGGCCAGCTCGCGGGTGGGCGCCAAAATTAACGCTTGAATTTGGCGCGATTTGATGTCGATTTTTTCTAAGAGGGGTAAGGCGAAGGCCACTGTTTTCCCTGTACCAGTTTGGGCCTGACCGATAAAATCGCATTCTTCTGTCATGAGAAGGGGAATGACCTTTTGTTGTATTTCGGTGGGAGTGACATAACCGAGTTCACTCACAGATTTTAATAGCAGTGGGTTGAGAGAGAGTTCGGAAAAATTCAAAAAAAGTATCCTGTTAGAGGTTGATGCGACAAGCTGTACAGGAGAATGATTCAAAAGGGAAGCTATTCTTCATACCCAACGAACTGATCATAGCTGCATTCTTGATCCCGAATGCCCTTGTCTTCTATTGAAATAACTCGATTAGCAATGGTCTGGATAAATTCATGATCGTGAGAGGTGAAAAGCAGGGTGCCCTTAAAATCAATCAGGCCCTCGTTCAAGGCGGTAATGGTTTCCAGGTCCAGATGGTTGGTGGGATTGTCCATGATTAACACATTGGCGTTTGTCAGCAGGATTTTGGCCAGCATACAGCGAACTTTCTCACCACCCGAGAGGACGGTACATTTTTTTAGCGCTTCTTCTCCCGAGAAGAGCATCCGGCCCAGAAAACCGCGAATAAATGTTTCAGTTTGATCTTTGGAATATTGCCTCAACCAGTCGATCAGGGACAGTTTAGAATCTTGGAAAAAATGCGAGTTATCTGTGGGCAAGCAGGCACGCGATGTGGTGACACCCCATTCAATTTTACCTGAATCGGGTTCCATCTCACCCATTAAAATTTTGAATAACTCAGTCGTGATCAGCTCAGATTTGGCCAAGAACACCACTTTTTGGCCCTTCTTCAATGTAAACGAAACATTATTTAAGATCTTCTTCCCGTCACGCACAAAATTGAGTCCTTCCACGCGTAAGAGTTGATCTCCTGCCTCGCGCTCTTGACGGAAACCTAAGAAAGGATAACGACGACTCGAAGGAGTGATATCTTCGATGGTTAATTTTTCAATCAGTTTTTTGCGTGAGGTGGCCTGCTTGGATTTGGAAGCATTGGCAGAAAATCGCGCAATAAATTCTTTCAAATCTTTAATTTTCTCCTCAGTCCGCTTGTTTTGATCTGATAAAAGGCGTTGCGCTAGTTGACTGGATTTGTACCAAAAATCATAATTTCCGACGTAAAGCTTGATCTTCGAAAAATCGATATCGCAAATATGGGTGCAGACCTTATTTAAGAAGTGTCGATCATGGGAGACCACCAGGACGATGCTCTCTTCTTGTGACATAATAAATTTTTCCAGCCAACTGATGGCCTTTAAATCCAAATCATTGGTGGGTTCATCGAGCAGCAGAATGTCGGGTGCTCCGAAGAGGGCCTGCGCCAATAAGACTTTGACTTTATCTCCCCCCGATAGTTCTTTCATTTTCTTGGAGTGAAGAGAAGTGTCGACTCCCAGGCCGGCCAAGAGAGAGCCGGCGCTGGCCTCCGCTTCCCAGCCATTTAATTCGGCAAAACGTGACTCCAACTCGGCGGTGCGTTCGCCATCCTTCTCGGAAAAATCTTCCTTGGCATAAAGAGCATCTTTTTCTTGCATGATGGTGACTAATTCAGAATGTCCCAAGATCACGGTGTTTAAAACAACTTCTTCTTCAAAGGCGAAGTGGTTCTGGTTTAAAACCGCCATGCGCTCGCCGGGAGTCATATCAACCCTCCCGGCGGTGGCCGAGATCTGCCCACTCAAAAGCTTGAGAAAAGTTGATTTGCCAGAGCCATTGGCACCAATGATGCCATAGCAATTGCCCTTGATAAATTTTAGGTTTACGTCTTTAAAAAGCGTTCGCCCTCCGTACTGAAGAGCAATATCTTGTGTGGTAATCATAAGCCAGCGGTCGTATCACGTTGCAAGAATTCGCGTCAACCTTTTGTGCCTTCAAAACCTATAAAAATTACGCATTTATTGCATCAAAGGCAATTATCGCATACACAGATGCAATGAAGGCCCCTGTCGTTGTTTTATTGGGATATTTATGCTTCCTCTCGCCGTTGGTGTATGCCAGCGAGGTGGACAATTTTACAGACCGCTATGAACCGCTGGCGGATTCGCTGGACTACCTCAATCAAAAGACAGAAGAGGTCTTTGATCAAGCGTTGCTCTTGGTTAATGAAAAAAAAGGCTGTTCCCAAAAGAGACTTTATAAAAATCTACGTGTCTATTTTCGCAATCATGTTCAAGGAAAATTTAATCGCTGGTTGGCGCACACGGATGAAATTGCCAAAAGGCCGGTGAATAATAGTCACGGTATTTACCAAGATTTTAAGTGGTATGAGGCCCCAACTGCGGTGATTAAAGATCTTTATCAAGATACCACGGCCGAAGCTATTATGGTGAATGGTGTGCAGACAGGAACAGATAAATTCGAACATTTTTTTGGGCGAGGTTATGCTTATTTCATGAAGGCCAAGAATAGTAAGAAGAATAATAAGATGAAAGAAGTGCTGCGCTTCGGCCATAAGTCAGAGAAATATTTTCTTGGCGCTCACACCACAGGCATCTACAGTTATGGTGATCTGGCCGCCAATTTTCATGGCATGCGCTTTTGGAATCACTTGCTGTTTAAATCCCAGGATGTCTTAGGCGCTGAATATAATCAGGGCCCCTATGTGGTTTGCCGTGAAGGCCAGTGGCGAAAAAATCTCATCTCAGGAAAATTTCCGTTTGACTGGAAGAATTATGTGGATGTCTCGTGGGACGAAGGCCAAAACTGTTCTGCCTTCCGTACCGAGGCGCTCTTAAATAAGGCCAAAAAGCGAGTCCAAATCCTTGAGGAGAGAACGGGCCTTCGTCACACTTGTCCCGTCAACCCTGAGACCATCAAATCATTAAAAGAAAAAATGCTGCCTTTCTCAAAATGGTTCATCAACTCTGATGGGCACCGAAAATTGTAGTGCTCCATCCGACTCATTCGTTATTATTGCCGCGTTTAATACCGATCTTGCTGCGATTGCCTGGCAAGTGAGGTGTGATTTGATCCTCGATTGAGTCTAATCTTTCAAAAACGATTTTGAACATCTTGTTCGTGCCATTTTCAAGTTTGTCCATCCGTTCCACAAGTCCCTTCTCCAATAGGAGAAAACTCCTGAGTTTTGTGAAAATTCTCATTATTGCGATATTTATTTGCACAGCGCGCTCACTACTGAGTGCGGTTGACAGCATCGCTACACCATTTTCGGTAAAAACATAGGGTAGTGTCCGTCGCCCACCTCTACCTATATTTGAAATCCCAATTTGGGATTTCAAAAGAGAGTATTCTGCTTCATTGAGTTGAAACATGAAATCTTCAGGAAATCTCTGGAAATTTCGTAGAACGTTCCGGTTTATGATACGAGTTTCGACCTCATAAAGTTCAGCCAGGTCGGAGTCAAGCATCACCTTGTGCCCGCGAATTACATAAATCATCTTTTCGATTTTTGAAATGGTAACATTGCTCATGCGTCCCTCCCTTTTCAAATTCAACAAGATTAATCACATGATCGGCACAATTCACAAGTTACGCCCTTGGTTTTGGCCAGAAATTTCAAATTTGAAACAGACGAGGAGAGAACGGGCCTTCGTCACACTTGTCCCATCAACCCTGAGAGCATCAAAGCATTAAAAGAAAAAATGTTTCCTTTCTCAAAGTGGTTCATCAATTCTGACGGACAAAAAAATTGGAATAAGAAACGCAAGGGCCCTCGCAAGAAAGCCATTTTTTGTTCTTTGTCAACTAATAACAACCGCTGAAGAATCCACAGGTTAGACACTTGATATATATCATGAAATTAGTTGCTTTATGTTTTAATAGTGCATCTTGTGTGACAATTGTGTGACAATTACGTGACAATTCGATTAAAAAGTTGCCATTGTTCCAATCCTGCTCAAATAATATAC
>CAYHRT010000182.1:0-8169 GCA_964359085.1 uncultured Bdellovibrio sp. | reverse complement strand
GCGGCAAGTTCTTTGGCCAAACGCTCAATGGTGGCAGCGGGAACTGTAGTGATTTTTTCTGCCCATTCAGGTGTTTTGTCTTTTACATATTCCGCATATTCAGCAAAACCGACAGTCCAACTATCAACAAAATTCTTGTCATAGAGTTTATCGCGCACAATAACATGACCCATGGCGAGTGCCATAGCGCCATCGGTTGCAGGACGAATAGAAACCCACTCATGAGCTTTGGCCGCGGTGTCTGAGAGATAAGGATCGACCACAACCATGTGTGCGCCTTTTTCTAGGGCGCGAGTAATAATTCGTGGCAGGTGCACCCATTTAATGGCGCTGGTGGGGTTCCATCCAAAAAGGAGAATATATTTCGATTGAATAAAATCCGCCAGTGGACGCTCATCACCCATAACTGCTTTGAACGATGCCTTCCGTGAAACGTCACAGAGGTTGGCATGGTTTACGTAGTTAGGTGAGCCATACAGTTGGCAGAAATCGCCCTGGATGTGGGTAAACGAGTGATCTTCACTTATCCATAGGAGCTTATTGGCCTCACCTGCCCTTTGCAGCTTTCGCATCTTGCCCGCAATCTCATCTAAGGCCTCATCCCAAGAAATGGCTTTCCATTTTGGATCGGCACCAGGCGACCTGTCAGGATTAGTACGCTTTAAAGGTGTCTTAATTCGATCGGGGTCGTAAAGTTGCATGATCCCCGCATTACCTTTGGGACAAATTGTGCCGCCCTCTTTGCAGCCATACGCCTCAGTGTAGCCATCCATGAAATCGGTTGAAATGTTGCCGTAGTTATTGGGATTCCAGTGATTGGGCTCGATCTTTTCAAGCACGCCGTCGACTACGTGACAGAGAATGCCCGATTGCCCACCACACATATTGCAGCATGAAGCGATCCACTCACCCGCATCACGCCCCCAGTGTTTTTTTCCCTCAGCATCATGGGCCAGTACTGTGGGTACGCCCAAGATTTTTGAGTCCTTTCCATCTGTTCCTTCAGCTTGCCCTTCTGTAGTAGCGCTCAGCCCTACCACGGCCGCTGCGGCCACGCTTACGTCTTTGATAAACTTGCGTCGACCTACTTTTTCATCAAATATATACATCGCTTACTCCTTTTCTTTCTCATCTTCTCTCGTTACATCAAATAATAAACATTCGGTTCTGTTTTCAGATGTTCCTTTAAACGAACTGCTTTGCCGGCCTTCACCAACTTTGACACTTCACTATCGGAATCATTAAAATCACCGAAAAAGATCGCGTGCCCTGTGCATGTTTTCGTGCACGCGGGCCAGCGCCCAGCGGCTTGGTCATAGCGACCCTTATCATCTTGAAGATGCATGCAGAAGGTACACTTGCGCGCAACATTACTTGTCGCCCGTTCACCTTCACGGGCCCTGAACTGATTATATTCTGGCGAAGGAACTTTAGCGTAAGGTGTTTTTTCAGAAACAGCGGGATAGTTTTTCCCTTCGTCAAAAGTCCGCGCCCCGTAAGGACAGGCCGTAATACAAGCTTGAGACCCACCACATACATCATAATTGACGACAACGATCCCATCACTCTCTCTCTTATAAGTGGCACCTTCAACTGGACATGCGGCCACACAAGGTGGGTTCTCGCAATGAAAACATGGCCTGGTCATGAATATCGGCTTCTCATTGGAACTTCCCGCTCCAGCATCCTTCGTCACCCTATTGTTAAATACTCCCACCGGTGTTTTATTTTCCGCCTTGCAGGCGACTACGCAGGCCTCACAACCCACACAGCGCCGAGTATCAATCACCATTCCATAACGGTATTTTTGCTTTCCGTCTGATGTTTTTACAGTTCCAGTTCCACATGCTGTAGCAAGGATGGCAGCCGCTCCACCTGCCAATCCCAAAGCCAGCGCCCCAGCACCCGTCTTGGTCAATTGCTCCATAAAATCGCGGCGACCTATATCCCCCTTTTCACCTTGGGGACATTCCACTACTGGAGTCTCCTTTCCCTCTGTCGTTTTCATTATACCCTCCACGCATCGATAAGAACTGCGGGATACTCGAATACCCCGCAGAACAAAAATTAGAATTTATATGAGAAAGTCAAACGGACAATTTCATCGGCCTTCGGTTTTGCTGTCGTCACCGTTGTTTTCTGTTTACTGTAGCCGACGCGCTCAACGTTCGGAATGATGTGGAAGTTGTCGCTGTCCTTATAATCAACACCGGCAATCAGCAAATTATATTCTGTAGCATTTGAACTTGTGGTGACATAGTACAGGTTCGCAGTACTTACAGAAGCATCCGTATCTGCCTTAACCATGTCGTAACGGGCAAAAGCTGACCAGGTATCACCAAGGTCTTTTGCAACGTGGGCAGAGGTAAGAGTTCTCTTAATGTCAGCAGTAGCAACACCCGCACTCTGAGTACCTAACTTATAGGTAGCGTATTGAGCACCGACCCGCAGACCGCTCATTTTATAACCAACAAAAAGCTGATTTACCGTGGCATCAGTTAAACCTTTATAAGATTCTTTTTTATCGTAGTAGGCTTCGACAAGAAGATCTTTAATTGGGGCAACACCCAGAGATACATACTGTTCCTTGTACTTATCTGTCTCTTGCTGGCTCTTCGCACCATTGCCGAGCATCACGTGGTACATTAGCATTTTTTCCATGAATGAACCCTTCACAGAAACAGCACCATCTGTTGAGCCTACCCATCCTAAAAGATCCAAAGGAGTTTTCTCGACATCGCGGTACCCCCAGCTCGCTTCTGCTGCGGAAAGCGCGGGCGTTCCAACAATACCGATAGAGGCGGCGTGATCACCAAATTTTCTGGTGATATTGGCCTGTTTAACAAACGGTGTCATATTCGCTGCAGTTGCTGGGCCTGATCCCGTCCAAGATGCCTGGTTGGCCTCTAACTGAACTTTAGCAGAATGGTTATCATCCAAAGCGCTATCCAAAGTTAAGTAAATACGCCGAAAGGACAAACCATGTTGCCCATTACTGCTGGCCGTATCAGTATGCTTTACCCAATAATAATCACCAAAAAACAAGGTTGATACTTTCATTTCTGCGGCAAATGCCCCGAGAGGGCCTAACACGAACAAAGCCAGTACTAACATCTTTTTTGACATACACTTCTTCTCCTTTCGTTATGTTAATAACATTAAAAACCACTAACACTTGTTACGTACCTAATTTCTTTTTTCATTTTTATGTAATTTCAATTAAGTGTATGAAGAAAATTATTTCAGAGCAATTTTATGTAAAATGATTTTTCACATGGTAATTTTTTTGAATTGTTACATTTTTATTACGCCACTTTTTTGTATTTCCTAGAAGTGAAACGTTCGCCTAACAGGCCACACACAAGACAACAAAAAGAATCAAGCAATCTCGCATCTTTGGACTTGGTGCTTGAAGCCGTTCTGGATAGGACTGATTGGCGCACATTTATACCTTATGGCTTTTTATTCTTTGAATGAATGACTGGGAAAACTTATCTCAAGGACATTTTTTTAAAAGTGTTATATTTTTGAAAAATGATTTTAATCAGAGTTATTTTTTTGAATTGTGACATTTTTATGGCAACAGCAGGTCCAGGTCTGAACAAGCGGCTCTATCAAATTAGATGTCTGCGGGACGTTCATCCATCCCGCAGAACAAAGAAGCTATTTCGATTAAAACTTACAAGAGAACGTCAAGCGCACGATCTCATCGGCCTTCGGTTTTGGTGTCGTTACAGTTGTCATTTGTTTACTGTAACCGACGCGCTCAATGTTCGGAATAATGTGGAAGTTGTCGCCACTTTTGTAATCGGCCCCCAAAATCATCAAATTATATTCTGTGGCATTAGAGCTAGTGGTTACGTAATAGAGATTGGCCGTATTGACGGAGGCATCGGTGTCGGCCTTAACCATATCGTAACGGGCAAAAGCTGACCACTCTTCACCGAGCTGTTTTGCGACGTGCCCGGATAGGACATTTCTCTTGATATCGGCCGTGGCAACACCAGCGCTTTGAGTCCCTAATTTATGGGTAGCATATTGGACACCTGCGCGCAGACCTTCCATCTTATAACCAACAAAGAGTTGATTTACGGTAGAATCTGTCAGACCCTTATAAGACTTTTTCTCATCATAATACACTTCGACAAGAAGACCATTGACCGGAGCAAAACCGAGAGAAGCATAATATTCTTTATACTTATCTGTCTCTTGGGTCGTCTTAGCACCATTTCCATAAAGAACGTGGTACATCAATTTTTTTTCCATGAAGGAACCCTTCACGGTCACACCGCCGTCAACTGCGCCCACCCATCCCAAGAGGTCTGTAGGAGTTTTCTCGACATCGCGATACCCCCAGCTCGCTTCAGCTGCAGCAAGTGCGGGAGTTGCCACGATTCCAATGGAAGCAGCATGATCACCGAATTTTCGGGTCATATTGGCCTGTTTCACATATGGAGTAGTGCTTGCGGCCGCAGCAGTCGGAGATGGTTGATTGGCCTCTAACACCACTTTCGCGTCATGCTTTTCATCTAAGGCACCATCAAAATTTAAGTAAATACGACGAAGGGCAAGACCATGCAGACCATTGTTAGCGGCCGTATCCGTGTGCTTGTTCCAATAGTAGTCACCAAAGAACAAGGTTGATACTTTCATCTCTGAAGCCAAACTATCAAAGGAACACAATGCGATTAATACCAAGACCAATCTTTTGCTCACCATAAACGACTTCTCCTTTTTAAAAAAATAAGACTGACGCTTTACGCAAAACTATAAAAAAGCATACTTTTGTCAAGTTTATGGCCTATTTTATGAAGCTGTAAATCTTTTTTGCGTTTCCTTTTGATTCTATTTTTATTTGTTTTTTATTCAACAACTGCAACAACAAAAAGACATGTTAATCTTATTTGGTTGGACTGTCGTTTTTTTGGGTGTGACCTTGGACTCTTTTTTACCATCCTTCGTTCAAAATCTGGTGGCACAATATCACTATGATCGCGGACATCTGCTCGATATGTTTTGGGCCATTCAAAAAGGCTTTGATCATGTGCCAATCGAGGCACTTCAACATTTGGCGCGCCATCTAAAGACAAGTCAAATTGACTTGGAAGACACCTTAACTTTCTATCATTTTTTTCACACTCGACCGGCGGGAAAAATCCAAATCTACCTGGATTCATCAGTGACCGCCATCCACCAAGGACAAGATCAGGTGCGTGAGGTCTTTGAAAGAGAACTCGGCATTAAGATGGGTGAAGTATCGAAAGAGCATGATATTGGGCTGTTTGCCACTCCCTGTATTGGGATGAGTGACCAAGGGCCGGCGTGCCTGATTAATTTTCTTCCCTTCACCCGGATGACTGCGAAGCGCGCTACCCTTCTTGCGCGCCAACTCAAGCGAGGCATTTCCCCACAAAAACTGGCGGGCAAAGTTAGCAATAAAATTTGGCGAAAAGATATTCTCTTAGAGAGTTACAGCGAAGGCAAAGGACTCCTGAAGGCCAGGACCAAAGGCGCGGAAGAAATTATTAACACACTCAAAATTTCTGGTCTGCGTGGTCGTGGCGGTGCCGGCTTTCCTACCTGGAAAAAATGGGATTTATGTCGAAAGGCCAAGAGTGATACCCATTATGTCATCTGTAATGCCGATGAAGGAGAGCCAGGAACTTTTAAAGATCGCATGCTTTTAAGCAAGCGGGCACCCATGCTCTTGGAAGGGATGGCCATCGCAGGTTTGGCGATTGGTGCGCGTGAAGGCATTATCTACCTCAGGGCCGAATATCAATACTTGCTTCCTCGACTCGAACGCCAACTGACAAAATTTCACAAAAATAATCCTTTCACCATTCGAATTCAATTGGGGGCCGGGGCCTATGTTTGTGGTGAAGAGTCGGCGCTGCTTGAATCCTTAGAAGGAAGGCGGGGGGAACCCCGAATCAGACCCCCATTCCCGGTTGAACGGGGATATAAAGGCCGCCCAACCGTCATTAATAATGTGGAAACTTTTTGTAGCGTGACACATCTTATGGAAAAGGGGCCTACACGCTTCCTGTCTGTCGGAACTGCGCAATCAACAGGCACGAGACTCTTTAGTGTTTCCGGCGATGTTTTAAAACCTGGCATTTATGAATGGCCTTTTGGAATGACCATTTCGCAGCTCTTAAAAGAAGTCAAGGCCAGCGACCCGCTGGCGCTACAAATTGGCGGGCCATCGGGCACGCTGATAAGCGCGCAAGAGCAAGATCGTAAAATTTGCTTTGAAGATCTGGCCACTGGTGGTGCTATCACAATCTTTTCCAAAGACCGAGATCTCTTGCAGATTATTCAAAATCATATGGAATTTTTTGTGAATGAATCTTGTGGGTGTTGTTCTCCTTGCCGTGCCGGAAACGTCATGCTGCTGGAATTTATGAAAAAGCTGAGGGCCCATAAGGCGCATGAGCGTAGTCTTGGCAATGCTCAAGAATGGGCCCGTATTATCACCCATACAAGTCGCTGTGGTCTCGGCCAAACTTCTTCCAATCCAATTCTGACCGGCCTAAAATATTTTCCTGAAATTTTTCAAAAGCTACTCATCCCAGATTCCAAAGATGGGGTATGGAATTTTGATTTAATCCAGGCCACCCGCGAGTATGATCAGATTTTTAAAGCGCAAGAGAAGGAAGTATGAAGATAGTCACGAAAATAGTCTTATGGACAATCGATGGCAAAACTCATCAAGCTACCGAGGGAGAAAATCTAATCTTGGCCGCCAGGAAAAATGGTGTCTACATTCCTACGCTTTGTTATTTGGAAGGGCATGAATGCCTTGGTACCTGCCGCGTTTGTAGCATTAAAGTCAATGGTCGAAATATGGCGGCCTGCACTCTGACCGTCGAAGAAAATATGCAACTGGAGGTTAATACCCCTGAGTTGCAAGATATGCGCAAGGCCATCGTTGAATTAATTTTTGTCGAGGGAAATCATTTTTGTCCAGCGTGTGAAAAAAGCGGAGACTGTCAACTTCAAGCGGTGGCCTATGCCATGGACATGAGGGTGGCGCGCTTTCACTATCGTTTTTCGCCCTATCATATCCATTATGAAGGACAACACATTATCCTGGAACATAATCGTTGCATGCATTGCAAACGTTGCACTAATTTGTTTCAAGATGATCAAGGTTTTAAAGTTTTCAGTTTTGTTAATCGTGGGGCGAGAACGCGAGTCATGATTGACCTGGAACGAGAAAAACTCCTGACTCCTGAAAAATTGCAGGAGGCCAAGCAATTATGTCCCACCGGGGCCATTTTACTGCAAGGGGGAGGTTTTGATCGTCCGGTTGGAACACGTCAATATGATAAAAAGCCGATAGGTCTTATACCTAAGGGAGAACTGTAGTATGCCCCAAAAAAAGGTGATCGGCACTATAAGTCTGGCAGGTTGCTTCGGTTGTCATATGTCCATTCTGGATATTGATTTAAATTTTTTACAGTTAATTGAACTTGTGGAATTCAATCGTTCACCTCTGACCGATATTAAATACTTCACCAAACATTGCGATCTCGGAATTATTGAAGGGGGATGTTGCAATGATGAAAATGTGCATGCCTTGATTGCCTTTAGAAAAAATTGCGACGTTCTCATCAGTCTGGGCGAGTGTGCTATCATGGGTGGATTGCCGGCCTTACGCAATGAAATGAAACTACGCGTCTGCCTTGAAGAGGCCTATCTCAAAGTACCCACCACGATTCCCGGTAACCAAATTATCCCTCATCATCCGGACCTACCCAAGATTTTAAATAAAATCTATCCCTGCCATGAAATTGTAAAAATTGATCACTATATTCCTGGCTGCCCGCCTTGCTCGGAAATAATTTGGAAGAGTCTCCTGGGACTTATCACAGGCAAAAAAGAGACTCTTCCCTACCAATGCCTGAAGTATGATTAGGTTTAAGCTATGAATAAAAAAATAATTATCGATCCTATAACCCGTGTGGAAGGCCATGGAAAAGTAACCATCCACTTAAATGATCAAGGACTGGTGGAGGAAGCACGCCTGCATATCGTAGAGTTTAGAGGCTTTGAAAAGTTTATTCATGGCCGCCCCTATTGGGAAGCACCCGTTTTGGTCCAAAGATTATGTGGCATCTGTCCTGTCAGTCATCACTTATGTTCTGCCAAGGCCATGGATGA
>CAYHRT010000181.1:0-8203 GCA_964359085.1 uncultured Bdellovibrio sp. | reverse complement strand
ATGGGAAAATTGAAAAGAACTGCACATTAGGTTACTTAGAAAAGACGTGAGTACAAAGCCGAAGCGGCTTCCTCTAAACGCTCAAGCTGAATAAGAAAAGAAATGTGTCTTTCGCCTTTCTCTAATAATTTGGAAGTAATTCCCATTCCGCTTAAAAAAACATCCAAGTCAAAATTATTCGGCAAGTTTCCAATAAGTGAAATTACGCCCACGCGTTCGCCCAACAAGATCCCAGGATTATTCTGGCAAAATCTTTGCTCCAATTGTTTCAGGGTACGTGGATGAGAAGCCAGTGCCATCCCCACCGGCCCAGGCAGTGGTGGAAGCCGCTTAATCCACGTTCCTCCATTTTCTGGGGCCAGGGTCGAAGCAACATAAATAGGAATTCCAAGGTTACAAACTGGGGCCATGGTTTGATCAAAAAGAACTTTAGCGCCGAGCGAAGCCATCAGCGTTGCATCGTCATAATCCATTTCGCGAATCACATGCGCGCTTGGGAGAATACGAGGATCTACATCAAAAATTCCAGGAACATCGGTCCATATTTCTACGCTACTCGGTTTTAGAGCGTGCCCCAAGAGGGTTGCTGTATAATCCGATCCCTCACGTCCAAGTATTGTAGTCCGTCCCATTTCGTCCATTCCAATAAATCCCTGAGTCACTACAATTTCATCTTTGTGGGCAATGTCCCCAATTAAGGCCTCGGTCTTGGTTGCAATGGCGTCCCATTTTGGTTTGGCCTCCAAAAAAGTACTATCTGTACGAATCATCGAGCGTGCATCTATGTGTCGAAGCGAGCGTTCGGGCATAAGATGTTTTAAATAGGAAAAGAAAATTCTCGAACTTAAACGCTCGCCAATACTATATAGCTGCGCCATTATTTCTTGCTGCGCAAGATCCATTGATCCTCGCCGCAAACGTTCAGACTTAGGCCCTTGATTAGCCTCTAGCAAGAGACCCTCGGCCTCCTGATAAAGCACCTCAATATCGGCCATCACAGTCTCTAAAACATCTGTCTTAAAATATGCCAGAACATCTTGTGCCAATCGGAGGTGGCGATCTCGATTTTTATCTAAGAGCAATTTTGATTCGTTCAAATCGAGGCGGGCCTGTCTATACATCTCTTCGAGCTGGTTCGTGGTGTTGTAAGTGGCGCTAATCACCACCACTTTGCGCAAACAATTTTGTGCCACGATTTTTCCACAGCGGACCATCGCAGAAGCATCCTTCACACTACTTCCGCCAAATTTTGAAACAATCAGTTCCTTCATCGTCACCCACTTCCTCAGGTTAGTTAAGAGCGAGTGAGTTTTTTGTAGGTAAATCTTTGGGGATTCACCGCTACCTCCCCTAAACGACGTTTTTTATCTTCTTCATAATCAGAAAAATTTCCATTAAACCAAACTATTTGACTGTTGCCCTCAAAGGCGAGGATATGAGTGGCCAGGCGATCTAAAAAGTAACGATCGTGGGAAATCACCACGGCACACCCGGCATATTCCATCAGTGCTTCCTCAAGCGCCCGCAAGGTATTAACATCCAGATCATTGGTGGGCTCGTCCAGAAGTAAAACGTTACCACCATCTTTGAGCATACTGGCCAAGTGCAGGCGATTTTTTTCACCCCCAGAAAGTTCAGAAGCGCGTTTTTGCTGATCATCGCCGGTAAAATTAAATCTCCCAAGATAGGCACGGGCATTCACTTCTTTGTCGCCAACTTTGATAAGTTCTGTACCGCCTGAGATAATTTCATAAATGGTTTTAGTGGCATCAAGTTCACGCGATTGATCGACATAAGAGATTTTGACTGAATCCCCCATTCGAAAGGTACCCGCATCGGCCTTTTCTTGTCCCATAATCATGCGAAAGAGGGTCGTTTTACCGGCACCATTCGGCCCGATAACCCCCACGATTCCCCCGGGCGGAAGTTTGAAAGTCAAATTCTCATAAAGCAGTTTCTCCCCATACCCCTTTGCTACACCCTCTGCAGTAATAACCACATCACCCAATCTCGGTCCAGACGGAATAAAGATTTCATTGGTTTCATTTCTCTTTTCCTTGCTGACCTTCAGGCGTTCCTCATATTGACTGATTCTTGATTTGGATTTCGCCTGTCGCGCTTTGGGCGAACTGCGAATCCACTCCAACTCTTCCTTCAAAGATTTTTGCCGTTTTGATTCTTGTTTCTCCTCGACTGCCAAGCGCTCTGATTTCTGTTCGAGCCAAGACGAATAATTTCCTTTGAAGGGAATACCATGACCACGATCAAGCTCTAAAATCCAACCTGCAACATTATCCAAAAAGTATCGATCATGAGTTACGGCAATGATGGTGCCCTTGTAATTTTGCAAATGCCGCTCTAACCACCATACAGTTTCTGCATCTAAGTGGTTAGTGGGTTCATCAAGTAAAAGAATATCCGGTTCTTGCAACAGCAAGCGGCAGAGGGCGACACGTCGGCGCTCACCACCTGACAGGGTGCTTACTTTCTGCTCACCTGTTGGACAATTGAGGGCCGCCAGTGCCAAATCCAAGCGACTGTCCAAATCCCAAGCATTGGACGCATCCAATTCATCTTGCAATTTGGCCTGCCGTGCAAGGAGAGCATCAAAGTCCGTGGCGGTTTCAAATTTTGCATTGACCTCCTCCCATTCTTTTAAAAGCGCAACCACCTTTTGGCAGCCTTCTTGAACAATTTCTCTTACTGTTTTATTAGCATCGAGTTGAGGCTCTTGTTCCAAAAGTCCCACCGTATAACCTTTCGAGAGAATGGCCTGTCCTTGAAAATTTTCGTCAACCTGGGCCAAAATACGCAGCAGCGAACTCTTACCTGAACCGTTGAGACCCAAAACACCAATTTTGGCACCGTAATAATAGGAGAGGTTAATATCTTTCAATACTTGCTTTTGATTGTAGTATTTACTAACCCGCGACATGGTGTAAATTATTTGACGATCAGTCATAACACTTCCTTTATCTGCATAAACAATAGTTAGGAGAAACCAAAATAATATAACAGGGTTCTAAAGGCAATCCTTATACCAAATACTAAACCTATATTAGTCCACTAAATAAGCCCCCCATGTGCATAAGATGCCCTCCGAGGAATAGCACAACCATCAAGATAAAATTTAGCAACGTAATTAGTCTTTCAAATTTATAAAAACGAATTTCTCTGATTTCATGAAGAAAGCGCAACAGTCCCTTGATCTCAGGGGCCAATGCTCCTCCCCATTCACGCCAGCGCTCTATAATGTCTCCGAGCGCACGAGAAACTTCTTGCAAATCGTCTTGTTTCACCCGCTGCATCAGGAAGGCCACATTTTCGGGCACCAAGGTCGCCAAATTGCCTCCCGCCAAAGCCAAAGCATGCAGTTTTAAGAGTCCGTGAAACCACTCATCAACATCAGCAAAAAATTTTTTGTGATAGATGCGGATAAGGCGATCACCAAGGAGAACCCCAATGATCTGTCCGAAACAGATCATCACGGGCAGTGAACTGGGATGTGCGACACTTGTGTTGGCCGAATCCGAGCGGAGGTATGACTTCATCACCAGGGAAAAAAAAAGTGAAAACATTCCCAAAATTACATATTGGGTGCGCGAATTTTGCAAAATGCGCTGACAACGCTCTTCCAATTTTAAATCCAGCGATAGACACTCACGCAAGAATGACAAGTCTTGCAGACCAGATCCCAACTGACGAAAAGTTTGTGCCATTGAACGGGCCATTAAATGAAACGATTTATAGGGAGGTAAATTCCTGACAACTATTTCTAATCGACCAATGTCGGCCTCTGAACACAATTCTAATTCTGAAAACATAAATAAAAGTTTGCGCCCAAACTTGAGTGAGGTCTGCGACTCGCCTTGTACCTTTTGTACCCAGTGTATCCAATATGCCCCATAACGGTTCCAAAATCGCTCTGTGGGGGCCATGAAAATGACCATTCCTAGAACCACCGTTAGAATAAAAAAAACAATCAGCTTTATGGCCATATAACCATCTCAAAACATTGACTAAATTGGCGCAGCATGATTAATTTGTCGTAATGGACAATCAAGTTAATCAACACCAACAAAATCCTCACGATGCCCGCCCCCCCCGCGCTCCCAAGAAAGTTCGCGGTGAAAAAAATAGGGAGAAGAGAATCGCCGAACTAACACAAATCGCCCAAACTCTGGACCCATACAAAGGTCCTAGCAAACAAGAAAGCAAAATTCTGAAGAAGTATGGAATTACGGATTACGCCGATCCCTTCTTGCTCACAAACCAAGTACTCCTGCTGCTTGAAGACGCCATCGAAAATACCTCCTATGGCCAGTAAAGTTTCGAATGTCATCGTCCACCCTGCTTCTCTCAAATACCTGCAAAAAGGCCATCCATGGGTGACGCTTGATTCATTTTCCAAAAAATTTCCCCCTGATCCCTTTCTCATAACACGAGATTCGAAATCTTCTTTTCTTCTGCTCCATGATCCCAATCATAACAAAATCAGAGCACGTCTATGGTCATCGCAACCGCTTCGAACAGGGGCAAATTTTGATGACTTCCGTTTACAATTGGTTCAGCGTCTAAGGGACGCCATCTCAAAACGCAAAATCCTTAAAACCTCTCATCCCCAAGTTTTCGATAGAGAAAACTACTATCTTTTTTTTGCCGAAGCCGATTTTATCCCGGGACTTCAAGGCCTCCTGCTTGGCGATCGTTTTATCCTTCTTGATTCCACTAAGGATATCTGGGAACCACACTTAGACTTCATTTTTTCACAAGTGAAACAGCTTACCACCAGCATCTTGAAATATGAGATACGTGAAACTTTTTATCAAAAGCGCCCAGGTCCCTTTCTCACTTATCCGGGCAAAATGCCGGCCCCAGCAAATCCCTTTGTCATAAGCGAATATAATATTCACTATGGTCTGAACTTCACCCTCGGTGCCGATCCTGGACTTTATACCGATATGAGTGCCGTGCGTTTTCACACTGCTCCCCTTTACCCTCAGGCACGGGTTTTGAATCTCTTTTCGTATTCCGGCGCTTTTAGTCTCTTTGCCCTCGCTCATGGTGCCCACCAAGTTACATCCATCGACCTATCACCAAAGTATATGACGCTTCTGAACGAAAATTTGCTTCTCAACCCCCAACTGAACCCTAAGGCCCATCAAGCATTGGTGGGGCCGGTCAATTCCAAGGTCAAAGAATTACAGGCAACCTCGACCTTATTTGATGTCATCATCTGTGACCCACCTTCGGCTTCCAGCGATGGGAACTCGCGACAGAATAACTGGAAATCATTAGAGAACCTCTTGACCCTCCTTAACCCCTTGCTTGCCTCGGGAGGCGCTCTCATTGTGTTTAACAACACCCATCAAATCATACGCAAGAAATTTGAGAAGGATTTAAAACAAATTCCGACCCTAAAAAAATATGCCATGAAAGAATTCTATGGCCTTGATTTTGATTGTCCACGCCTTCCGAACTTCCCGGAAGGTGACTATTTAAAAGGCGTGCTCTTGAAAAAAATTCAACCTTAGTGCCATGGGGATTTATACCCTTCTTGCCTCCCATGGCATCCTCTAGCAGGATGTTGAAAAAGATAATTTCAGGCCGTTCAAAAAGGTGCAGATGCAAGGCCGAGGCCTTCAAATCGTCTGAGGCGTACTTGAAGAGTACGTCGAGGGCGATTTGAAGACGAGAACGCGGCAGATGTGCCTTTTTCAACGGCCTGCTAGTCTTTCAACTTGATTGGCGTTATTCTTCTTCCTTCATTCAACACAAAACAGGTGAGTAGAAATATATGGCATCACAGAGGATGAAAGCACTGGTCAAAAAATATAATCGCCCGGGGCTTTGGATGGACGAAGTCGATATCCCTATTATTGGAATCGACGATGTCCTGATTAAAATTCACAAAACGGCCATTTGTGGTACAGACATCCATATTTACAACTGGGACGAATGGGCGCAAAAAACCATTCCCTACCCTATGGTGGTCGGGCATGAATATGTCGGCACGATTGCTGCCGTCGGGGCCAATGTCAAAGGTTTTGAGATAGGCGAAATTGTGAGCGGCGAAGGACATATTGTCTGTGGTCACTGCCGTAACTGCCGCGCTGGCCGTCGACATCTGTGTATGAATACGCTGGGCGTGGGCGTGAATAGGCAAGGAGCCTTTGCCGAATTCCTATCTCTTCCTGCCTGTAACGTTTGGCGATGCGATCCCAATATTCCCCAAGACGTTTTGGCCTGCTTTGATCCCTTTGGTAACGCCGTTCATACAACCCTGTCCTATGATCTCGTGGGTGAAGATGTTCTCATTACGGGTGCGGGCCCAATTGGAATCATGGCCGTAGCGGTGGCCCGCCATGCAGGGGCCCGTCATGTTGTGATCACTGACATCAACTCTTACCGTCTCGAGTTGGCAAAAAAAATGGGTGCAACCAGAGTGGTCAATGTTCAAGAGGAAAAATTATCCGACGTGACTAAAGATTTAAAAATGACTGAAGGCTTTGATGTCGGTCTTGAAATGTCAGGCAATGTTCAGGCCTTCCAAGATATGATCGCCAATATGGTTCACGGCGGGAAAATTGCTCTTCTTGGTATTCTTCCCAACGGCACCGGCATAGATTGGGACAAGGTAGTCTTCAATAGTCTGAATATCAAAGGCATTTATGGTCGAGAGATGTTTGAGACCTGGTATCAGATGACGGTACTCTTGCAATCAGGGCTCACCATCGCTCCTGTTATTACCCATCGTTTTTCGGTGGACGATTTTGAAAAGGGTTTTGAGCTGATGAAATCAGGGCAGTCGGGAAAAATTGTTTTAAACTGGATGTAAGAATGTTTACTCAAATGAAAGATTTTCTCATGAAAGAGATCGCTGAAATTAAAGCGCAAGGATTATATAAATCCGAACGCATTATTAGCACGCCCCAAAGTTCTCACATTGGAGTTTTGGGAGGCCGCGAAGTTATTAACCTCTGTGCCAATAATTATCTGGGTCTGGCCAATCATCCCGAAATCATCAAAGCAGCAAAGGCAAGTTACGACCAATGGGGCTATGGTCTTTCTTCTGTCCGATTTATTTGTGGCACCCAGGAAATCCATAAAAATTTAGAGAAAAAAATCTCTGATTTTTTGGGCACGGAAGACACCATTCTCTATTCATCTTGTTTCGATGCCAACGGCGGTCTCTTTGAAACTATCTTGGGCGAAGAAGATGCCATCATCAGCGACGAACTCAATCACGCCAGCATTATCGATGGCATTCGACTATGTAAGGCCAAGCGCTTTAAGTATAAAAATAATGATCCCAACGATTTAGAAATAAAACTAAAAGAAGCCGATCGCGATAGTGCTCGTTTTAAAATGATTGCCACTGATGGGGTTTTCTCCATGGATGGTTACATCGCCAACTTGAAAGAGGTGTGTGATCTGGCACAAAAATATAATGCCCTGGTGATGGTCGATGATTCCCATGCGGTTGGCTTCATTGGGAAAAATGGTCGAGGCACTCATGAACATTGCGGGGTCATGGGCCAAGTCGATATCATCACAGGGACGTTGGGCAAGGCCCTCGGTGGTGCCAGCGGTGGCTACACTAGTGGCCGAAAAGAAATCATCGAAAAATTACGCCAGCGTTCAAGGCCTTATTTGTTTTCCAATACGGTTGCTCCGAGCATCATATGTGCTTCTTTGAAAGTTTTGGAACTTTTAAGTCAGCAAGATGAGCTGCGGATAAAACTGCAAGATAACACGCAATTTTTCAGGCAGGAAATGACCAAGGCCGGTTTCCATATCCTCAAAGGTGAGCACCCCATTGTTCCCGTTATGCTAGGCGATGCCATGCTGGCCCAGAAAATCGCGTCTCGACTGTTAGATTTGGGTGTCTATGTGGTTGGCTTTTATTTCCCCGTCGTTCCCAAGGGGCAAGCCAGAATTAGAACCCAAGTTTCTGCCGCCCACTCCCGCGCCGATCTAGAATTTGCCATTGCCAAATTTGTTCAAGTCAAACGAGAATTTTCCGTAGGAGTTTAGCAGGAACTTAAATGACGGAAAAATCCAAACGCCTCACTATCGCTCTCATCTCAATTATTGCTGGTGTAGCCATTTTAATTGTAAAGTGGATTGCTTTCAATATGACTGGTTCAGCTGCTTTAAAATCCGATGCCCTTGAAAGTGTGGTTAATGTGGTCGCTGCCAC
>CAYHRT010000180.1:0-8263 GCA_964359085.1 uncultured Bdellovibrio sp. | reverse complement strand
AAGCATCGCTGACATACAACCCCTTATATCCAAATAACTCATGATTACTATCGACGGCACCCTCTTCGGCACTTCTGCCGATCAGGGCGCCTCCCAAAATATGCGCAGTGGCGGGAGTTTGGAAAAATACTTCGCTAAAAATATTCTGTGGTTCTCCCTTCAAAATATCCGCCAATTTGACCGCCGCATCTTGGGCCACGGGAAGATAGCTTGGAATCTCGCCTTCCTGTCTCTGTCCTTTTAGACCAAGCCGAAAGAGATTTAAAATTGGCCGCCCCAAGGTCAGTTTAATTTTACTCTCAACCGACTGCATGACGAGCAAGATAATCGTGCTCTTGGCCCAATCCCTCAAAAAAAGCAGACGCAAAAAATTCAAAGGCCGGGTGAAAAGTCGCCACAACATTTTTAGCGGCCGAACAAGGCAGTTCCCCTCGCCCGCCAGAGGCACGGCCATAAAGCGCATCAAATCAGAACCGGCAGGATAGCGCACACCCTCAATTTTGGTGTAGGGATCGGGATGAATGGCCGCTCCGATGGCAATCCCGGTAGAAAAATCTTGTTCTGAATTAAAGGAAGAAGCCCCCAGTAAGCTTTCACCATTGGAGCGCACATCTTCGCCAATCTTTTGCGAGAGTTTGGGTAAGGTTTTATAGACATCGCGATTTTTTAAAAGAAGCTGCACTGTCCCCAAAGCACCAGCGGAAAAAACCACTTTTTTTCCCTTGAAATTCATGCCTGAACTTCCACAACATCCTCGCACAGAAACGGTGGAGACAGAGTAACCGCCGTTGGATTCCGGGGTGATTTTTTCCGCGCGTAGTCCAGAAAATATTTTGGCCCCCCATTTCTGGGCAAAATAAAGATAATTTTTATCCAAGGTATTCTTGGCCCCATTGGGGCAACCTATCATACAGCATCCACAAAAATGGCACCCCGTGCGAGTTGGGCCATCACCACTAAAGTACGGATCGGGCACTTCCACCTCAGGTTTGCCGAAAAAAATCCCAACCTCAGTGGGGTGAAAAGTTTCCGCAACATTCATCTTCTCGCCCAAGGCCTTCATCGCCAAATCATTTGGTGCTAAGTACGGATTGGTGGCGACGCCCAACATTTTTTTGGCGATTTCAAAATGGGGCCAGAGTTCTTTGACCCAATCTATGGCCTTGGGCCAGGTGGCCCCTCGAAAAATACTCTCTTCTGGACGCATCAGCGTATTGGCATAAACCAAACTCCCGCCTCCGACTCCTGCTCCATGCATAATCATTAATTTTTTTAACAAGGAAATGCGCTGAATACCAAAGCAGCGAATAATGGGCGCCCATAAATATTTGGTGGCATGCCAATTAGATTTGGGAAAATCAGTATTTTTCCAGGCCATCCCCTCCTCAATAATGGCAACTTTATAACCCTTTTGCGCTAAGCGCATGGCTGAGACGGCGCCACCAAAACCGCTACCAATAACGATCGCATCATATTCCTGCATCATGAAAAATCCACCTTATAAAATTTGAAGAGATTATCCCATGTCCACGACATTTTTGCACTCTCTCTATTGTTGATATTGCCACTCCTCAAAAAAACCATTATAACCCCGGCCGACACTTATTTAAGATTTAAGGGAGATCACACATGAAAAAGCTAGGACAATCGACCAGGTTGTTGGCGGTGCTGTTGATGTTGAGTGGAATTGGTGCCACCTTCAAAGGCTGCGTCTACAACCCAGCACAAAAGGACTTTTTAACCACTGATGGCACAGTACAATTGCAAGGCACGATTACCGAGTTCAACGACGCCGGCAAGTTTGTGAAAAACTATCCAGGTCAAGTTCGCTTGAAGAGAAATGGAACTTATCTTTCTGCTTGGCAAAATACTGATGGTACAGTGTGGGATTACCCTTCTGTCGCCCTCGTCAATGGTGTCAATACGTTAAATGGCGACGTGCGTTTTCAAAATGCTTCGGGCGTTTGGATTAATGGTCAGATTCCTTCTCTCTTGATCGAAAGAAAAACTGATCTCTCGGCCCGTGGCGATCAAAAAGTTTTCTTAGATTGGAGTGACACAAAAGTGGATACTTTGATTAAGGATATGGCGCAAAAAACGCTGGATAAAACTTTTACGGCGGCCGAGCTAAATACTTTTGTTTCCGATGTAAAAAATCGCGTCGTCACTTTTTTTAACGCTGCTTACAGTGGTACTAGTGTAACCTTAGTCGCCGCGGCCGGTACTGATATTCATACTATCAAATTTGATGGCGCTGATCGCTGCGATTATTATGGACAATCCCCCATCGATTATAAAAACCAAACCAAAACCCAAACTTCTAATATTTACGTTGGCACCTTCCATTGCGTTGTTGTTGACGATAATCGTTTAGTTAACGGGACTGCCGCAGAAAAGAGCGATACAGTCGCTCAGCGAGTTAACGATCTGGGAGTTTTTATTGGCAGAACTGCTACGCATGAATTAGGCCATAGCTTAGGGTTGACCGACGAAAGCAATCTCCACGGTTGTGAAGGAACTCATAATTGTGAGGCCTACGATGTCTCTAATCCCTCAGACCGTTTTGATAATGGTCACTACATCATGGACCCTGGACCAAAATCCACCATCTGGGCGCGCATTGGTGTAGAATCTTCGACCACACGAAATGCACAAGTACCCAAATTCAATAGCTACAACCAAAGCTACTTAGACATCATTCATAATTAATCATTAACAATTAAGGGGACTCAAATGAAGATAACACTATTTTTAATACTTATGGCGTGCATGATGACGCTCCCGGTGCTTGCCACCGATACTCCCGAAGGCGCCGACGCTTTCTTTCATCAAATGCGTAATGCAAATACTGTGGTTCTCGCCACTTTAAAAACACAAGATGCCCAGCGATGGACTTTTGTGCTGAACAAGTTATTGATCGGTACTGCCGACCAACAGATTGTTCTACCTCGCTTCTCTCTCGAACTTGCCAATGGCGTGTTTCCCCGCGTGGGTGGCAGCTATCTGCTGTTCTTGAGACACCGAAAAATTCTTGGCCGCGGCGGAATCATCAGTTGGGCCATGGGTGGTTACTCCCTTCAAGAAGTTAAAAGTGCTGAGTTTGATACCCTCTCTGACGTGGTGGCCGACTATGTCCGATATAAAACTGACCCCAATGGGCTGAAGCAGGCCCTCATGAAACACAGCGCTCTCAATATTGGTTATGTCCAATATAGCACCATTTCTGATCTCGACACTCGTGGGCTCATGAATGCTCAAGATACAGGCGTCTTGGCGGAGAGATTGAAGGGCGGGCGAATCATTGATGCGCGCGCGAAATTTTGTGTCGTAAACAAGATTAAACATTTTAATCTGAAGCAGTACGCACCCGTGCTTGAAAGTATGATTATGAACACCAATGAAAACATCTCGGTTCGCACCGCCTCACTGCGTGGTCTGCAACAATTTGGCGATCAGGCCGCCTTAGCACGTGTTGCACCTGTGATGGTTGATGGCCTGTCTGGCCGTCTCCGTCGCACAACTATTGATATTGTGAAACCTCGCTAATAGGGTGAGGTTCCATGATTTAGACCATGGAACTAAAAATCTTAAGTTTCAACATCCACAAGGGAATGTCATGGCACTCGCGCCATCCGACGCTGCCTGAGCTGCGCCAACTAATTCGCCAATCGGGCGCTGATTTGGTTTTTTTACAAGAAGTACACGGACAAAATGAGCGCAACCGTGAACGGATGCATGAAGACTTTGAATCTCAGTATGAGTTTTTGGCGGACGAAATTTGGCAACATTACTGTTATGCCAAAAATGCCGTTTACGATCACGGTCACCATGGCAACGTCATTTTGTCGAAGTTTCCTATTCTGGAATGGCATAAGCAAGATATTTCCACCAATACTTGGGAACAACGGGGCATTCTTTCGGCCAAGATTTCTCTCATGACTCCCGACAAGGCGATTATCCAGGCCTATTGTGTCCATCTGAACTTATTTTCCCGCAGTCGCTTGTGCCAATACGACATGTTAGAAAAAAAAATCATGCACGAATCTGATCCAGCTATGCCTCTCATTTTGGCGGGAGATTTTAACGATTGGAACCGACAGGCCCAAAAAACTCTAGAGAAAAACCTCCAAATCCAAGATTGTCACAAGATGACCCATGGCCAATATGCTAAAACTTTTCCGGCGCTCCTCCCTATCATTGCATTAGACAGAATTTATGTGAAAAATGTAGTTGTCACCCATGCTCAAACTCTCAAGCATATCGGCATCTCGGATCATTTGCCTCTCATGGCCAACCTTAACCTTTAAACTCGAGTTTGCATTTGAAAGAAACCCTATTGATCCTTTCATTTACCACCTTCACCGCTCTGGCCCTCGATCACGACGACGGCCCACCGCTTGATTATTTAAAGAGCAATTATAAAGCCGCTGCCGTGGTGGCCCACGTACGCGTTCTTGATGCCTCCAGTGTGAATAAAGTCGGCGGGTATGAGAATTGGCAAATCAACGCTGTCGTGGTCGAGTCATTTAAGGGCAGTCTTGGCAAGGGCGCAGAGATTAAATACCTTGAACCGACCGAATCAGGTTTCAAGAAAGAACGATTTCTGGGGGAGAAAATTATTTTTCTGAAAAACAAAAACTTCAAAGACAAAAAGCATCACTACACCGCTATCGAAAATTCGACGGTTCCCACCACCAAGAACGTGATCAAAAATTTAAAAGTTAGAGCGGGGCATAGCATCGATACGAGCCGTTCGAGATAGAACCTCCAACATAAAAGACTGAATTATATGGTAGATCAATATCATCCCCACCCACCATCTTGTCTAAGTTCTCGCAGCTACTGTTGGTACAAGTCTTATGATAGATAAGGGGCGTCGCCGGGGGAGGCCCGTAAGGGACAACCTTGTCTAATTCGGTGGTATTAAACCCGTAGGGAGTAAAGATGGCCGCGAGCGCGCCCGCGCCCAAGGAAGCATCGGAGAGCCAATGGGGCGTGGCCGGCGGAACATAGCTTGAGTAGTTCGAGTAATTGGTTTGATCCGCATCGGACATGATAAAGTTCCATACGGTGGTATTGATCAAGGCCTTTGTTTTATAAACAGTTCCACCATTGTTCAAGGTATACTTCTTACTTGCACACAGAGATATTGCCGCCGACTTATATCCCATTCCCGGCGTCAAAGCTTTATCAACCAAGGAGCCATTGGCGCCAATGGTACTAGTAAAGACGGACCCGACTGGCGGAACAACGGTAGTCAACTGACCCAAGGTGGTCGAGAGAGAGGTGTAAACCTTGGCATTCTTCTGTCGCGCGGCCGCGACTTTAAAGTAGTAATACTTACCCGCAGTCAGTCCAGAAAAGGTATAAGTGTGAGTGGTGGGAGCGAGTTCCGTACAAGTGGCCGACGGGCATGTAATCGAATAGAGATTGTTCAAGGCCGAAGCTGATGTTGCCTTGTACACGCGATAACCGACCTTTGGCCCCCAGACGGCGTTTATCCCAGTAAAAGAAGGCCAGGTAAACGTGATGCTGCCCGAACTTAGGGCCTGTACACCACTAAAAGTCGCCCCTGAGGTGGACTTATCGGGCTCGACGAAGCCACTCATATGGAAGTGTAAGGAATCAGAACTCGACCAGCGATTGTTATAGAATTTCAAGTGCATCATGTTTTTATTGGCATTGATGCCGCCATTATCACCGGTGTAGTATTCATCGGCCCAAAATTCAAAGAAGAACTTGCAGGCATTGGGTGCCGTGGTGGCACTATTAAAGCCCTTCTGATCGGCAGGCACACCACCGTCAAATTCGTCGTCTCCATAAAAGCAACCGCGGGTAGCGAAAACGTGAATCTGGCCACCAGCAATCACGCCCGGTCCGCCTTGATACAATAAAATCTTATTGTCGCTAGGCCCGGAACAGGTGGGAGGATTGGAGCACGCGGGTGGATTGGGCAATTCCTTTAAGAAGCTTGCCTTCAAAATACTTGTATTGGTGATGGTGATTCCCGTCGTGGGTGAGGAGAGCGGATATCCGGCCACTGTAGGATAAGTTGTCTGATTAATGTGCGGATTAGTGGTCAAGGCCCCATAAGAGACTAGATAACTTGTAAAAGTGTAACCAGACCCCGTGCCTGAACCCGTATCTTGAGTCTGGTATGTGCTCAGCCCTGTGGCGGCCAGGTTCGCCGGTTCGGTGGCGGTAAACTCCACCTGGAAAATCTTGTTGATGTACTGATTGGGTTGGATGGCATAGTTCAAATGTACATAGGCATTGGTCAAAGAGGGAGTTCCGGTGGCGGCGACAAACTTGATGGCAAAGGTGCAAGTTTCCGCCGGGTCGAGGGTCTGACCGTTGCATAGGTCTTCAATCAGTTCATAGCCACTGGCCGAATTCATGATGGAGGACGAACCCAAGGTCTGCTTCATAAAGACGCTAATCGGAAAGGCAAAGGCCGTATCATTTCTTAACGTGTACGTTTTCTTGGCATAAACAGCACTACCTTTGACTGCAAAGTACGTATCCTTAAAAAAGGTCGCATCGAACTCATTGGTTTTTAAAGAAATATTGCGCGTGGCCCCGGTTAACGTCTCGTTCACCGTACTTGGCGGGATATACTCCACAAACCAGTCCTGACTTTTCACATCACCGTCAGGTACATCGACTGCCGCATTGCTAAACCCTGGGGACGCGTCCGTCTCTATGGCCTCGGCCATAATCCTATAATAGGCCTCGATTGGATTTCCGCCGGCCTGGGTGTGGAAACCATCATCAAAAGTCAGATGCAGAACGGTGCTATAGGTCTCAGGGTTACCGGGCAAAACGGCAGGAGGAGTGAATTTAATACTAAAAGTCACCGAGGCACCAGCATTGATGGTGGTTGGAGCTGAAGGCCCGGACTCCACCTGAAGCTCAGCAGTGGGCAGACTCGGATTAAACACTAGGCCCCTAATGGTCACGGTATTGTACCCGGTATTTTTGAGCGTAAAGGTAAACCGGTATGTTTCACCTGTGGCCGGGAAGGTACCCGCGTGAATGGTATAGTCATCGGGATTGCCTGGATCATAGGGCATGAGAGGCCCCACGTGGGCCGGTGAAAGGATTTGCCTTTGCCCTGGCTCTGATCCCTCGGAACCGGTCCCCCACCACGGGTCGACATTATATCCCGCCCATGAGCCCGACCCCTCGCTGACGGTTGGGTAATACATCATTGGGCGATAGACCACAGCGCTATCGAGCGGAAAAATATTAGCACTAGGCGTTAGCTTTCCCAGTCCGTAGATATTTGAACTGACCGAATAATCACGCGAGAGCAGTCGATAAAAGCCCAAATTGTTCCAATAATTGGGGGCCGCAAGACTTCCCGTACCCGACCCAAGCCCCACGTCTCCATCGTAATATTGGAAGGTGACGACATCTGTTTTGCCAAAAAAGAATAGCTCCCAGAGATCCGCAGTATTATTCCAAGACGTAATATTCATCCTGGTGTCTTCACCCATCGCCGTATACGCGCCCGACCCAAGACGCTCCAGATAATCCACCCGACTCATCACCGTGAGAGCGCAGGATTCATTTTGCCCCAGTCCCGATAAACTTGAGGTGGGGGGATTGGCCGACAGGTCACCTTGATACCCCTCGGGAGGTCTTGTCACCATGTCGTAGCAGTCGTATTCGTAGGTACCAGACGCCTGGCCGGCATAACTGCCTGAGCCCGAACCATCCTTCACAAGATTAAACGGATACGTCGGCTTTCCAAAAGCGGCCCCACTTCCGGGCCCATTGTACAGATAGGCCGATTTGGGATAATGCCCTGACGGTTTATCCAAATTTTTCACATTGTCGATCTTGATATAGGGGATGGTGCCCGTGCCGACATTTTTAAGCATAATTCGATGAATGCGACTATTGCCAACCGCCATCCCCCCCATATCTCCCGCGGCCGGATCGGTATATTTAAAAACCAGATACCCCTTCTTGATTAAAACCCCAGCATGACGATTCTCCACATTGCGGTCGGGGTGAGGGGACCCATTATCTTCATAGGTGGCCGAATCCCGATAAGTTATCAGGAAGCTCTTATAGCTTTGAGTGGGGTCCGGTTTACCGGTGCCGGGATCAAGCACGATAGAATCCAAAAACAGATCATTTTCGCAATCCTCATTATTTTTCGAAAGAGGTGAAAGATACCCCTGAACGGTGCAAAACTCGTTTGGCTGCAGAGGAGCAGCACTACACCCCGTCACCATTTCCTCATAAAACGTGG
>CAYHRT010000179.1:0-8288 GCA_964359085.1 uncultured Bdellovibrio sp. | reverse complement strand
CTACGCTTCCCGAAAATCCAGTTTGCCCACAAACGATAACACCTTTACCCAACTGGCAATTGTGTCCAATCTGCACTTGGTTATCAATGATTGCACCCAACTGAATAATGGTATCGGAAAATGTACCGCGATCGACCGTTGTACAGGCACCAATTTCAACATTATCCTCGATAAGAACACTGCCAAGATGCCAAATTTTATGGTGAATCCCTTGATGAAAGTAATAACCAAAGCCATCTGCTCCAATCACACTACATGCATGGATTCTGCATCCTTGGCCAATTTTCACAAAACGGTACACGACTACGTTGGGAAAGATAATGGAGCCATTACCAATTTCAGTATGGGAAAGAATGGTAACTCCAGGAAAGATTTGTACATCCTTTCCAATCTTAACGTGACTTCCTAAAAAAACTCCCTGCGCAATCCAAGCAGAAGGGTGTACTTCAGCCGTACCCATTTGGCGGCCATCTACCATATCATTGCAATCACCGTTGAGTTGATCAAAAAATAATTTAGAAACTCGGGCCATCGCTAATTGGGCGTCATCGACAACGCACAAACAACATTTCTGATTGTCTAATGCTACAGGGGTCAAGGTCTTCTGGGCCTCAGCTAGAAGATCCTTATTGACAACCAGGGCACAATTAGCTGGCAGTCCTAGAGTGGCGATTGCCGAGACAAAAAGTTTTAGAAACTTTTTATCCTTGAGAAAAATTAAAGACTGAGGCTTGAGCTTCTTGACAGTTGCAATAGTAAGAAAACCGCCCTGCCAATTGTCTGGCGAGAGCAAGGTTAAAGAAGGTTCGACATTTTTGAACTCACTAAAACTGATCTTCATAGTCTGAATAATCTAAAACTTGGGTCTATCAAAAGTCAGGGAACTACTTCGGATTTCGTTTATTATATTCGGCAATCACTGCATCAGTTAAATCTTTTTCATTTTTGGCATAAACCACAGGGGCGGTTGAGGCCTCAAACGTTACATCAACACTTTCTTTTTTCGAGATATCATTAATAACGTCGCGTAATTTTTCTAGGATTGGACGTTTTAAAGTCTGCTCCATCTGTTGAATTTCTTTTTGAAATCCCATCGTCTTCTGTTGTAAGGCCATAATTTTATCTTGAATTTCTTTTTCTTTTTCAACGCGCGCTTTATCATTCATCACTAACTGCTGTTTTTGATAGTCTTCTTGCAACTTGCGAATTGTGTCCTCTTCTTTTTTAATAACTTCCTGCTTACCATCAAAATTTTTCTTTAACTTTTCGCGGACATCTTGCCCTTGTTTAACGGTAATTAAAACTTTTTGAATATCCACTTTCCCGACGGACACCTCGGCCCAAGCTGTCTGTAAACCCAACACACAAAGCAATAAACCCAATAATTTTACTATTCTTGTCATATTAATCTCCTATGGTGCAAATCAGAATAATTGTCCTATATCAAAATGGAATTGGCAACCGGCATCGTTAGGACCAGGGATCAACGGATAACCGAATTCAAAGCGAAAGACACCAATGGGGGAAAACCAGCGAAGACCGAAGCCATAATCCATATGGGCCTTGAACTGATCTGGATCTCCTGCATCCCCTGCGTCAAAGAATACCACCCACTTAAGTCCGGCCTCACGGGCAAGAGGGTGTTCAAGTTCTAACTGGCTATATGCAGTGAAAAGCCCACCTTCATTAAAGGGGCGAGCAAAGCCGTTCACCACAATATTTCGTTTTGGGCCGATGGCCTCATAATTATAACCTCGCAAATTTCTAGCTCCACCAAGAGTAAATCTCTCGGCACGTGGAACGGGACGCCCCCCCACCAACTCCAGCTTCGAGGTAAACAAGCGTGAACGGAACACAAAGTCACCATATACCTTGTTAAAATATCGACCGTCTCCCTCGGATTTATACCATCTCTTGTCACCACCCACACCGGCATATTCGGCGGCAAGGCTCCAATAGTAACCGGCAGAAGGTTCAAAGGTATTATCACGCTTGTCTTGTACGATTGAAGTCCGCACCACCGATGCAAGACCATTCTCAACCGCCTCATCAACTGTGGGGTCATTGACTGCGCGAATTTGTGTATCCTCTATTCTATAAGTCAAATAGATTCTGGTGTATTCCGCAATAGGGTGTCCAACTCGCAAGTCAACACCATTACGTTTGTAACTAAAGGAGCTGGATGCCTCGTTATTTTGGGAATAAATATCAAAACCTGCGGTCCACTTTGTGTCGAACAGATAAGGTTCGGTAAAACCTACATTATAAGTTTTATTGGTTGAAGAGAGAGATAATCCGAAGGATAGGTTCTGGCCGTAACCCATAAAGTTATTCTGGCCGATCGATGCCTGCATGAAGGCACCGGTGGCAGTAGAGTAGCCGGCACCCACCGAAATTTGCCCAGTGTTACGTTCCTTCACATTGATCTCTACGTCCAGAACATCATCCTTATCTTTACGAGGTACGGTATTGAAAACAACACTTCCCTGCTCAAAAAATCCAAGGCGATTTACATTTTCACGACTTCTACGCAAATCCGTACCAGAAAAGCGAGTTCCCTCACGAATTTTCAATTCTCGCCTGACTACTTTGTCGCGAGTTTTAGTATTCCCCTTCACAATTATTTTTCCAAAATAAGCCATTTTACCTTTTTCAAATGAATACTCGATATCAACCTTATTGGCGCCAGGCACGACATGCAATGTCCGCAATACGTTAGCAAAGGCATAGCCCTGATCTTGATAAAGCTCCGTCAGCATTTGAATATCTTCGCGCAAAGTTTCCTCAGAATAAATGTCTACTGATTTGAGCTTTAACTTTTCCATGATCTCACTTTCAGGAAAGAGAAGTTCCCCTTGAAAGCTAATTTCATTAACAGAAAATTTAGGCCCTTCGTTAACTTTAATAGTGATAAATACCCATTTCTTGTCTTCAGAAACTGTCACCTCAGGTGTTCCGACATTGACCTGCAAGTGCCCCTTCGTCTTATAAAAATATTTGATTCGTTCTACATCTGTTTGAAAATTAAATTCTTTAAAGTTACCCGAACCGGACATAAAAGAAAAAAGAGATTCTTCCCGAGTCTCCATAATGTCTTTCAGAATGGCGTCAGAAAAGACCTTATTACCAAGAAAGATAATATTTTTTACCCGAACTTTATCAAATTCTTTTATTTGATAGGTCACCTCAACCGTATCATCCTTACTTCCCTTCACTCGATAATCTACGTACGCTAAATAGAAACCTTTTTCCTCATAATGCTTCTGGAGCGCAGCAGAATCCTGCTTGAGAGAGTTAACATCGAGAATAGAAAAATCTTTAATCTTAATATGGGTTTTTAACTCATCGGTATCAATTTCGCTATTACCATCAAAGATAATCTTAGAAATAATGGGTCGTTCTTTTACAATAAAAATGAGTTTGCCATTAGGGCCTTCTTCCGCAGTGATCGTTTCAAAATATTTAAGCGAGTAGATCTTTTCAATATCCCGTCTGAGTAGATGAGTGTCCAGATCCATACCCGGACGAGTCCCAATTTTCTCCAAAATGGCTTCCTTCTCAACTTTCTTTTGTCCCTGAATTTCAATGGATTGCACACGAAAAAGTTTCTTCTTGGGGCCAAGCAAAACATTAGCTTCCACTTTTGGCAAAATGGAGAGCAAGAACAATATGCTTAACATCGTCTTTAAGACGAAAAATTGTTTCATTCTTTCTTTAATGCATCGAACTCAGAATTAATAACAAATACCCGTCAAAAAGTATCAATAAAAACTTATTATTACAAACAGTTATTTTGCTTAATAGTAACTACGCGCACCCTTGCTTGACTGCTCTCAATTTAGGTCAGATTCGGCCGTGAGAAGGAGGAGCGACTGAGGTGTGGTTTATCCACACCGCAGGGAGAGACGACGCATGAGCGGTCGAAGATGGCCTGAAGTGAGAGCAGTTACGCTTAATCAACAGCTCTAGCTTGATTCTTAACCGCGCGTGAAAAGATGGCCATCTTTCATCCATAAGCTCTGGCCAAAATGAGACGCCACCTTGGTATCATGGGTCACGACAATCAAGGTGGCCCCATATTGAGTGGCCAATTTTTTTAAAAGTAAAGTTACCTTTTCCGAATTCACACTATCAAGATTACCGGTAGGCTCATCACAGAGAAGAAGTTTAGGCCGCAAAGATAACGCTCTAATTAAATTTATTCGCTGCTGTTCTCCACCCGATAATTGATAGGGCATTTTATCCAGACAAGGAAGCACCTCCAAATACTCAGCCAATTGGATCACCGACCGTTCAACATCAGGAGTCAAGATATTACCAATCAAGGCAGGTAGCAGAATGTTACTTTTACAATTCATGGAAGGAAGCAAAAAATGGAATTGAAAAACAAATCCAACAAATAGATTGCGATAGACTGCCAGTTCTTCATTAGAAAAGTTCGCCAAATCTTTCCCATCAGCGCTAATGGTCCCAGAAGATGGCCGATCCAACCCACCCAAAAGATAAAGCAATGTCGATTTCCCAGAACCACTTGCCCCTTGAATGGCATATTGAGTTCCGGCCATAAAATCAAAATTAACGCCTGCAAGCGCTTTAGTCGTGGCATATAACTTCGACAAATTTCTAACCGTAATCAATGGCCTTTCCACTTAATTAAACTCCATTCTTAAGCCAGCAATAATAGGACGACTCATAAAACGTCTCAAACCAAAGAGGGCCAGCCCAATAATCTGGGCCAAGGCTGGGCCAAAGACAAGAAGATATTCTAATGGCCCTAATTTAATATCTAATCGCCCCAAATGATAAATTTCACCGGGCACCTTAAGAAGATCTAGATTATGCAAAAGGAGATTAAATATTTGCACAAATACCAGGGAAACTAAGCAGGAAATAAACCATAAGGTCATAAGAAAACAAGGCCAGAGTATAAATAACTGTTTATCAGATAGGCCCAAGGCCCGAAAAAGAAAAATTTCTTGTGCCTTTTTTTCATGAATATACACAATAAAGCCAAACACATTAAAGAGAGAGACAAGTACAATTACTTGGAGCACTAAGGCCAACACCGTCTTTTCAATTTTAACTGCTTCGAGGAGAACGCCAAAATCACTCCAGAACGGCCGGATGTGGTAATGTTTTGGTAATTGTCGTTTTAGTCCGTCTATATAATTGCTTATCTCAGATTGCTGTTCTTCTGATAATGTAACAAAAATATGAGTCCCCATATTTTCATCTTGCTCTTTGTCGGCGAATGCTCCTGCAACGCCGACATTCCGTACATCCTGTACATCATTACGGGTCCATATATTTCCAATGATCGTGCGTAGATCCTCTCGGATAATGTAGGCAACACGTGAATCAAATTCAAAAAGTCCATGATCAAGCAGCTGACTAACAGTAAAGGCATTTAATGTCGGAAGCATCCTGCTACTCTCATGCCCTTGCGGAAGAGCTAAAACCACTTCATCTCCAAGACCAACTCCCAGATATTGCGCTAATTCTTTTCCCAACGCGATCTGCCCTATACCAAGTTCGATCTGTAAACCCATGGCAGCGCTATATTCTTCAGGCTCGATACTTCTGAGCAAAATACCACGAGAGTTTTGCTCCTTCATTATGAAAGCTTCCGTCTGAAAAACGGCAGTATATCGAGCGTTTGCTAAGAGCTCGGTAGCTGGTACAAAATCTTCCTCAATTTCTGATAAGCTTAGGCGCTCCTTGCGTGAAACAATCTGAATATCACCGGACACTGATCGCAGTTTTTGCCTCATCTCACGGTCGAAACCATCCATAATTCCCAGGGCACAAAGAATAACCGCCATAGAGAAAGCTAGTCCAAGCCCCACCCCCACTAAAAACTTACGAGTGGCTTTGTCTATTAAAAGTATTTTAAGTATGGGGATAAATAATCGTAGAATCATGGATTGGTGCCTTGCGATTTCTGCTGGACCATCCAACGTAGGTAAGCATCAATAAAACTATCAAGATTGCCATCTAACACATCTTCTGCAGTAAACAGTTCATGCCCCGTGCGATGATCTTTGACTAACTTATAGGGATGTAGCACGTAAGAGCGAATCTGAGCACCCCAACCAATATCCTCCTTATCAGCTTCAATAGCATCGCTTTTGGCACGACGCTTCGCCATTTCCAATTCATAGAGTCTCGAGCGTAATATCTTTAGGGCCAATGCCTTATTTTTAAGCTGGCTACGCTCCTTTTGGCACACGACCACAATTCCGGTGGGAAGGTGAGTAAAACGGACTGCTGAATCAGTAGTATTAACACCCTGACCACCAGCTCCACCAGAGCGAAAGACATCAATCCTGAGATCTTTGTCAGCAATAACAATTTCTATAGTATCTTCAATCTCTGGCGTAACCCAAATTGATGCAAAAGAAGTATGTCTTCGAGCATTAGAATCGAAAGGTGAAATACGTACTAAACGGTGGACCCCGGATTCTGATTTCAAGAGACCATAGGCAAAAGGGCCCTCGACCATAAATGAAACAGACTTAATGCCGGCACTCTCGCCTTCTTGCGTATCTATCAGCGAAAGTTTAAACTTTTTATTCTCGGCCCACTTGATAATCATGCGATACAACATCGCGGCCCAGTCGCATGACTCTGTTCCCCCAGCACCCGCATTGATACTGACAATAGCATTTAAGGGATCGTTTTCGTCAGAGAGAAGAACTTTTTGCTCCATTTCCTTAAACTGCTTAATAAATTTATCATAGACTACCAGAGCTTCTGCTCCAGAAGCCCCATCTTGTTCTTGGGTAAAAAATTCATGTAAAATAATAAACTCATCTCGGAGCTGTTCCAACGCAAGATAGCTCGATGTGATGTCCTTTATGAGCGACTTTTATTGCTGAATTTTAGAAGCATTGGCTGAGTCATTCCAAAAACCATCCATAGATTCGATGTGAGCAATTTCTGATAAACGAGCAAGCTTCGCCTCAATTTCAAAGAGACCTCCGAAGCATGGATAATTTTTCTTCATGGGCCTTTAAAACATTCTTCTCTTCATCTAATTTAATTTTTAAAGTTTCGTCTATCATCGTCATGGCCTTCCTTAGAATAAATTACATCCATCATTTGATCTTCAAGCCGCTGCATCAGCTTTTCCTCGCCGCGAGATCTCTCATGGTCAAATCCCAGAAGATGCAATAGGCCATGAGTATAGAGATGTAAAATTTCCTCTTCAAGCGAAATATCAAAATGTCCCGCCTGTTTTTTGGCCACAGGAACACAAATGTAAATATCGCCCAAGGCCAGGACCGAAGGAAGAGGGTGCTCATGATGCCCACGTCTTAGAGTATCAAACAGCGGAAATGAAAGCACATCGGTGGTCTTACATATTTTTCGATATTGCGCATTTAAACTTCGAATTCGCTGCGCACCACACAAAACAACATTCCAGGTAATAATTCCGCACCCTCTAATCTCTAAGAAGCGTTGCCGAGAGGGAGAAGGGTGAAGCAAAATCTTAAGGAAAGCTTTGTGCGCCAGCTCCAAAGCACTTACGCGAAAACCTTCTGGTCTCATCGTTTTTAGCGTACAGTGGTAGTGAATTTTGATTTTTATAAATCAAACCTTTATTGTGATTTAGCATAATACACTCAAACGTAATGAAGAATCCATGAATAAACTGATTGAAGCCTTTCTCACCATTCGAAAACTGCGCGATCCGATCGCAGGATGCCCCTGGGATCTTGAACAGACTCACCAAAGTCTAGCAAAATATTTAGTTGAAGAGTGTTATGAATTTTTAGCGGCACTTGCAACATCGGATGATCTCTCGATGTCACAAGAGTTGGGCGATATCTTGCTCCAAATTTATCTTCATAGTATTTTAGCTGAAGAGCGTGGTGCCTTTTCAATTGAAGATGTGGCACAACAGCTACAAGAAAAAATCATACGCCGTCACCCCCACGTATTCGCAAATGAAAAAGTTGAAACCGCCTTAGATGTGGAGAAAAATTGGCAGAAAATCAAGGCAGATGAAAAGGAAAAAGAAAATAAACATCCCACGTCCATTTTTCCTGATGATCTGCTGAAATTACCTGGACTGTTGGCAGCTTTAAAGATTGGCAAGATTTCTGAAAAAATCAATTTTGATTGGGAAAATACCACACAAGTCTCAGAGAAAGTTATAGAAGAATGGAAAGAATTACAAGTAGAGATACAGACTAAGGGTACAGAACATGATCCAGAAAAAATTGAGGAAGAGCTGGGAGACTTCCTCTTTACCGTTGTGCAACTTGCGCGACATCTAAAGCTTG